>JAUIDE010000161.1 GCA_030429105.1 Alphaproteobacteria bacterium
GTCGGGATGCCGCCGGACCAGCCTTCGCTCGGCACGCTGATCCGGGTCGGCAACCAGTTCCTCTTTTCCGGCCTCTGGTGGGTCGTCGTCTTCCCCGCCGCGCAGCTCTGCCTCATCGTCCTTTCGGTCAACCTGATCGGGGACTGGCTGCGCGACGCGCTCAACCCGAAGCTAAGGTGACCCCATGGCCGCATCCCTCCTCCTGACGAACGTCCGGCCGATGGCCGGCCCCGCGCGGGACGTGCTGATCCTCGACGGCCGCTTCGCGCCGGAGGGCGCCGCGGCGCCGGCGGGCGTGGCGGTGGAGGACGGCGGCGGCGCGCTCCTCATTCCCGGCCTCGTGGAGGCGCATACCCATCTCGACAAGTCGCTGCTCGGGTTGCCATGGTATCGCAACGAGGTCGGCCCGCGGCTGATCGACAAGATTACCAACGAGCGTGAGTCGAAGAAGCGCCTCGGCATGGAGCCGCAGCGGCAATCGGAACGGCAGGCGATCCTCTCCGTCGCCAACGGCTCGACCCATATCCGCAGCCATGTGGACGTGGACACCGTGCAGATGCTCGAAGGGATCGAGGGCGTCATGGCGACGCGGGACAAGCTCGCCGACCTGATCGACATCGAACTCGTCGCCTTCCCGCAATCCGGCATGATGATCCGCCCCGGCACGACCGACCTCATGGAGGAGGCCATGAAGCTCGGCTGCGAGGTCGTCGGCGGGCTCGACCCCTGCGGGATCGACCGGGACCCGAAGGGCCATCTCGACTTCGTCTTCGCCCTCGCGGAGCGATACGGCAAGCCGGTGGACATCCACCTGCATGAGCGGGACACAATGGGCGGCTTCTCCATGGAGCTGATCATCGAGCGGACGGAGGCGCTTGGCATGCAGGGCCATGTCACGATCAGCCACGCCTTCTGCCTCGGCATGCCGGACCGAGCCTATGTCGCGGAGCTGACGGAGCGGCTGGCGAAGGCCCGAATCCACATCATGACGACAGGCCCGGCGGCGGTCACGGCGCCGGCGGTGGCGGAGCTTCGCCGCGCCGGAGTCGTCGTCTGCTCCGGCAGCGACGGCATCCGGGACACATGGGGGCCGTGGGGGAACGCGGACATGCTGGAGCGGGCGATGTTCGTCGCCCAGCGGAACAATTTCCGCCGTGACGACGAGGTGGAGGCGGCGCTCGACGTCTGCACTTACGGCGGCGCGGCGGTGATGGAGCGCTCGGATTACGGCCTCGCGCCCGGCTGCCTCGGCGACTGCGTGCTGGTGGAGGGCGAGGCCATTGCAGACGCCGTCGCCTCCCGCCCGAAGCGGAACCTCGTCGTCAAGCGCGGCCGCATCGTCGCGCGGGACGGCGCCTGCATCGCCGAGGCGCCGTGAGGCGGACGCTCCTCACCGCCGACTGGCTCCTCGCCGAGACCGGCGGGCGGCGGCGGCTCCTGCCGCGCGGGGAGGTCGTGTTCGAGGGCGGCGCGGTCGTCTTCGCCGGCCACGGCTTCGCGGGCGAGGTGGCGGAGCGGCTCGATTTCGGGCCGGCGCTGATCTCCCCCGGCTTCGTCGATCTAGACGCGCTCTCCGACCTCGACACGACGATCCTCGGGCTCGACAACGGGCCGGGCTCCGCGAAGGGCCGCGTCTGGCCCGACAGCTATGTCGCGCGCGGTCCCTACGAGATGTATTCCGAGGCGGAACTGGCCTTCCAGAAGCGCTTCGCCTTCGCAGCGCTGATCCGCGCGGGGATCACAAGCGCGCTGCCCATCGCCTCGCTCTTCTACCGCGAATGGGGCGAAACAGCGGGCGAGTTCGAGGCGGCGGCGGACGCGGCGGAGGCGCTCGGCCTCCGCGTCTGGCTCGGCCCCGCCTACCGGACGGGCGGGCAGGTCGTGGACGAGCGCGGGGAGATCCGCGCCGTCTTCGACGAGGCGCGCGGCCTCGCCGGGCTGGAAGAAGCGGCAGCCTTCGCGAAGCGGATCGACGGTCGCGCCGGCGGGCGCATCCGTGCGATGTTCGCGCCGGACCGGATCGAGACCTGCACCGAAGCGCTCCTGACCCGCACGGCGGCGATCGCCGCGGAGATGGGCGCGCCGGTGCGCCAGCACTGCCTCCAGGGCGCGACGGAGATCCGCCTCGTTCGCGAGCTTCACGGCTGCACGCCGGCGGAATGGCTGGAGCGGCTCGGCGTCCTCTCCCCGCGCTGGCTCCTCCCGCACGGGACGGAGGCGACCGGCCGCGACTTCGAAATCGTGAGGGACGCCGGCGCCGCCATCGTCCATTGCCCGCTCGTCTCCGCCCGGCACGGCTCCGCGCTCCGAAGCCTCCGGCGGCTGATCGACATGGGGGTGACGGTCGGGATGGGGACGGACACCTGGCCGCCCGACATGATCCACAACATGCAACTCGGCCTCATGCTTTGCCGCCTCGTGGAGGGCGACGCGCTCGCGCTCCGCGCCGGGGAAATCTGGGACGCGGCGACGGCCGGCGGCGCAGACGCGCTCGGCCGCCCGGACCTCGGGAGGCTGGCGGAGGGCGCGCGGGCGGACGCCGTCGTGATCCCGCTGGACGTCACGCTCCGCGTCCCCGACCCGATCCAGACGATCCTCGCCGCCGGGCCGCGCGCCCGGGTCTCTGACGTGTTCGTGGAGGGGCGGCGGATCATGGCCGGCGGCCTCATCCCCGGCGTGGACGAGGCGGCGGACATGGCGCGGGCGCAAGCGCAGTTCGACGGGCTCATAGCGAAATATCCGGAGCGGACGCTCGGCCACCCGCCGGTCACGGCGATCTTCGAGTCCTCCTTCCCCGTGGAGCCCGGGCCATGAGCGACCCCGTTCTCGAGGTCCGCAATCTCCGCGTCGAGTTCCCCAGCCGCGCCGGCGCCCTCGTCGCGGTCGACGACATCTCCCTCTCCATCATGCGAGGCGAGGTGCTCGGCGTGGTGGGCGAGAGCGGCGCGGGCAAGTCGATGACGGGCATGGCCATTCTCGGCCTGATCGAGCCGCCGGGCCGCATCGCCGCGGGCGAGATCCGCCTGAAAGGCGAACGGATCGACGGGCTCTCCGACCGGGCGCTGGAGGCGATCCGCGGCCGGCGGATCGGCGCGATCTTCCAGGATCCGCTGACCAGCCTCAACCCGCTCTTCACCGTCGGCGCGCAGCTCGCGGAGACGATCCGCCTGCATCTCCGGCTCGGGAAGGCGGAGGCCCGCGCCCGCGCGCTCGCCCTGATGCGGGAAGTCGGCATCCCGGCGGCGGAGAGCCGGATCGACCATTATCCGCACCAGTTCTCGGGGGGCATGCGGCAGCGCATCGTCATCGCGCTCGCGCTCGCGGGTGAGCCCGAACTCATCATTGCGGACGAGCCGACCACCGCGCTCGACGTTTCGATCCAGGCGCAGATCCTCGCCCTGCTGAAGCGGCTCTGCCGGGACCGCGGGATGGCGGCGATGCTGGTGACGCATGACATGGGCGTGATCGCGGAGACGGCGGACCGCGTGGCGGTGCTCTATGCCGGGCGGCTGGCCGAGATCGGACCGGTGGCCGAGGTCGTGCGCCGCCCGCGCCATCCCTACACGCAGGGTCTGATGGGCTCGATCCCGAGCCTCCGGCGCGACGTGGAGGCGCTGACGCAGATACCAGGCTCCATGCCACGGCTCGACGCGATCCCGCCCGGTTGCGCCTTCAACCCGCGCTGCGGGCGCGCGACGCCGCGCTGCCGGACGGAGCGGCCGCCCCTCTTCGGCGGCGCCTCGGCCTGCTGGCTCGAAGCCGGCGCGGATGACAGAGGGGCCGCCGCATGAAGCCCGAAACGCTCGTGGAGGCGGCGGGCCTCCACCGCCGGTTCGACGTTTCCGCGCCCTGGCTCAACAGGGTAATCGAGCGGCGGCCGCGGCAGATCCTGAACGCCGTGGACGGCGTGGATTTCCGCATCGCCCGCGGAGAGACGCTCGCCCTCGTCGGCGAGTCGGGATGCGGCAAATCCACCGTGGCGAAGCTCGTCACCGGGCTCATCCGCCCGACAGAGGGCTCCATTGCCTTCATGGGGGACAGGCGGCGCATCCAAATGATCTTTCAGGACCCCTACGCCAGCCTCAACCCGCGCTGGCGAGTGGCGGACATCGTCGCCGAGCCGATCCGGACGCTGGACCGCGCGCGCCCCACGCCCGAGGTCGCGCGACGCGTGGACGAGCTGCTCGAGACGGTGGGTCTTTCCCCGCGCGACGGGCGCAAGTTCCCGCACGAATTCTCCGGGGGGCAGCGGCAGCGCATCTCCATCGCGCGGGCTCTCGCGGGCGAACCGGAATTCCTCGTCTGCGACGAGCCGACCTCGGCGCTCGACGTCTCGGTGCAGGCGCAGATCCTCAACCTGATGAAGCGGCTGCAGAAGGAGTTCGGGCTCACCTATCTCTTCATCAGCCACGATCTTTCCGTCGTCCGGCACATGGCCGATGTCATCGCGGTGATGTATCTGGGCAGGATCGTGGAGATGGCGCCGAAGGCGGCGCTCTTCGAGGCCCCCTCGCATCCCTATACCCGCCTCCTCCTCGACACGATCCCGGACCTGACCGCGCCCCGTAGGGACAGGGCGCCGATGGCCGGCGAGGTGCCGAGCCCGATCGACCCGCCGAAGGGCTGCGCCTTCCAACCCCGCTGCCCCATCGCCGAGGCGCGCTGTACGCGGGAACGCCCCGAGCCGACCCCGAGGCCCGGCGGCGGCGTGGTGCGCTGCTTCGCGAGAACCTGACTGGCGGAAGGTTCGAGCGGGACGAAGGCGCCGCCCCCTGTTGGGGGGCGGCGTTGGTTTCGGGGCGCGGCGGCGTGGGCCGCGCCGCTTGCTTCAGGCTTCGAGCGTGAAGGGCATCTTCCGCTTGCGCTGGCCGGTGGCGTGGAAGAGGCCGTTGGCGATGGCGGGGGCGACGGGCGGAACGCCCGGCTCGCCCACCCCCGTCGAGTGATCGTCGAACCCGTGCGGGATGATGTGGGTCACCACGTTGAGCGGGTAATTGTCCGACCGCACCACGTCGTAGTCGGTGAAGTTGGACTGCACCACACGGCCCTTCTCGTAGGTGATCGAG
>JAUIDE010000162.1 GCA_030429105.1 Alphaproteobacteria bacterium
ATACTTCGTGATCGCCGCCGTCAGCGACGTCTTCCCGTGGTCGACGTGACCGATCGTCCCGATGTTGCAGTGCGGCTTCGTCCGCTCGAACTTCGCTTTCGCCATCTTGTCAGGTCCCTGACTTGCCTTCGCGCGCGCGGCGCGCCCTTCGTTCCGGGCGGCGCAATAGGGGATAAACGATGTCGAGGCAACAGGGAAAACAGCGGCCGGCGCGCCGGAGGCCTCAGGGCCGCATCTCGCGGCGAATGCGTGGAGCGGGTGAAGGGAATCGAACCCTCATCTTCAGCTTGGAAGGCTGCGGCTCTACCATTGAGCTACACCCGCGAGTGGGCGGCCATGAGGCCGCCCGGGCCGGTCATTCAACCGCGTCAGTTGACGGCGTCCGTCGCCGCCTTGGCCGGCTTGAACTTCACGCTCGTCTTCGCGGCGAAGGTCATCGTCTCGCCGGTGCGCGGGTTGCGGCCCTCGCGCGCGGCCTTGTGCGCGGCGGTGAACTTGCCGAGCCCGGGAAGGACCGCGGAGCCCCCGGCCTTCAGCGCGCCGAGCGCGGCTGCGGAATAGGCTTCGATCGCGGCCGCGGCCTGGGCCTGCGTCAGGCCCGCACCGGCCGCAACGGCGGCCACGACGTCGGACTTCTTTTCCATATCGGTTCTCCTGCCTTCGTTCGCGCGGCTCATCTTCGCGTCACGGCCGCGACCCCTTATTAGTGAAGATTTCGGCCAAGAAAACCGCGAAATCGACTTGGCGAGCGGTTTTCACCCGCAACCTGCGGGTGCGGGGCCGGCTTCGGGGCTTGCGCCGGGGCTCCAGCGGGGCGAATAGACCGCCTGAAGCCGGAAAAAGAGGGATTCCGATGGCGCTCGTTCTCGTTACAGGCTCGAACCGCGGCGTAGGCCTCGAAATGGCGCGCCAATTCGCCGCGAGGGGCGACCATGTGATCGCCTGCGCCCGCGCAGGCGGCCCGGCGGGTGAGGGGCTGGAGCCCGTTCGCCTCGACGTGACGGACGCCAGCGACCTTTCGGCGCTCACCGGCCAGCTCGAGGGCCGGGCTCTGGACCTGCTCGTCTGCAACGCCGGCGTCCTGAAGGGGCGCGGCGGCGTCGAGGATCCGTCGATGGACGAAGCCGCCTTCGCGGAGACCTTCGCGGTGAACGTCACCGGAGTCTTCATGACCGTCCGCGCCTGCCTGCCCGCGCTCCGGCGCGCGAAGGGCAAGATCGCCGTCATCTCCTCGCAGATGGGCTCGACGGAGCGCGCCAAAGGCTCCGCCTACATCTACCGCGCGTCGAAGGCGGCTGCGACCAACCTCGCCGTCTGCCTCTCGAAGGAACTCCAGGAAGACGGGATCGCGGTGGGCGCCTATCACCCCGGCTGGGTGCGGACCGACATGGGCGGCTCCGGGGCCGACATCTCGGCGGAGGAGAGCGCGGCGGGCCTCCTCGTCCGGTTCGACGAACTGAACCTCTCCACCACCGGCGCCTTCCGCTTCTACAGCGGAGAGGCGATCCCGTTCTGACGGGCTTCTTCGGGGCGGTTCTTTCCCTCTGCGCCGCGCCGCGCTAAGGACCGGGCGACCAGAAAAGCCCGAGCCGGACGCCGCCATGACCGAAGAGACGCTGCCGAAAACCTTCGACCCCGCCGAGGCGGAGCCGCGCATCGCCGCGATGTGGGAGGCGGCGAACGCCTTCGCCGCCGGCGCCAACGCGAAGCCGGGGGCTGAAAGCTTCTGCATCGTCATCCCGCCGCCGAACGTGACCGGCTCGCTTCATATCGGCCACGCGCTCAACAACACGCTGCAGGATGTGCTGATCCGCTGGAAGCGGATGCAGGGCTTCGACGTGCTCTGGCAGCCCGGGCTCGACCATGCGGGCATCGCGACGCAGATGGTGGTGGAGCGGGAGCTGGCGAAGACGAACCAGCGCCGCACCGACTTCACGCGCGAAGCATTCGCCGCGAAGGTCTGGGAGTGGAAGGCGCAATCGGGCGGCACCATTGTCGGCCAGCTCAAGCGCCTCGGCGCCTCCTGTGACTGGTCGCGGGAGCGCTTCACGATGGACGAGGGGCTTTCGGCGGCGGTGCTGAAGGTCTTCGTCACGCTCTATGAAAAGGGCCTCATCTATCGCGGCAAGCGCCTCGTGAACTGGGACCCGAAATTCGAGACGGCGATTTCGGACCTCGAGGTGGAGAACATCGAAGTCGACGGCCACATGTGGCACTTCAAGTATCCCCTCGCGGGCGGGGAGACCTACGAATATGTCGAGAAGGACGCGGAGGGGAACGTGACCCTGCGCGAAACCCGCGACTACATCGCCATCGCCACAACCCGGCCCGAGACGATGCTGGGCGACGGGGCCGTTGCCGTCCATCCCTCGGATGAACGCTATGCGCCCATCGTCGGCAAGCTCTGCGAAATTCCGGTCGGCCCGAAGGAACACCGGCGCCTCATCCCGATCATCACGGACGAGTATCCGGACCCGACCTTCGGCTCAGGCGCGGTGAAGATCACCGGCGCGCATGACTTCAACGACTACGGCGTCGCGAAGCGGAACGGCATTCCCTGCTACCGGCTGATGGACACGAAGGCCGCGCTCCGGGCGGACGGCGCGCCCTATGCGGAGGAGGCGGCCAAGGCTCAGCGCTTCGTCGAGGGCGCGGCCTTCACCGAGGCGGAGATCGACGCGATCAACCTCGTGCCGGACGAATATCGCGGGCTGGACCGGTTCGAGGCGCGGAAGCGCGTCGTCGCCGCGATCACTGAGGAGGGGCTGGCCGTCATGATGGCGGACGAGGAAGGGAACCCGATCCCCCTCGTCGAGAAGAAGAAGATCATGCAGCCCTTCGGCGACCGCTCCAAGGTCGTCATCGAGCCGATGCTGACGGACCAGTGGTTCGTGGACGCGGCGGCGCTGGCGAAGGCGGCGACGGAGGCGGTGAAGGACAGGCGCACGAGCTTCGCGCCGGAGGCCTGGGAGAAGACCTACTTCCACTGGATGGAGAACATTGAGCCGTGGTGCATCTCGCGGCAGCTCTGGTGGGGGCATCAGATTCCAGTTTGGTATGGGCCAAGGTTCGAAGATGGTGTTCCGTCTGCGGTTGAGAACCGAGCGTTGGAATCAGTTCAGCTTATCCCGGAGCAATTTTGCGCCATGTCCGAAGCTGAGGCGCTAGAGAAGGCTCGCGCCTACTATGGGGATAGATGGAGAGTTGCCGTCGCATCTGCGGATGAGCAGCGGAAGTTCAGTATCGGTGAAGGTCCTGATGATCGGATCGTTTGGATCAAGCGCGACCCCGACGTCCTCGACACCTGGTTCTCCTCCGCCCTCTGGCCCTTCTCGACCCTCGGCTGGCCGGAGGAGACGCCGGAGCTGGCGCGCTATTACAAGACGGACGTGCTCGTCACCGGGAACGACATCATCTTCTTCTGGGTCGCGCGGATGATGATGATGGGGCTGGAATTCCTCGGGGAGGTTCCGTTCCACACCGTCTACATCAACTCCATCGTGACCGACGCCAAGGGAAAGAAAATGTCGAAGTCGGTCGGCAATGTGATCGACCCGCTGGACCTGATCGACCGCTACGGCGCGGACGCGGTGCGCTTCACCCTCGCCTCCCAGGAGGCGCAGGGGCGGAGGCAGCTCAGGCTCGGCGAGCAGGCGGTGGAGGCGGGGCGGAACTTCGTCACCAAGCTCTGGAACGCCGCCCGCTTCGCGGAGATGAACGGGGCGAAGGGCGGCGCCGCCTTCGACCCGGCGGCGAAGCTTCTCCCCCTCAACCGCTGGATCGTGGGCGAGACGGCGAAGACGCGGATGGCGGTGGACAGGGCGCTGACCGAACTGCGCTTCAACGACGCCGCGAACGCGCTCCACGCCCATACCTGGCGGGTCTTCTGCGACTGGTATGTGGAATTCTCCAAGCCCCTCTTCGCGGAGGGCGGCGCCGCGGCGGAGGAGACGCGGGCGGCGATGGGCTGGGCTCTCGACCAGATCCTCCTCATGCTCCACCCGATCACGCCCTTCGTGACGGAGGCGCTCTGGGGCGAGCGGGCGAAGCCGCTGGTCCACGGAGACTGGCCCGCCTATGGCGCGGAACTGATCGACGAGGCGGCGGCGGCGGAGATCGACTGGACCATCCGGCTAATCGAGGAGATCCGCTCCGTCCGCTCCGAAATGGGCGTGAACCCGGGCGCGAAGTTGCCGCTCCATGTGCTGGAGGCGGAGCCGGCGGCCCGCGCCCGGCTCGACGCCAACGCCGCGCTGATCGCCCGGCTCGCGCGGATCGAGGGGATGGCGGAGGGGCCGGCCCAAGGCGCGGCGACCATCGCGCTCCCCGGCGCCGTCCTCGCCCTGCCGCTCGCCGGGGTGATCGACGTGGCGACGGAGCGGGCCCGTCTCTCGAAGGCCGCGCAGAAGGCTGAGAAGGAGATCGGCGGCATCCGCGCCAAACTCTCCAACGAGAAGTTCCTCGCCGCCGCGCCGGAGGAGGTGGTGGAGGAGCAGCGCGAGAGGCTGGAGGCCGCGGCGGCCGAGGCGGCGAAGCTCAGCGCCGCCCTCGCCCGGCTCGACGCCATGAGCTGACGCCGAGGAGAACGAGAAGCGCCGCGGCGATCCCCAGAAGGTCGACCACGACGAGCGCGCCGAGCGCCGCCTCCTCCCAGTGGAAGGCGGCGAGGCCCGAAAGCCAGCCCGGCGCGCCGACGAAGAGGATCGCGCCGCAATTCACTCCGAAATGCGCCCCCCAGGCGGCGTATATGCTCCCCGTCCGGGCCGTCGCGAGCGCGAAGACGAGCCCCGCGAGCCCCGTCGCCGCCATCAGCGCGAAGCCCCCGCCAGGCGCCGCAGGATGCCAGTGCAGCGCGCCGAAGAGCAGCGAGGGCAGCACGGCCCAGGCGAGCGGAGAACGAAACCGCGCCGCCATCTGCTGGAGGATATAGCCGCGGAACAGCGCCTCTTCCGTAAGCGTCCGGGCTGACCGCTATCTGGCGTAGCGCCAGGGTAGCAGATCGCCGATCCTGTTGATCTTGCAGTCCGGGATGCGGGCGAGGGTGTCGG
>JAUIDE010000041.1 GCA_030429105.1 Alphaproteobacteria bacterium
GATCGATTGTCTTGAGGCGCAGGGCGTGGACCGCGTCTTCTGCGTGCCCGGCGAAAGCTATCTCGCGGTGCTCGACGCCCTCCATGACGCGAAGATCGACGTGGTGAACGCGCGGCACGAGGGCGGCGCGGCGATGATGGCGGAGGCGGACGGGAAGATGACGGGGCGGCCCGGCGTGGCCTTCGTCACCCGCGGGCCGGGGGCGACGAACGCGGCCTCCGGCGTTCATGTCGCGAAGCAGGATTCGACGCCGATGATCCTCTTCGTCGGGCAGATCGGGCGGCGCATGAAGGGGCGGGAGGCGTTCCAGGAGGTCGATTACCGGCAGACCTTCGGCGACCTCGCCAAATGGGTCGAGGAGATCGACCATGCGGACCGCATCCCCGAAGTCCTCTCCCACGCCTTCCATGTGGCGATGTCGGGCCGCCCCGGCCCAGTGGTGCTCGCGCTGCCCGAAGACATGCTGAAGGACAGGGCGGAGGCGAAGCCCGGCCCGCGCGTCACGGTCGCCGCGCCCGCGCCCTCGGCGGCGGATGTCTCCCGGTTCGGCGCGATGCTGGCGGCGGCGGAGCGGCCCGTGCTGCTCCTCGGCGGCTCGCGCTGGGATGCGGCGGCGGTGGAGGCGGCGCGGCTTTTCGCGGAGCGGCACGACCTCCCCGCCGCCGTCACCTTCCGGCGGCAGGGGCTCTTCGACCATGACCATCCGAACTATGCCGGCGATCTCGGCATCGGGCCGAACCCGAAGCTGAAGGCGCGCGTGGCGGGGAGCGACCTCCTCATTCTCCTCGGCGGGCGGCTTTCGGAGATGCCGAGCCAGGGATTTTCCCTGCTGACCATGCCGGCGCCGCAGATGCCGCTCGTCCATGTCCATCCGGGGGCGGAAGAGATCGGGCGCATCTACGCCCCCGCACTCGGGATCAACGCCACGCCCGGCGCCTTCCTCGATGCGGTCTCCGGGCTCCCCGCCCGCGCGGCGACCGGCGCGGCGGCGGAGGCGCATGGGGACTATCTCGGCTGGTCCGGCCAGCCGCCGGCGACGCCGGGCGCGGCGGAGATGGGGCCGATAATCTCCCATCTCCGCGCCGTGGCGCCGGAGGCGGTGGTGACGAACGGGGCGGGGAACTACGCCACCTGGGTCCACCGCTTCTGGCGCTTCCGCGACCTCCGTGCGCAGCTTGCGCCGACCTCGGGCTCGATGGGCTACGGCCTCCCCGCCGCCGTGGCGGCGAAGGCGCGGAATCCGGGGCGGGAGGTGATCTGCTTCGCGGGAGACGGCTGCTTCCAGATGACGGGGCAGGAATTCGGGACGCTGGCGCAATACGGGCTGAACGTGATCGTCCTCGTGGTGGACAACGCCGCCTATGGCACGATCCGGATGCATCAGGAGCGGGACTATCCCGGCCGCGTCTCCGCCACCCGGCTCGTGAACCCGGACTTCGCGGCGCTCGCCCGCGCCTATGGCGGGCATGGCGAGCGGGTGGAGAAGACGGAGGACTTCCCGGAAGCCTTCGCGCGGGCGCGGGCGAGCGGGAAGCCCGCCATCGTCCATATCCTGACGGATGTGGAGGCGATCAGCCCGACGACGACGATTTCGGCGCTCCGGAACCGGGCGCGGTGATCTCCCCGAGGAGGCGGAGGAGCGCGTCGGCCTGCGCCTCGGGGCCCACGACCTCCGCCTCGAGCTTCGCGCGGGCGGCGGGGCCGGGGGTCGGCAGGCCCTGCTCCACGAGCCGGGCGAGGGCGCGGCTGAGTTCTCGCGCGCCGGCGCCGAAGGGAAGGATCGTGGCGTTTTCGCCGTCCGTCAGCGGCTCCACGGGCGCGCCGCAATCGGTGGCGACGACATGGACATCGCGAAGCGCCGCCTCCCGCGTCGTCAGCCCGAAGGTTTCGGGCCAGGCGGAGAAGAAGAGGAGCGCGTCGATCCCGGCGTAGAACTCGTCCGCCGTCGCCGGCGTATAGCCTGGAACGACCGTGACATGGCGGGCGAGGGGGCCGAAGCGGTAGGCGCTCCACCAGCTTGCGCCCACATTCCTCGCGGCGTCGACCAGCACCAGTTCCGCCTTTTCCGGGTCGAGCGCGGCGAAGGCGCGTTCGATGACGGGCCAGCCCTTGATCGGCCCCGGCCCGCCGACATAGCCGAAGCGGAGCCGCGCGGAAGGGCGCTTCGCGAAGCCGGGGCCGGGCGGGGAGACGCCGTTGGGGAGGAGCGCGCCGCGCGCGGCCGGCGCGCCGTTGATCTCGTGCCGCCGCCGCGCCTCCCGGCTCGGATAGGTGATGCGCGCGGCGCGGGAGAGCGCCTCCAGCGCCCGGGCGCGGCGGCGCGCCAGCGTCTCCCGGTTCTCGACGCAGGGGGCGCAGATTTTCGGGTCGATCCGCTCCTGCCCGCAGAAGCGGCCTCTGTAGTCCATCAGGAAGCTCCGCTCGCAGAGCCACCAGTAATCATGCGTCGAGAGCAGGAAGGGGATGCGCGCTTCGTACAGCGCGTCGATCAGGCCGATCCCGAGGTCCTGGATGCAGTGGAGATGCGCCGCGTCCGGCTTCAGCCGGGCGATGAGGCGGGCGATCTCCGCCGTCATCTCCGGGTTGTCGAACGAGAGGTCGCGCGGCCGCTCCCCGCCGAGATTGATCGTCCAGTGTTCGCCGCCGGTGGCGAGCCGGGTGCGGAAGAGCGCGGGGCGGGGGGATGCGCCGTAATTCGAGAAGGAGAGGGCGTCCACCGCCCATTCGCCCGAGGCGGCGACGCGGGCCGCCAGCGCCTCCGCCACCATCGTCGCGCCGCCATAGGAGCGGGGCGCGAACCAGACATTGGCGACGAGGAGCCGCTTCATGCGGGCCCGATCGGCGCTTCGGCGAGGGCGAGGAGGCGGGCGCGGAGGGCGGGGGAGAGAGCGGCTTGCGCCGCCCAGGCGCGGCGGGCGGCATGCGCCGCCTCCGGCTCGTCCGCGTGTTGGGGGAGGCCGAGACGCGCGGCTTCGAGGCTGAGGGGCGGAAACGCGGGGGACTGCGCCGCCGCGCCCCGCCAGATGACGGCGGCGGCGGATTGCAGGGCGGAGAGGAGGGCGAGCGGCTCTCCGATCTCCGATATCTCCAGCGCCTCGCCCCGGCCCGGCGGCGCGTCGAAGAGGCCGGCGGCGAGCGCGGCCTCCCAGCTCTCGGTCAGGGCGCGGAGGCCCAGCGCGTCCTCCGCCGGCGGGGCCTGGAGATTGGCGCGGCGCTTCGCCGCCTCCCGCCGGAGGATGCCGGGGATATCGAGCGGGCGGGTGAGGAGGGCGCGGAGGAAGAAGCCGACATCCGCCCGCGTCGGCGCGGCCTTCCAGATGCTGACGAACCCGCTCATGGCGCCGGTTTGGCCGGTCAGGGCGGGGGGCGCAAGAGGGGGGCGGGTGGGCGCTGTTGTCGCCAGCCTCGAACCTCGGGCGTCGGCGATGTGGTTCAGCGGAGCGTTCCCGGAACCTCCTCACACCGGCGCAGATCGCGGGTCTTCCTCTCCGGCGCTTTCAGCCGGTCGCGCCCCCCGGAGCAGAAGCCGGACGGGCCGCCGCGCTCACGCTCCGAATGTCGGACCCGGCGCCACTCCGTCCCTGCGCTGCGGCCCATCTTCTCTGTGATCGAGCGGATCGGGGGAAAGCTCATGAAGAGGTCAGGCCGCACAGCGCGATCGGTTGCATGGTCCTGAGCGACGTGCACAATCCCGATGGCGAAGCCGGCCTGTCGTGATGACAGAGTCAGGGCGTTCCTTTCTCCGGCGGCGCCGAACAGGGCTTCGGGGCAACTTGTGGTTTCGGCTGTCTGATGGCAACAACGGCGCAACTTTCGGTTCGGGGCGGTCGGGAAGAACGGAGTGCGACATGAATCCTGAAAATGACGCGGCGCAGCCTGACGCTCACGTAAAATATGAGGCCGAAATGGGCTATTGGCGCGAACGCCATCGCCTGGAGCGGCAGCTGGGCAATGCTCATTACAGGGAATTGATGCTGAGCGTTTCAGGCCTCGACGCCGAAGCCTTTTCAGGCAGGGTCGTTGCGGATTTCGGGTCCGGGCCTCGCGGCAGCCTCGAATGGCTCGCCGGGCAGGCGCGGACGATTTGTATCGATGTGCTTGTGGACGAGTATGTGGCTCTGGGCATCAACGATCATCGGGCGATCTATGTGCGCTCCAGCGAGACAGAGATCCCGCTGCCGCGGGACAGCGTGGACATTCTTTTCTCCATCAACTCGCTCGATCACGCGACCGACTGGAAGCGCATGTTGGAGGAATGCATCAGGGTGCTCCGACCTGGTGGAGTACTGGCGATGTCTGTAAACATCGATGAGCCTCCGTCACCGGCGGAGCCAAATACACTCCGGCATGAAGAGGTATTATCATTGCTTGAAGGTCATATATCTGTGGGCAGAAGCGCTATTTCCAATAGAGCCTCAGGAGCAAATAAATATCAACATCTTTACGACTGGGCGCAGAAGGGTATTGCCCCGCCAGCCTACAACGGAAGCTGGGGAATTTTCTGGTTCTCGGGCATCAAGGTCGCCACAACAGAATGACCATCCGCTATTCAGTCGTCGTCCCGGTCTACAACAACCCCGACGATCTCCGCGCCTGCCTCGCCAGCCTCGCGGCCCTCGATTTCGACCGGGACCGGATGGAGGTGATCGTCGTCGACAACAATTCGACCGACGCGACGCCCGAAGTGGCGGCGGCTTCCGGCGCGCGGGTGATCTTCGAGCGGGAGCATCAATCCTCCTACGCCGCGCGCAACCGGGGGATCGAGGCCGCGCGGGGCGAGTTCGTCGCATTCACCGATTCCGATTGCGTCGTCGCGCCCGACTGGCTTTCCCGCATCGAGGCGGTGACGATCAAGCATGCCGAGGCCGGATGCTTCGCCGGAGAGATCCTTCCGTATCCCCCGACGACCCTCGTCGAGCGGTTTTCCGAGGAGATCGGATTGCTGCGCCAGCGCGGCCCGCTCTCGGGCTGGCACTTCAAGCCCTATGCGCAGACGGCGAACGCCGTCTATCGCAAGGCGGTCTTCGAAAGGGTCGGCCTCTTCGACCCGACCATCCGCTCGGGCGGAGACGCCCTGATCGCCTGGCGCATGCTGGACGAGACGGGCTGGACCCTGCTCCCTGTTCCCGAGGCTGTCGTCTATCACCATCACCGCACGAGCGTTCCCGAACTCTGGAAGCAGTTCCACCGTTACGGCGACGGTAAGATGACCTGGGCGCTCACGCGACCCGACTATACCCCGCCCGCCATCGCCAAGATGGAGGCCGAAGCGGTCTCCGCCTTCGCGGCCGCCTTCGCGCATCTCGAATCGCTGGGTCTCGATGAGAGGAAGGCGCTCTATCCGCTGCTCCGGTCCTTCACGCAGTTCGCGCATCTCTCCGGCTATGTGCAGGACGTCGCCTCCCGGCTCGCCTCCGGCGCGCCGCGGGATGAGCTGCCGGAGCGGGCGCGGACGATCTCGCCGGGCTGCCCGGTTTGCGGCGCGCGAGGGTTCCTGCCCGGGCCGGAGCGCGTCTGCCGCGCCTGCGGGGCCGGTTCGACCACGCGCGCCCTTTCGCGCCTGCTCGCCGCCGTCGGGCCGGCGGCGCTGGCCGGAAGACGGGCGCTGATCGTCGGGGAAGCTTTGCCCAAAGCGCTCTGCGCCGGGCTCGCGGAAGTGCGGAGCGTCGCCGCAGCGTCGCTTTTCGCCGCGCCGGAGGCGTCAGGCCCGGCGGAACTCGTGATCGCGCCCGCCTTCTCGGCCCTGGCCGAGGGGCGCGATATTGAGGCGCTTCTGGCGGCGCTGGTGAGCCCGCTCGGACCGGACGGTCTGCTCTTGCTGCTGGATCGCGCCGACGCCGCGGTGAAAACGCGGCTGGAGCATGAAGCCGTTCCGCTCCCGATCGGGCCGGCGCGGGAGGCGCTCCTCTCCCGGCTCCTGCCGCACGCAGCGGTTCGCAGCGCGTCGATCCCGGATCCGGCGGGTGGGCCGGAGGCCCTTGCCGTGATCGCCGCAGGGCGGGTGGATGAGGCGGCGCGCGTCGCGCATGCGCTCGCCGAGGGCTAACCCGAAAGGTCAGGTCCGTGCGCTGACCTCGAGCGCCTCCAGCCGGCGGTGAACCGCGGCGAGGCTCGTCTCATGCTTCTCCACTTCGGCGAAGTAGTCGACAAGGGCTGACGAACGCGCGCCGAGGATATTTGCCTTGGCCTCTATCGGCGCAAGCCGCACCTCCAGCGCAGAGACCCGTGCGAGCAAGGCGTCCAGCGCGACTCGCTGACGCGCCGTTTCCTGCGCAACGATCCGGAGCGCGCCGACCTGGTCCTCCAGCCGCTTCGACGCCGCTTCCGTCTGTCGCAGACGGTCGCTCAGTCGATCCAGCTCCGGGGTTTTTTGCGCTTGCGGCGGCTGCTTCGGGGTAGGCGGTTTGGGCGGTTCCAGGGCGCTCAAGGCGCGTCGGGTATGCGCTGCGTCGGGCCTCAACTCGAGCGCGCGTCGGAACCGGGCGACCGCATGTTCGCGCCGGCCCCGCTTCCGCTCGATCTCCCCGAGGAGATGATGCGCGTAGGGATTGTCCGGCTTGAGGGAGAGCGCACGAAGCAGAGCCCGCTCGGCTCCGTCACGGTCTTCGCGCAGCTTCAGAACCTGCCCAAGTTGCACCCAGGCGCTTGCGTCGTTCGGGCGGATCGCGAGATACCGCTCGAACCCGGAAGCCGCTTCGGGCCAGGCTTTTCGCTCCTTCGCCGCCCGCGCGGCCGACAGCAGCCGGGCGGCTTTCTTGTTGTCCGAAAATAGCTTCAGCATCGTAATCTTCTCCGTCGCGTTGCGCCGTAGGGGCTCGCCGCGGGTCAGCCTGCCGTGACGTCCGCAGGTTCGGCCAAGTCGTAGTCTTCCATCCGCCATCGGTACCGGGCCGCGATTTCCGCGACGTCGCGATTCTTCTGGAAGCCTGAAGTGCCGATGTCGCTGTCCTTCAGAGACTGGATCGCGAGATTTGGGTGAATGACGAAGCAACGGTCGGCGAAGGCGCGGGTGATCGCGCTGAGTGCGCCGACATCGAACGGCAGGTCCATGCGCTTCACATGATCAAGCAGAAATGGCATCGCCTCGAATCTCATCCCGACGGCATGTGAACCGATCGATCCCCCGTTGTTCTGATAGAGACCTGGGCCGCGCCATTCAACCCACGGCGCCCGCCAGTCATATTGCAGCGTTCCGAGTTGCAGGATCAGCCAGTCCGCCGGGAGCCTGCGCGCCGCGGCGTCGAACAAGGCGACAAAGTCCTTGTGGAATGCGACGTCGTCGTCGAAGAGCAGGAGGCTTTCGACACGGGCCTCCAGAGCCTCCTCCAACGCGGCCTCGTAGGTTCGCAGATAGCCCCAGGCGCCGGCGCTTGCGATCGCCTTCGCGCCGCTCTTCTGCTCGATATGGGCGATCCGGGCGGACTGGCTCGAATAGTCCAGGTAGAGATCGCGGGCGCTGCGCACCGGCGGAACATCGGACCCTACGATGCGGAGCGGCTGGCGCGCATAGGCGGCGTATTCCTCGGCGACATCGGGGGCTCGCCCGTCTGTGGCGGGGATGCGCCCGGCGGATACGCCGATCCTCCCGAGGCGAGCCTGGCTTGTGGCCCAGCGATCCGGCCTCCGGTCCAGATTGAACACGCGCACGCATTCGAAGACGTCGTTGACGCGGATCGGCCCGGTGGGCCGGGCGGCGAGAGGCGGCGGCGTGACGGATAGCCAGGCCGCCGCGCCGGGCAGCCCCGGACCGCCGATCCGCATCCCCGTCAGCGCGCCGTGAAGCGCCGCGAGTGCGGGCGCGTCGGCGGCGAGGAGAAGTCCGCCTTCGACAGTCTCGACGATGAGGTCCCCGGCGCGCGCCGGCCCGGCCGGCGCCAAGGGCGCGGTCGCATCGATGTGAACACGTGCGCCGGCGGGGACGAAGAGCGCGGCGTTCAGGCCGAGCCGGCGGTGATGCGCGGCGACCTCACGCAGCGCCGCCTCGTCTGTCGACGCCTTCAGCAGGTGCGTCTCATGCTCCAGCTTGGTCGCCGCCAGCGCCTCCGCCAGCGCCGCGTCGTCCGGCGCGCACGCGATCAGGACGATCCATTCTTCGTCAAGCCGACGCAACTGAAGCCAGGCGTTCAGCGCCTCCGAGAGCTGTCCCGGGTCCGTCGCATGAATCGCGATCCCGTATTTGGGCCGCGGCGGCAGCGGGTGGATGGTGAGCGGGTATGCGTGACGGAGGGCGGCGTCCTGCACGAGCGACGAGTCAAATCTCGTTCGTGTGCGCTTGAGAGCATGGTTGTAGATCGTGTCCGACGGATCGGCATGGCGGTTTTCGATGACCCAGTATGGCCGACGCCCGGGCGTCAGCACCGGAATGCCCGCGCGCTGCGCATGAAGGGCCAGCCAGACATCCGCCGAATTGCAGTAGCTGAACTCGTCCCACCGCATCCGCACGGCGCTCGCATGGAGACAGAGCGCATTCGTCGCGCCGATATGGACGCCGCGATCCTCTTCGAGCCCATGCGCGAAATGGAAGGTCGCCGCACGCGATGAGGGCTCATAGTAGCGATCAAACGGCTGCCGGAGCAGGACGCCATGCGTCGCGTAGATCGCCCGGTCGCCGCTGGCGGCCACTTTCCCCGTCATCGTCTCGGCGAAATCGGGGGGGAAAATGAGATCGTCGTCGACGATCAGGCGATATCCCTCCGCCGAGTCGTCGTGGCCCATCCAGAACACCTTCCCGGCGTCGCCACGGTCATCCCAATCCTGCGACCGGCGGGTTTCGATGCGCGGGCGCATCAGAAACTCCGGCACGTCCGGATAGTTGTTGAGAAAGACGCGCACCAGGTCGCATTGCGCCAGCAGGCTCTCGACGCAGTCGCGGAGCATCTCCCTCCGGCTCGGAATCGACGCCATCGACGCGATTACCGGCTGACGAATTCGCGACCGGACCCGCGTGCGATGCGCCTCGGCGGCAATGCGGCTCAGACGCATCGACTTCAGCCTGAATGCGTCGCCTGGCTCGGAACCGGGCCGGCGGACATAGAGTTTCAGCGACTCCGTCCGCGCGACGGCGAATGCCCGATGAACCGTCGTCCCTTCATCAAGCGCTACGTCCGGCCCGACCCGCTCGCCTTTCTCCGTGCGAATTTGCAGGAGAAGCCCGCCGGGGAGGCCCCTAAGCGTCTCCGCCTCCACCTCAACTTCCACGATCCCCCCGCCCTTGAAGGGGTGCAGGGCTCCGACCATGCCGAGATTGTCATCAGCGCCTTCCGGCAGGGAGATGACGCCGCCCGGTTCAAGGCGGGACGCGCCCTGCGCCCAGCCCCGCTTGTCCCAGCCTGCGGTGAAGTCGACCTCGGCCAGCGCGCCGGGCGCCGGTTCCGGAGAAGGAGGCGGCGCGGCCTTTCGCGCCGGGGCGCCCTTTACATACCAGACGTCTCTCGCTGCGGTTGGTGCGGGCGTCGCCGTCGCAGTCGCTGTCGCAGTTGCCGGGGCAGTCGCAGTTGCCGGGGCAGTCGCAGTTGCCGGGGCAGTCGCAGTCGCCGGCGCGGTCGCAGTCGTCGGCGCAGTCGCGAGCGAGGCGAGCGCCTGCGCAAGGGCCGCCTGTTCCGGCGTTTCGGGCGGCTGCGCCCCGACGGCGCTGAACGAGGAACCGGCTGCCTTCGGCGTCAGAAGCGCGGCGAGGCTCCGTGCCTCCCACTGCGCTTCGAACCGCAATCGCGCCCGCGCCTCGCGCGCATCAAGCATCCGCAACGCCTCCTCCATCGAAGCGATACGGTCCCTTGTCTCCGCTTCGAGGGCGGCGAGGCGACGCCGCGCCTCGGCTTCGGCCGCCGCGCGCGCCTTGTCCCGGCGCTGCGCCTCCGCTTCGAGCGTGGCGAGGCGACGCTGCGCATCGGCTTCCGCCGCCGCGCGCGCGCCGTCCTGGCGCTGCGCCTCCGCTTCGAGCGCGGCGAGGCGACGCTGCGCCTCGGCTTCCGCCGCCGCGCGCGCGCCGTCCTGGCGCTGCGCCTCCGCTGCGAGCGCGACGAGGCGACGCGCGCTCGCCGCGAGGCGCTGGTCCACGCCCTGCCGCCGCGCACAGCTGGCTATATGTCCGAGCGCCGCCCGGTGGCCGGCCTCGCCCAAAGCCTCGGGGTTGGCGCGGATCGCCTCCGGTGTCGCGAAGAGATGCGTCGGCGTATAGTTGAACGACCCGGCAGGCTGGTAGTCGAACGATCGGAGCTGAGCCACGATCTCCGCATAGGCGCTTGCGCTCGCGGCCTCCACGCTCAGCGCCGGCCTGTCTCTCGCGAGAAGTTGCGCGGCGCCATGCAGAACGTGGGGCTCCATCCCCTCTACGTCGATCTTGAGGAAGGCGACGCGCCCGACGCCGTCGCAAAGCTGGTCCAGCGGAAGCACTTCGACCGATCCCTCCGGATCGTCGACAAGCCTGGTCATTCCAAGGTTGTGCGTCGGCCCATCCTCAATCGCAGCGCGGTGCGGACCCCGCCCTACGGCGCATTCGCGGACCTCGATGAGGGACTCAAGGCCGTTGAGACGTGAATTGACGCGCAGCAACGCCGCAGCCTTCGGATTGGGCTCGAAGGCGATGACCTTGCATTCGGCCACACCGGCGAAGAACACGGCGTGGGTTCCAATGTTGGCGCCGACATCGAGCACGAGATCGCCGGGTGCGAGGTAGGCGAGGATAGTCTCCAGCAACTCCAGCTCGTAGAACGACCGTGAGGTTCGAAGGAGGGCCAGGATGTGGTCGTCCGGGTCGCTGTGGGCGAAGCTGAAGGTGCGGCCGTTATAGTCGACGGAGATCGTCGTCGCGGGGAAATCACCGGAATCCAAACCCGACCTCGCACACTCCACGGCCTCGTTCCGAATCCGGATTGTAGCATGGCGCCGGGCATGTCAATCGGAAGCTTACGCTCGGTCGGACTGCGCCGGGTCTCCCGAAGCTCCCCAAGATCCATGAAGGGAAGGGTCGATGGAGCCGGCGAAGACAAGGAAGCGCGACCCTTGCAATGGGACGCGCAGTGTTATTTCTGTGGCCCGCGTCAAGATCGCCCCGCGGGGCGCGCCGGCCGGGAAATAGCGAAGCAGCTAGCAATGGGACCACCGCATGACTCCTGAAGAACGGACGGCGATGAAGGCGAAGATGCCCAAGACGCGGCTTTCCGACGAGCATGTGCGTAATTGTCGGCTGGTGCCGGATCGCCTGATGATGCTTGACGCGATGCCCAAGGGTGGTGTGGCGGCGAAAATTGGAGTCGCCTTCGGCGACTTTACAAAGGAAATCACGGAGCGGTGCCGCCCGGACGAGCTCTACCTGGTCGATACTTGGGATACGCCGCGGTACCAAGAAGGCCTCCAGAAGATCCGTTCGGCGCATGCCGAGGCGATCGACGCGGGACGGATAAAGATTCATCATGGCATGTCGGTGAAGGTGATGCCTGAGCTGCCGGGCGAGACGTTCGACTGGGTCTACATCGACACCAATCACAGCTATGAAACGACGATGGAGGAGTTGAAGGAGGCGTCCCGTATCGTGAAGCCGGGCGGGCTCATCTGCGGACACGACTTCTGCAACGGAAACATCCTGTTGCCCTGGCCGTACGGCGTAGTTGAGGCGACGCTGAAGTTCTGCGTGGATTTCGGCTGGGAGTTCCGGTTCCTGACTGTCGAGCACCATGGGCATCAATCCTTCGCGCTCTCCCGCCTTCCGGCGGCGAACTGAACGGACGTACGATGGCGACTTGCAACATATGCGGCGGCGAGACCTTCGTCGCAGGCTTTCTGGGGCGGATGAGTTTTGGGCTGCCGCCTGTCTGCGGCGGGTGCGGCTCCTCTGAACGCCACCGGATCGTGCGGCGGCTGTTCGAGGCGATCCGGCCGATTGCGGCGCCTTGGCGAGTGCTCCAGTTTGCGCCTGACATGAGCGTCGATGCGACCTGGTTTGCGAGCTATCAGTTCTCGATCTACGGCGGAGCGAATTCGCTCGATATGATGAACACCGGACTTGAAGCCGGATCGTTCGACCTTGTCCTCTCAAACCATGTCCTCGAGCATGTGCCCGACGATTTCAGCGCTCTTCGGGAAATGCTGCGGCTTGTAGGCCCCTCCGGACTGGTCGCCCTGACCGCGCCGACGCCGCTCTTCCGTTGGGAAAGCGTCGATTGGGGGTTCGCCGACGAAAAGAAGAACATGCATTTCCGCGATTATGGCGCAGATTTTCCGAGCCTCGTCGTCGAGAAGATTCCGAACGCGCGCGTGCTCGTCGCAATCGGACGGGACGAGGCGACGGGCTTGCATGACCATGTGTGGTTCATCTCTCTCGACCCTGAACCCCTCCGTGCGCTTGCTCATCCCTGGCAGCGGATGGGCATACCGCTGGTGTATGTGCGCGCTGGCGCGTGAGCCAGGGGCGATCGTATCGGGAACGTTGCGCACGCCAACCGCCAGACTGGCGGCCTGCCGGCCTTGAGCCGAAACGCCCGCCCCGAAGTGAGGCGAGCGCCCAGGGTTTGTGTTAGTCGTCGGTTTGCAAGGACGGACGGAGGCGCGACGCGCCGGGATGTTTCTGCGCGTGGCGCCGTGCGCGGCTCCGGGCCGAAGACGCCCAGCGCACTCAGAAAGGCTCGACAACCCGGAGCAGTTTCGAAGAGCTGGACAGAACCAGCGTTGGCAAAAGGAAGAAACGATGCGTTCCGGCATGGCGCCGCTGACAATGCGTGCCCGGCGGCGTGAACGCCGCCTCGGCCCCGATGAGGCGCGATTGGCGACCTGCGCCGAGAACAGGCGCATTGCGAGGGAGAGGTTCGTTTGAACGTTTCTCTTCAAGACTCCGGGAAAGCCGTCTCGCCCGTGCGGCAAGACCCGGTCAGAGTGGTCTTCGCGGCGGACAGACGTCTCTTCGCGGTGCTTGGCGTGGCCATCGCGTCGCTTGCGCGTTCATCGAATCCCGAGCGTCGCTATCAGCTCACGGTGATGTCGCAAGATCATGATGATCTCTCCAGGGAAAGCCTGGCCCTCTGTGCCGGCGGCAGGGCGAACATCTCGATAGATCTGATCGAGCCTGACATTGACCTGTCAGGCGCCCAGATCGATGGAGGAATGCACTATTCTGCGGCCGCCGCATATTTCAGGCTCGCAATTCCCGAGACTTTCGCTGATGTCGACCGGGTCCTCTATCTCGATTGCGACATCGTGGTGGAGCGCGACATATCGGAGCTGTTCGACCTCGAACTGGGCGAACACGAAGAGATCGCCGCAGCGCCCGCTGTGGGCGTGATCCAGGCCGCCCGGCGCGGCCGCATCATCCAGCATGAAGGCCGCGCCTTGCCCCTCGCGGATTATCTCCGCGCCTGGGTCGCGAAGGATAAACCGGAATCATATTTCAATTCAGGCGTCATCCTGTTCGATCTGGGCAAGATCCGGAAATGTCGGCCACATTTCCGGAAAGAAGTCATGGATCTGATCGTCAAGGACTATCAGATGCCCGATCAGGACATTCTGAACATCTTGTTCGATGGCCGCGTGAAGCGCCTCCCGCTGACGTGGAATCTTCAAAATCCTTCGCTCTCTTATGACGACCTGCCCACCCACCTCCTGAGCGATGTGGAAGCCGCCGGAGCCGAACCCGGCGTCATTCACTTCGTCACCGAGAAGAAGCCCTGGAATACGCCGGGCGTCCGCCGCGCGGACCGGTTCTGGTCTTGCGCAGCGGACACGCCCTTCAGGAAGGAGCTCTGGGACGCATTCATGGAGAAGGCGGCGCCGACGGCGCCGATGCTTTCTCCAAGGAATGTGGACGGCTCGGTTTCGGTCATTGTGCCTGTCCACAACGCGGCGGCGACTCTCTGCGAAGCGCTCTCTTCGGCGCTCGGACAGACGGCGTTACATGAGGTTGTCGTCGTGGACGACCGGTCGGATGACGGTTCGCTCGAGATCGCGCTTGCGATGGCGGCCGAGATTCCGAGGCTTCGGGTCATCTCGCTCGACAGAAACTTCGGAGCCGGACACGCGCGCAATGTCGGGCTTGAGGTCGCGAGCGGCGATCATGTGGCGTTTCTTGACCCTGACGACGTCTACGAGAATGAAACGTCGTTGGCGCGGCTGGTCTCCGCTATCGCGGCGGAAGGGGGCGACGCTGCGCTGGGAATGCAGATGTCCTTGATGCCCAACGGGGAGGTGAGGGCGAAGAAGCAGGCGGAGAACCCGACGATCTCCGGTCGGGTCGCTTTCAGCGATACGCCTTTCCTGTGGCCCTGCCTGCATCACCATCGCTTCGTGTTCCGGCGAGCGTTCCTGGCCGAGCGGGGGCTGCGCTACAGCGACCACATGCGCGGGCAGGATGTCGTCTTTCTCGCCCGCGTGATGGCGGAGAACCCGCGACTCGTCGCCCTCAGCGAGCCGATCTACCGCCACCGCATCCGGCCGTTCCGTCTGTCCCTCACGTTCAAGCAGACGGCTGACCGCGTGGCCGCCTTTGCGGAGGCGGCCAACGTGCTGGCGGCGGCCGGCCTGCATCGGCAGGCCTGGCACCTTCTGAGATCGCGCTTCCTGGATTGCCTCTCCAACATGCAGGCCTATGCCGATCACCCCGAGATTGGCGAGATCATCGGGCTGTGGGAGGGACTGCGCCACCTCCGAGGCCAGTTCTTCGCCGCAGGCGGGTTTGACGACGACGACCTTGAGGCGCAGGCGTCCGGCGCCATCGTGGCGGCCATTCTCGGCTTCAGCCGCGACGAGTTGAGGGTCTTGCTCTCCGGCAACTCCGGCCGACCCCTCTTCGCGCCGGCGAAGGTGGCGAGCAATCGGACCGAGGCGGCGTGGGAAGCGATGGAGCGCGCAAGCCGACGCGCCGTCGCGGCGGCGCAGGAGGCGGCGGAGCGGGAGAAGCGGAGGGAGGCGGAGCGGGAAGCCGAGAGGAAAGCGGAGCGGGAGGCGCTGAGGGCCGCACAGAGAGAGGCGCAGAGGGCCGCACGGCGAGAGGCGCGGAGGGAGGCGGAGCGGGAGGCGCAGAGAGCCGCACTCAAGGCCGCAACGAAGAAGAAGCGGGCCTTCGCCGCCATGATCGCGGCCAGGGCGAAGCCGCCGCGCGGGGCCGGTTTCGCGATCGCGTGGGTGAAGATCCGGCGTACGCACCTTTTCGACGCCGAATGGTATCTGCGCAGCAATCCGGATGTCGGCGCCGCGCGCATGCACCCGGTTACGCATTTTCTGAAGCACGGTTGCCCGGAAGGCCGCGACCCGGGCCCGTACTTCAACGTCTTCGACTATTACGCGCGCCGGCCTGATGTCGCCAGGGCGGGAATGAATGCGCTGCTGCACTACTTGCGATATGGTCGAGCCGAAGGGCCCTGACGCCTGTGGATGAAGACGGTTCCGTGGCGGCGGCCGGGGCGGTGGAGGTCGTTCCGCCTGACCGGCGCGCCTTCGTCATCCTTCGCGCGATGCGTTCCTGCCGGCTCTCGCCGCAAGGACTTCTGAACCATCGCGACCATCGGCGGCTCATGCTCATGGAAGGCGTCTGCGAGGGGCGGACAGAGGCATAACCGTGGTTATCGGCCGAGGGCCATTGATATTGAACGATAAAAGCCGTGATCTACCTGAAACAATTTCCTCCGCTCGCCCCCGCCCTCGCCTCGCCCCCTCCGCGCCGCTATAGAAGCGAAAGCCGCAGAGGGGCCCTGATGATCGGACGCGCCTACGCCTTCGCCGAACGGCGCATCCTCGCCTTCGAGACGATGCGGCGCGGCCGGCGCCATGCGGCCTCGGCGGCTGCGGGGCCTGTCGTCATCTCCCGCCTCTCCGAATTGCCGCCGCTCGCCGAGGGGGTGGAGGCGGTGAGTTTCGACGTGTTCGACACGCTGATCCACCGCGGGCTCGCGCATGAGGCGATCCTGCGGAAGACGGCGGGCTTCGCGCGGCTGATCGCGGGGCGGGCGGCGGGGGAGGGGGCGTGGTCCGCCCGGCATGATTTCGCGCGGGCGGCCAAGGCGCGGATGCTGGCGGAGGGGCGGGGGGACGAGCCGGCGCTCGGCGCGCTGTTCGAGGCGGCGCTGGAAGCGGCGGGCATCGACGGGGCGGGCGCGCTCGCCGCGCGGCTCGTCGCCTTCGAGGCTTCGGTCGAGGCGGAGTCGATGGAGGTCGACGGGCAAGCGGCGGAGACGCTTGCCGCGCTGGCGGCCGCGGGGAAGCGGCTCGTCGCCGTCTCCGACATGTATCTGCCGGAGGCGGCGGTCTCCGCCCTGCTGGAGCGGGCGGGGCTGCGCGGGCGGTTCGAACGGGTGTTCGTCTCCTCGGAGGCGGGATGGACGAAGAAGGGCGGGCGACTCTTCCCGCTCGTCGCGGCTTCGCTCGGCCTGCCGCCGGAGCGCATCCTCCATGTCGGGGACCGGATGGAGGCGGATGTGGCGCCCGCGCAGGCGGCGGGGATGCGGGCGGCGCATCTTCTCGACCGGCCGCGCCTCGCGGCGCGGGAGGCGGCGCGGTTGGCGGAAAGCTGGGTTCCGGCGCCGGAGACGCGGCGCGCGCGGCTCCGTGAAGCGCACGGGTTCGCGGCGGAGCGGTCGCTCGGCTCTCCGGAGGCGCTGGTGGACGAGCTTTTCGGCCCCGCCGTCGGGCTCCTCGCGCTCCGCGCGCTCACCCATGCGCGGCGGTCGGGGGCGCGGCGGCTCTTCCATCTTTCGCGCGACGCGACCATCGCGGGGGAGATCGCCGCCGCGGCGGCCTCGGCGCATTCGTGGCTCGCCGATCCGCCGGAGATCACGGAGCTGGCGGTGAGCCGGGCGCAGGGCGCGCTGCTGACGCTCGGGCGGGCGGAGGACATGGCGCGGCTCGCCCATCTCCTCCCCTATCTCACGGGCCAGCCGCCCTCCGCCGCCGCCTTCCGCGCCGCTTTCGGGCTCGACGGCGCACTCCCCGGCGCGCTGGAGCGGGCGGAGGGGGAAGCGTTCGTCGCGGGGATCGAGGGGGAGGCCGGGGCGCTCGCCGCGCTCCTCGCCCCGGCGCGGGCGCGGCTTCTCAAGCATCTGGAGGGGGCGGGGCTCTTCGGGGAGGGCGGGGCCGTCGCCATCGACATCGGCTATTCCGGCACCTTCGCGGCGCAGCTTTCCGCGCTCTTCATGGCGGAGCCGGAGCGGGCGCGGCGGATCGACTTCCTGTTCCTCCTCACCTCGCGCCATGTCGACATGAATCTCCGGCGGCTCCATCCGGCGCTCCGGCTTCTGCCGGGCGTCGCGCTCGATCATCGGCGGCGGGCGGGGCGGTTCGCGGGGCGGAATTTCGCCTGGGCGGAGCCCTTCCTCGCCGACCCGGCGCGCGGGCGGCTGACAGGATATGACGAGGCGGGCGCGCCGCTTTTCGCGCCGCCGATGCTGGACGAGGGGGCGGCGGCGGCGCGGCGCGCGCTGCGCGAGCGGCTCAGGGCGCGGGCGCTCCGCTTCATCGCGGAGTTTCCGGGCGGGCCGGGGGATGCGGAGGAGCTTTCCGCCCTACTCCAGCGCCGCATCGCCCGCTTCGCCGCCCGGCCCACGGGCGCGGAGGAGCGGGCTTTGCGCGCGCTCGCGCATGAGACAGGACAGGCGACGGTGACGGCGCAGGCGCCGACGCGGCTTGTGAACCCCTTTCGGATCGCGTCGGAGCTGGAGGCGCTGCGGCTCGAGGACCGGTGGATCGGTGGCTCGCTCCGCCGTTCGGGGCTCGGGCTCCTCGCCCTCATCCTCTCGGACGCGCCGGAGCGGGACGGGCGGGCGGACCCCCGCGCGCCGTGGGATTGATGCGCCGCACGGGCCGGCGTAAGGCGCGGCGATGAAGAAGCTCCTCCTTTGCGTCGGCGCGGCCAAGACGGGCACGACCTGGCTTTACCGCAACATCCGCGCCAATCCCGGCCTCTGGTTCTCGCCGGAGAAGGAGCTGAACTTCCACTTCACGCGCCACGGATGGTTCGACCGGCTGACGCCGGAAATTCGCCGCCGGAAGAGCGAGGAGCGGCTCGCGAAGTCCGATGCCGACGAGGCGATGGCGGCGTGGTATCGCCGCTTCGTCGAGGGGCCGGTGGGGCCGGACTGGTACCGGAGCCTCTTCGACGAGGCGCCGGAAGGGCGCTGGGCCTGCGATTTCTCGCCCTCCACCTCGCTCATCCCCGCCTCCGGCTGGGCCGAGGTGGCGCGCTTCGCGCCGGAGATGCGGTATATCTACATCATGCGGGAGCCGGAGGCGCGGCTCTGGTCCCACGCCAAGTTCCATGCGCGCTATACCGGCGCGGCGGAGCGGTTCCGCGGGCTCTCGCTTCGCGGGATCGAGCGCTTCGTCGAACGCTCGCAATTGCTGGTGGACGGGAATTACGGGACGAACCTTTCCGCCATGCTGACTGCGGTTCCGCGGGAGCATGTGCTGCTGCTCGACCATGCGCGGATCGCGGCTTCGCCGCAGGCGGCGCTGCGGGAGGTGGAGGCGTTTCTCGGCCTCCCCGAGACGCCGGACCCGGAGGGGATCGCGGGGCGGCCCGTGAATGTCACCGAGCCGGCGCCGCCGCCGCCCGGCTTCGGGGATCGTTGGCGCAGGCTCTTCCGGCGGGAGACGGCGCGGCTTGTCGAGCTCGGGGCGCCCTTCGCCGCGCCCTGGGCGCGGCTTCATGCGGAGCGGCGGGCGCGGCTGCTGCCGTGGTTCTGAAGCTTGGGCCGGCCTTGGCGGAACCGGCCGGGCGAATGCGCGGCGCTCCCCATACGCACCTTGGCCCGGGCGTCCAGCCCGGGCCGCGGCCTCCCTCCCCCCAAGGGAGGCCGCATCGCGACGTTTGAAGACGTGCAGCCGAAAGAGTTTGTGACGCCATCAACCGCGAGGACCATTCGGCCCAAGGCGGCCCCCCGAGGGAGCCCGCGGCCCTTCGCGCTCCGTTCGCACGGAGCCCGGCCTCTTCGGAGCGCGCCGCGCCTCCCGGATCGCGCCCTGCGCCGGGCCTCAGTTGGAAACGGGCGCAGGGGCGGCGGCGGTGGCGACGCCGGCTTCCTCCGCCGAGGCGCGGAGCATGAGAAGGAGGCCTCGGTCGAAGGCGCCGGTCGCCGGGGCGCCGGCGTCGAGCTGGAAGGATTCCGCGGCGGCGCGGGAGCGGGGGCCGACCACCCCGTCCGGCTGCCCGCCGCCGAAGCCGAGCCGGTTCAGCAACGCCTGCGCCTCCTGCACTTCGAGGCGGGTGAGGGGCGACTGGTCCGCGATCACGCGCGCCTCCGCGGGCGCCGCGCGCCGCTCCGCCGATTGCGGCGCGGCGCAGGCGGCGAGAAGCGCGAGGAGGGGGAGGGCGAGCACGGGGCGGATCATGGGCGTCTCCTTCGAATCTCCGGGCGCAGTGTAGGGCGCCGGGGCGGGGATGCGAAGGGCGGCTCAGCGGGCGAGGCGGTCTAGACTCTCCTCCGCGACGAAGAAGAGGGTGAGGCCCGGCTCCTCCTCCATCAGGCTCCGGTAGAAGCGGCAGGCCCGCTCGTTGCGGCGGAAGGCGGTGAGGGAGATGAACTCGCCGCCCTCCGCCTTCACCGCGCGCGCGGCGGCGGAGAGGAGCGCGCGCCCGACGCCCGCGCCGCGCCGAGGCTCCTGCACGAAAAGGTCGCTGACGAAGGCGCCGCGGGCGGCGTAGGCGGTCTCGTAGGCGAAATGCCAGAAGACGAAGCCTTCGAGCCCCTCCGCGCCTTCGGCCACGAGGCAGCGCACCGGCGCGCCGGGCGCGATCACGTCGCGGAGCGCGGCCTCGGCGGTGAAGTTTCCGGTCGGGTCGCCCTCATGGGCGGAGAGCCCGTTTGCCAGCGCGGCGAGGGCGGCGGCGTCTTCCGCGCGCGGCGGGCGGATCGCCGTCACGCCTTCCGCCGGATCAGGTGGATCGCCCCGCCCGCGAGGAGGCCCCAGAAGGCGCCCGAGACGCCGAAGAGGCTGAGGCCGGAGGCGGTGGCGAGGAGCGTGACGGCGGAAGCCTCCCGATCCTCCGGCTTCGCGAAGGCGGCGGCGGCGGCGCCGGCGAAGGCGCCCATGAGAGCGAGGCCCGCCACCGCCTCGATCAGCACGACGGGCGCGAGGGCGACGAAGCCGGCGGCGAGGCCGGCGAAAATCCCGAAGAGCACATAGGCCGCGCCGGCCGAGATCGCCGCCCAGTAGCGGCGCTTCGGATCGGGGTGCGCCTCCTCCCCCATGCACATCGCGGCGGTGATCGCGGCGTAGTTGCAGGCATGGCCGCCGAAGGGCGCGGCCAGCATCGTCGCGAAGCCGGAGAGGGACAGCGTGAGCCCGGCATGGGCGGGATAGCCGTGCGCCTTCAGCACCCCGGCGCCCGGCAGGTTCTGCCCCGCCATCGTCACGAGCCAGAGCGGCAGGGCGACGCCGACGAGCCCGGCGACGGAGAAGACCGGGAGGGTAAGGACCGGCTCCGCCGCCGCCGCCGCCGAGAGCGCGGAGAGCGCCTCCGCCCCCGGCTGCACGCCGAAGACGACGACGAGCGCGAAGCCGAGGAGCGCGCCGGGGGCCGACCAGATCTTGCCGATCCGCCCGCCGATCAGCCAGCCGAGGAGGATCGTCAGCCCCCAGAGCGGATCGAAGGCGAGGGCGCGGAAGGGCGCGAGGCAGAGCGTGAGGAGCACGCCGGCGAGGAGCGCGGCGGCGAGCGAGGCCGGGATGCGCTCGATCAGCCGCCCGAGCGGGCGGACGAGGCCGGTGAGGGCGAGAAGCCCGCCCGCCACGAGGAAGGCCCCCACCGCCTCCGCGAAGCCGCCGGGGAGCGGGCCGGTGCTTACGAGAAGGGCCGCGCCCGGCGTCGACCAGGCGAGCGAGATGGGCGTGCGCGTGCGCGCGCAGAGGACGATCGCCGCGAGGCCCTTCGCGATGGCGATGGCCATGAGGCCCGAAGCCGCCTCCGCCTCCGTCGCCCCGGCGGCGCGGAGGCCCTGAAGGACCACGGCGAAGGAGGAGGCGAAGCCGACGAAGGCGGCGAGGAGGCCCATGAAGACGGCGGAGGGGGAGAGGTCGCGCAGCATTCCGCCTTCTCTCCGAAGCGCGGCGGCGCGTCCAGCGCGCTCAGCGCAACGAGGCGCTCACCACCAGATGCGCCGCTCGATCCGCCAGAGCGCGCCGTAGACCTTGTGGCGGATCGGGCGCAGGATGCGGAACACGCCGAAGAGGAGGAGCGTCGTCGGCGTGTTGACTATGAGGCTGCCGAGCCGGCCCTGCCAGTGCCGCTCGATCATCGCGATGCCCTCGCGCCATGAGGCGTTGCGGGAGCCGAGACTGTCATGCCGCACCAGCCAGTCGATCACATAGGCGCGCCGCCCCGCTTCCCGCGCCGTGAGGCAGAGATCGGTGCCGTAGAAATGGAAGCCGGAGAGCCCGGCGGAGGGGCGCACAGGGTCTTTCAGGTTCAGGATCAGCAGGTTCTCGTCCAGCGAGTGGACGGATTGCGGCGGGTTCCCGACGCGCACGTTGTCGTCCCCCGGATGGGTGATGCGGTAGACGGGAAACATCAGCGCGCGGAAGCCGGCGTTGCCCGCCAGGGCCCATTCCGGGTCCCGCGCGTCCAGCGCGTCGAGCGCGGCGTGGAGCGCGGCGGCGTCGTCGAGCGGCGTCACGTCCTGATGGAGGACGATCAGGCGCTTCCCCTCCGCCTCGTCGAGGAAGCGGTGGATCGCCTCGTAGCAATCGTAATGGTTGCGGCCGAAATTCCGCACGATCATCAGCGTCGTGTCCTCGGCGCCGAAGCCGGCCGCGCGGAGGCTGGCGACGCAGGCGGCGAGGTCTTCCGCGTTGGTCGCGACGATCCCGATGCTCCAGCGCGCCGTTCCGGTCGCCGGTTCGCGGTGAAAGGCCGTTTCGTCCATCATGCCCCCCGGGCGCGGATTTCAGGGCGCGCCCGGGCGCAGGAAGCCGGAAGAACGCGACGTTTGCGTTAACGGCGGCGGCGAGGAGGAGGCGCCCGGAGGCGCGCCCGGCTCAGCCTTCGAGGAAGGAGCGGAGCTTCCGGCTCCGGCTCGGATGCTTCAGCTTGCGGAGCGCCTTCGCCTCGATCTGGCGGATGCGTTCGCGGGTGACGGAGAATTGCTGGCCGACCTCCTCCAGCGTGTGGTCGGTGTTCATGCCGATGCCGAAGCGCATGCGCAGCACCCGCTCCTCGCGCGGGGTGAGCGAGGCGAGGACGCGGGTCGTCGTGTCCTTCAGGTTGCCCTGGATCGCGGCTTCGAGGGGGAGGACGGCGTTCTTGTCCTCGATGAAGTCGCCGAGCTGGCTGTCCTCCTCGTCGCCGATCGGCGTTTCGAGGGAGATCGGCTCCTTGGCGATCTTCATCACCTTGCGGACCTTCTCCAGCGGCATCTGGAGCTTGGTGGCCAGCTCCTCCGGCGTCGGCTCGCGGCCGATCTCGTGCAGCATCTGCCGCCCGGTCCGCACCAGCTTGTTGATCGTCTCGATCATGTGGACGGGGATGCGGATCGTGCGCGCCTGGTCCGCGATGGAGCGGGTGATCGCCTGCCGGATCCACCAGGTCGCGTAGGTGGAGAACTTGTAGCCGCGGCGATACTCGAACTTGTCCACCGCCTTCATCAGGCCGATGTTCCCCTCCTGGATGAGGTCTAGGAACTGCAGGCCGCGGTTCGTGTATTTCTTGGCGATGGAGATGACGAGGCGGAGATTGGCCTCCACCATCTCCTTCTTCGCGAGCCGCGCCTCCTTCTCGCCCTTCTGGACGGTGTGGACGATGCGGCGGAATTCGGTGATGTCGACGCCGAGGCTCTCCCCGATCTCGCCGATCTCGCGCCGGTTCTCCGTCAGCGCGGCGCGGTCCTTCTCCACCATCGCGGCCCAGCCCTTGCCTGGGAGCTTCGCGACGCGGGCGATCCAGCCCGGATCGAGCTCGGCGCCGCGATATTCGCGGATGAAGTCCTGCCGGTTCACGCGGTGCGCGTCCGCGATCTTCACGAGGTTCGATTCGAGCGTCAGCAGCCGGCGGTTGATGCCGTAGAGCTCGTCGATCAGCGTCTCGATGCGGTTGTTGTGGAGGTGGAGCGAGTTCACCTCGTCCACGATCTTCTGGCGGAGCTTCTGATAGCTCCGCTCCTGCGTCGAGGTGAAGGACTGCGCCTCGTTCCGCGCCGCGTGGATGCGGCTCTCCTGCATTTTGTGGAGCTTGCCATAATCGCGGCTGATGCCGCGCAGCGTCTCCAGCACCTGCGGCTTCAGCGCCGCCTCCATCGCGGAGAGGGAGAGGTTGCTCTGATCCTCCTCATCCTCCTCCTCGGCCGCGTCTTCCCCGGCTTCGGCGGTCTCTTCCCCGTCCTCGTCATCCGCGCGCGGCGCGGGCTTCGCGGCCTTCGGCGCGGGCTCCGCCGGCTCCGCCGGCTCCGCCCCGGCGGGGGCGGCGATGACGGGCTCCTCCTCCCCGTCCGCCACCGAGCGGCCGAAGGTCGTCTCGAGGTCGATGACGTCGCGGAGCATGATCCGCTCGTCCTCCAGCTCCTCGAGCCAGACGGTGATGGCGCGGAAGGTTCGCGGGCTCTCGCAGAGCCCGGCGATCATCGTGGAGCGGCCGGCCTCGATCCGCTTGGCGATGGCGATCTCGCCCTCGCGGGACAGAAGCTCGACCGTGCCCATCTCGCGCAGATACATGCGCACCGGGTCGTCCGTCCGGTCGAGCGAGGCGTTCTCGGAGCCCGAGGTGGCGACCTCCCGGCTCTCCTGCTTCTCCGGCTTCTGCTCCTCCTCCGCGTCGGCGCTTTCCTCGGCGTCGATGACGTTGACGCCCATCTCGGAGAGCATGGCCATCACGTCCTCGATCTGCTCGGAGGAGACTTCGGCCTGGGGGAGAACCTCGTTCAGCTCGTCATGGGTGATGTAGCCGCGCGCCTTGGCCTGGGCGATCATCTTGCGCACGGCGGCCTGGCTCATGTCGAGCATGGGGCCGGAGGCTTCGCGCTGATCCTCGGTCGGGCTCTCGTCTACATCCTTGGCGGCCATCGGCGTCTCCATGCTTGCCGCGCGAGGCGGCGGCTCGGGCGAGGTTCGGTCGAATCAGCAGCGAATCACTGATTCGTCAACTGCGCGCGCCCTTTCGCTTCTCGGCGGAAAGGCTGCTGGCGATCTTTTCGAGGCCGACGAGAAGATGCGATTCGTCATCGTCAGCCTCCGGAAAGGGCGGCGCCGCGTCCCTGAATTCGCGCCTTTTCACCGCTTCGAGGCGGCGGTCGAGATCCTCGCCAGCGCCGGCGCCGATCTCGGCCTCCGCCTCGGCCACTTCCCTTGCCCGCGCGATCAGCGCGGCGTGCCGCGCCAGCGTCTCGTCGAAGCCCGCGGCGGCGGCGTCCTGCCCGGCGCCGGGCGCCGCGAAGCGCGCGCCCTCCCCGGCGACGAGGAGCGGATTCGCAGGCGCCCCGAAGCGGGCCTCCACCGCCGCGCGCCACGTCTCGGCGCCCGGCGCGCTGTCCGGAAACTCCCCTGAAGCGGAAATGAGGGCGCGGCGCAGGCTTTCAAGGTCGCGGCACAGAAATTCGACGGATTCGAACGCGTCGAGCCGCGCGAAGGCGAGGGCGGGATGGTTCAGCGCGGCGAGGAGAAGCGCCGCCTCCCGCCCCCGCGCCTCCGCCTCCCGCCCCGCGGCGCGGACGAGGGCGGAGGCCTTCGTCTCCGCCGTCGGCGCGGGCGGGCCGGCGAAGGGCGCGAAGGGGCGGCGCGCGCCCTTCGCCCCGCCGCGCGGCGAGAAGGCGGGGGCGCCGAAGGCCTTGGCCCGCCGCTCCCGCAGCGCGTCGGCGTAATGGCCGCGGAGGCCCGGGTCCGCGATCTTCGCGAGCGCCGACCGCAGCCGCGCGTCCAGCGCGGCGCGCCGCTCCGGGCTGTCGAGCTCCCGCCCCTTCGTCTCCCGCCGCCAGAGGAGCTCCACCATCGGCAGCGCCCGGTCGAGCGCGGCGCGCATCGCGCCCGGCCCCTCGGCGCGGATCAGGTCGTCCGGGTCCCGCCCCTCGGGGAGGAGGGCGAAGCGGAGGCTCTTGCCGGGTTCGAGGAGGGGGAGAGCGAGGTCGATGAGCCGCATGGCGGCGGCGAGGCCCGCCCTGTCCCCGTCCAGCGCCAGAACCGGCTCCTCCGCGATGCGCCAGAGGAGGCGGAGCTGATCTTCCGTGATGGCGGTGCCGAGGGGGGCGACGGCGTGGGGGAAGCCGGCCTCCACCAGCGCGATCACGTCCATGTAGCCTTCGGCCACGATCAGCGCGCCGGCCTTGCCCGCCGCCTCCCGCGCGGGGCCGTGATTGTAGAGCGTGCGGCCCTTGTCGAAGAGCGCCGTCTCCGGCGAGTTGAGGTATTTCGCGCGGGCGGCAGGGTCGAGCGAGCGGCCGCCGAAGGCGATGCAGCGGCCGCGAACGTCCCGGATCGGGAACATGACGCGGCCGCGGAAGCGGTCATAGGCGGCGCCGCCGTCTTCGGGCTGGATCACGAGCCCGGCTTCGTCCATCTCCTTCGGGGAGACGCTCTTGCCGGCGAGATGGTCGCGGAGCGCCGTGCGGCTGTCGGGCGCCCAGCCGATCCCGAACCTGTCCTGCGCCGCCTCGCCGAGGCCGCGGCGCGCGAGATAGGCGCGGGCCTCCTGCCCCTTCGCGGCGCGGAGCTGGAGGCGGAAGAAGCGCGCGGCCTCCTCCATCACGTCGGCGAGCCCGGCCCGCCGCTCCGCCTTCGCCGCCTCGCGCGGGTCGCGCTCCGGCATCGGCAGGCCGGCCTCGCGCGCCAGCGCCTCCACCGCCTCCATGAAGCTCATGTTCTCCGCCTCGCGCAGGAAGGTGACGGCGTCCCCCTTCGCGTGGCAGCCGAAGCAGTAATAGAAGCCCTTCCGGTCATCGACGTGGAAGGAAGAGGACTTTTCCTGGTGGAAGGGGCAGCAGGCCCAGTAGTCGCCCTTGCCCGCGTTGGATTTCCGCTGGTCCCAGCTCAGCTTCCGCCCGATCACCTGCGAGAGGCTGACGCGGGCGCGGATCTCGTCGAGGAAGCCGGGCGGGAGGGACATGGGCCACATATCGGCCCCGCGGCCCCGGCTGGCAAGGATTCGCGCAACGCGCGGTGGCGTCAGAGCCCGAGCGCGCGCCGGATCGTCTCCTCCGCCGCGCGCCAGTCCTCCACATGATGGTCCGCCGTTTCGGCCCGGCCGACGATGGGGCGGAGCGTCTCGCAGCCGACGAGATGGAGCCGCGCCGCCTCCGCCGCGTGGCGGGCGACGCTGGCGTGCTGGTCCGCGCTGTCGTCCACGAAGGCGACGGGGGCCGCCGCCCGGTCCGCCAGCCAGCGGAGCGCGCGGCCCTTGCCGCCCTCGTTCATCACCACCGGGTAGTCCATGCCGAGCCCGGCGAGATTGGCGACGCGGCAGGCGCGGACCTTCGCGGGCGCGTTGGTGACGACGACGACCTGCGCCTCGCGCGAGAGGCGGGCGAGCGTCTCCGCCGCGCCGTCCACCGCGGGCTGGCGGCGCGTCTCCGCCTCGATGAAGTCCCACACGAGGGGCTGGATCTCCGCCCGCGTCAGCGCCTCGCCGCGCGGGCCGCGGATCGCCGTGTCGAGCCGGTATTCGGTGAGGCGGAAGGCGTAGCCGAGCGATTCGAGCCAGGCGCCGAAATGCCGGGCGAAATGCACCAGCACCTCGTCCGCATCCACGGCGAGGAGCGGGCGCCCGGGCTCTACCGCCGCCGCCTCCAGCTCCTCCGCCACACGGCGCGGAATTTCATCGAGATCGTTCGCGAACCAGTTCGCCTGGCGGGTCATCTCATGTCCAATCGTGAACGTCGCCGCCCGGCAGCGCGGCGCGGGCGCGCATCGGGGCGTCGGGCCTGAGCCCCTCGGCGGCGGCGAAGTCGAGGAGGGCGGGCTCGTCCGCCAGCAGGAAATCGAGCACGAATCCGAGGAATTCCGGGTCCCCCGCGCGGGCGGCGATGTCGGACGCGGAGGCGCCGCTCGCGGCGAGGAAGGCGCCGGAGAGCCGCTCCTCCCCCGCGATCCAGCCGAGCGCGCGCAGCGCCAGCGCCTCCGCCGCCTCGGCCTTCACGATCGCTCCATTTCGCTCGATATTTCCGCGTTCCGCAAAGGTTTCGTTAAGGGTTCCGCCGGTAAAACGCAGGCGAACGGGGCCGGGGGCGGCGCCGGGCGGCGGAGGCGGCGGATGCGGAAAAAGGTTCTCATCGTGGAGGACAATGACCTCAATCTCCGGCTTTTCAACGACGTTCTCGCCGCGGAAGGTTACGAAACGCTGACCGCGACGGGGGAGGAGGACGTGCCGGCCATGGCGCGCAGCGCGCGGCCGGACCTCATCCTGATGGACATGCGCCATCGCGGCGGAGACGGGGTGGAGACGACGCGCCGGCTGAAGCGGGACGGCGAAACGAGCGGCATTCCCGTCATCGCGGTGACGGGCTGCGCGCTTGCGGGGGACGAGGCGCGCTTTCGCGCCGAGGGTTGCGCGGATTATCTCGTAAAGCCGGTCTCTCTCGTGCATTTTCTGGGCTCGGTGCGGCGGCATCTCGGCGAAGGCGCGGTTTGAGCGACGGGTGAAAGGATCGGGGACGGGCGATGGCCGGACGCGTATCGATCGTGGAGCCTGACGACGCGCGGCGCGCGGCGATCTCGGCCGCGCTCTCGGTCGCCTATATCGAGGAGGCGGAGCCGGGCGGCCCCGCCGATCTCGTCATCGCAGACGAAAGCGCCGGGGAGAGCCCGGCGGCGCTGAAGGCCCGGCATGGCGGAGCGCCCGTGCTCCTGATCGGCCCGGCGGGCCATGCGGCGCGCGCCTTCGCGGAGGGGGCGGACGATTTCCTGATCCGGCCGGCGGAGCCGCGCCTCCTTCTCGCCCGCGCGCGGCGGCTCATGCGCCGCCGCGCTTCGGAGGTGGAGCTCGCCCTGCGCGCCGCGACGGCGCGGGAGCTCGGCGTCGAACCCGAGGCGCGGGAGGCGGCGGCGCCGCCGCGGCTCCTCCTCGTCGCGCCGAAGGGGCCGGAGGCGGAGGCGCTCCGCGCCGCGCTCGCCGCGCTTTCGGGCGGGGAGGCGCGGCTCGCCCCCGGCGGCTTCGCCGCGCTCCGCGCGGCGGAGACGGACCCGCCGGACGCCGTGATCGTCGCCGACGGGCTGGAGCGGCTTTCCGCCGGCGGCTTCGCCGAGGGGGAGGACGCGATCGGCCTCATCGCCGCGCTCCGCGCGCGGGGCGAGGCGGGGCGGAGCGCCATCGTCCATCTCTGCGACGCGGGCGCCGCGCACCGCGCCGCGGCGGCCCTCGCCGCCGGGGCGGACGAGAGCGCGCCGGGCGCGGAGGGCTCCGCCGAGGAGATGGCCGCGCGGCTTCTGGCCGAGCTCGACGCGCGGCGCCGCCTCTCCGCGCTCCGCGACGGGGTGGAGGCCGGGCTCCGCGCCGCGGCGGAGGATTCGCTGACCGACCCGCTCACCGGGCTTCGCAACCGGCGGTATTTCGACCGGCACGCCAGCCGCCTCGCGACCCGCGCGGCGGAGACGAACGGGCGGCTTTCGCTGCTCCTCTTCGATCTCGACCGGTTCAAGGCGGTGAACGACAGCCTCGGCCACGATGCGGGCGACGCCGTACTGCGCGCCTTCGCGGAGCGGCTCCGGCTGGCGGTGCGGGGGGCGGACCTCGTGGCGCGGATCGGCGGGGAGGAATTCGCCGCGATCCTCGTCGGGGCCGGCGCGGCGGAGGCCAGCGCCGTCGCCGAGCGGGTGCGCGCCGCTGTGGCGCGCGCGCCGGTGCCGGCGCCGGGCGGGTGCCAGATCGCGCTCACCGTCTCGGTCGGCGTCGCCGCGTTTCAGGCGGGGGCGGCGGGCGAGATCGCCGCGCTGCTTCGCCAGGCGGACGAGGCGCTGCGCGCCGCCAAGCGCGGCGGGCGGGACCGGGTGGAGTTCGCGGGGTAGGGGCCGCGCGGAGGCGTCATCCGCGCCGAACGGCTTTGGCGAGGCCGAAGCGCCATGGACGTCTTCGGACGCTGCGGCGAGGGCCGATCCGACGGAGACACGGCGTGTTCCGGCAAGGCCGGCCGACGTGCGAACGGAGCGCGGAGGGTCGCGGCCTCCCTCGGGGGGCCGCCTCGGGCCGATTGGTCGAAGCGGTTTATGGCGTCATGAACTCGGACGATTGCACGGCTTGCGCGGTTGCTATGCGGCCTCCCATGCGGGAGGGAGGCCGCGGCCCGGGCTTGTCGCCCGGGCCGGGGGTTGTGGGGGAGCGCGGCGCTTCCGCCCGGCCGGGTCAAGCAGGCCGGAGCCTGCGTCGGCGCCGGGAGAGCGCCGATTTCGCTTCTTGCCGCAGGTTCTTCCGCGCCCGCCCGCCTACCGCCCGCGCTCCTTCCGCTCCGCCAGATGCGCCGCCATCGCCGCGGAGAGCCGGGCGCGCTCCGCCTCCGTCAGCAGCATCAGCGCCTCGACCATCGCCGCGTTGCGCGCGGCGTGGGCCGCCGCGCGGCGCTCCATCTCTTCCGTGAGCATGGCCGACATGGCCGCGGCGTCGAACTGCGCCTCCCCGACGCGCCGGGCGACCTCCTCCCAGCGCCGGACCGAAGCCTCGCGCCAGCTTTCGCCGCGCGCCCCCTCCATCAGCGCGCGCACCGTCTCGCGCCGGTCCTCCCCGGCGGCCTCGACGATCTGCCGCGAAAGCTGGAAGCTGGAGACCCTTGGCCCGTCCTTCTCCCCCCCGGACTTCATGAAGGCGCCGGCGGCGAGGCCGAGCAGGAGGCAGTTGAGGACGAGCGAGGCGACGAGCGCGCGCCGCGCCGCCTTCGGCCCGAGGCCGAGGATGCGCCCCTCCGCCATCACCAGCCCTCCGGGACGTCGCCGAAGGCGATGAGGGCGCCGGAGAGCGGATCGTCGTCATAGGCGACGGTCTCTCCGCCCTGGTCCAGCAGCGCGTCCGCCGCGCCGGCGATCATCGCGGTCTGCCCGAGCCAGAGCCCGACGAGCGCCGCCGCCGCGCAGGCCGCCGCGGGGCGGAGCGCGGGCAGGGCGGCGAGGAGCCGCGCGAGCGCGCCGGGCCGCTTCGAGCGCCGCGGCTGCGGCGAGGGCCGTTCGCGCGCGGCGGCGACCTCCGCCGCATCCGCCATGATCCGCTCGAGAAGCCGTTCCGGCGCCGGGCCGGGCGGGGCCTCCCGCGCCGCGGCCAGCGCAGCGTCGAGCGGCGCCTCCCAGTCGGCCCGCCCGGGGCCCATGTCGCGATCCTTCGTCATTTTCCCACCTTTCCGCCCGCGCCCGCCCTCTCGATCCCCGCCGACCAGGCGGCGAGGTCGCGGGCCAGCGCCCGCCGCCCGCGCGCGAGGAGGCTTTCGACCGCCTCCACGCTCACGTCCAGCGCCGCCGCGATCTCGGGGTTGCCGAGATCCTCGAAATGCCGGAGCGCGACCGCCGCCCGCTGCCGCTCCGGCAGCCGCGCCATCGCGGCGGAGACGGCCGCCGCCGCATCCCCCGCCTCGAGCCGGGCGAGGGCGCCGGGCGCCGGGTCCGCCGGCTCCGCGATGTCGTCAAGCGCCGGGCCGCTCCTCCGGCGCTTGCGGAGACGGTCGATGCAGAGATTGGTCGCCACCCGGTGCAGCCAGGTGGAGAGCTTCGCCTCCCCCGCCCGCCAGTCCGGCGCGATCCGCCAGAGCCGCATCATCGCCTCCTGCGCCACATCCTCCGCCTCCGCCGCATCGTTCAGCATCCGCCGCGCCAGCGCGAAGACGGCGGGCGTAAGCCGCAGCGTGAGGGCGTGCGCCGCCAGCCGGTCCCCGGCGGCGAAGCGCGCCAGAAGCGCCTCGTCGGTCTCTTCGGTCAGGCCGTCGAAAGACATGCTCACGCCGCGCCTTCGCCCCCCTCCTGCGCCGCTTGTCAGTCCGCGTCGCGCTCGCGCCCGTGTCCGTGTCCATGCCCGTGGCGGGCGGAGAGCGCCTCCTCCCGCGTGATGCGGCCGTCCCCGTCCGCGTCGACTCGCTCCAGCATGGCGCCGTGGCGGCCCTCGCGGCGGGCCTCGATCTCCGCCCGATCAAGGGCGCCGTCGCCGTTCGCGTCAAGCGCGGCGAAGCGCCGGGCGGCGCGGTCCTCGGCGCGGGCGGCGGCGTGGGCCTTCATCTCCGCCTCGGTCACCTTGCCGTCGCCGTCCGCGTCGATCGCGGCGAAGCGCGCCTCATGCGCGGCCGCGCGCTCCTCCGCGTCGATCGCGCCGTCTCCGTTCGCGTCCATCCGCTCGAACATCCGGTCGACCATCGCGGCGCGCCGTTCGGCGCGGTCCCCTCGGCCTTCGGCCGCGACGACGGCCCCCGCGGCGGCCAGCGCCGCGGCGGCGCCGAGATAGAGATACATGCGGTTCATGGCCTGTCCTTCCGGTTGCGTCGGGGCGGTTCTTCTCCCCGTGTCGCCCCTCTCACGCGCCGTGGCGGCGGTTCCGTCGCCCGCCTGTCGTCGCGACATGGCGCCGCAAGACATTCGGCGCAGTCGCCGCGCCGCCCGCGCGGGCGTAAGTCTTGGCCCATGAGAGACCTGATCGACCGCAGCGAACCTGCCCCGCGCCCGCTCGGCCCCGCCCTCGCGAAGGGCTGGCGCCGCCGTTGCCCGCATTGCGGCGGCGGGCATCTCTTCGACGGTTATCTGACGGTGCGCCCCGCCTGCGACATCTGCGGGGAGGAGCTGCATCACCACCGGGCGGACGACGCGCCGAGCTGGCTCACGATCCTGATCGTCGGGCATCTGGTCGCGCCGCTGATGATCTCCGCCTATCAGCTGTTCGATCTGCCGATGTGGGCGCATGCCGCGATCTGGCCGGTTCTGGCGCTGACCGGCGTCGTCATCCTCCTGCCACGGGTGAAGGGCGGGGTCGTCGCCTTCCAGTGGGCGCACCGGATGCACGGATTCGAGGCGGAGACGAACGCGGCCGCCGCGCGCTGAACGCGGGGCGGATGCGCCCGCATTCGCGGCGCTGGACAGGGCGCCCCCCGCGCGATGTATATCGCGCATGACCGAGATCCTCATACCCCGCCACGCCGCCACGCTCGTCCTCATCCGCCGCGACCTTCCCGAGCCGCGGGTGCTGATGGGCCAGCGCGGGGCCGGCGCCGCCTTCATGCCCTCGAAATTCGTCTTTCCCGGCGGCGCGGTGGACGATGCGGACCGCGCTCTCGCGCCCCGCTTCGCCGTGAACGAGGAGGATGCGCCGCGCCTCCTCGCCCGCGCGGCGGAGGCGGAGGCGAGCCCCGCCGCCCTCGCCCTCGCCGCGGTGCGGGAGACGTGGGAGGAGACGGGCCTCGCCCTCGGCGCGCCCGACCCGGCGGCGGAGGCGGAGACTGAGGGCGCGCCGGAAGACTGGCGCGGCTTCTTCGCCGCGGGCCTCCGCCCGGCGACGGAGCGGCTGCGCTTCATCTTCCGCGCCATCACGCCGCCCGCGCGCACCCGCCGGTTCGATGCGCGCTTCTTCCTCGCGGACAGCGCGCTGGTGCATGGCGACCCGGACGATCTCTCCCGCGCCTCCGGCGAGCTTTCCCATCTCCGCTGGCTGACGCTGGCGGAGGCGCGGGCGCTGGACCTCCCGTTCATCACCGAGGTCGTGCTCGCCGAGGTCGAGGCGCGGCTGCGCGAGCCGGGGGCGGCGCGGCCGACCCCGTTCTTCCACCATGACGAGGGGCGCTCGTTCCTCGACCATCTCTGATGGCCGCGGTCGCGGAGGGCGCCGCCGCGGCGGCGGGGCGGATGCGCGGCATGGTCGCGGCCATCGCCGCGATCTCGATCTTCGCCTTCTCGCTCTCGCTCTCGATCCCGCTCTTCTCGATCCTGCTGGAGCGGATGGGGGCGAGCGGCTTCATGATCGGCCTTTCCGGCGCCTCGGCGGCGGTGGCGATCCTGATGGGCGGGCCGCTCCTGCCGATGGCGCTCCGCTTCGTCTCGCTGCCTTTCCTGATGGTCGCGGCCTGCCTCGGCATGGCGGGCTTGCTGCTCGTCTTCCCGCTCTTCCCCGATCCCTGGACGTGGATCGCGCTCCGCTTCGTCTTCGGCTTCGGCGCCGCCGCGCTCTTCTTCGCCTCGGAGCTCTGGATCATCTCCGCCGCGCCGCCGGCCAAGCGCGGCCTCGCGATCGGGATCTACGGCCTCTTCCTCTCGCTCGGCTTCCTAGCCGGCCCCGCGCTCCTGAAGCTGATCGGGACGGAGGGCTGGGCGCCCTTCCTCTCCGGCGCCGCGATCTGCCTCGTTGCGATCCCGCCCGTGCTCCTCGCCTGGGGGGACAGGCCGGACACGAGCGAATCGGGCGGCGGCGGCGCCTCGCCCTCCGAGGTGATCCGCTTCTTCAGGACGGACCCGGCCGTGCTCTGGGCCGTCGCCCTTTTCGGGCTGATCGAGACCGGGGCGATGGGGCTCCTCCCCGTCTGGTCGCTCCGGCTCGGGCTCGGGGAGCAGGCGGCGCTCACGCTCGTCGCGCTCGTCGCGGCGGGGAATGTCCTGATGCAGATCCCGATGGGCTGGATCGGGGACAAGCTGGACCGGCGGCGGCTCCTCGGCTTATGCGCGCTCTCGGCGGTCGCCGCGGCCTGGGCGGTTCCGGCCCTTTCGGGGACGGAATGGCCGCTCTGGCTCGTCACGGCGTTCTGGGGCGGGCTCGTCGTCGGGCTCTACACCTTTTCGCTGAACGAACTCGGCTCGCGCTACGAGGGCGCGGCGCTGGCGCGGGGGACGGGGGCGTTCATGTCCGCCTACGGGCTCGGCGCGCTCGTCTCCCCGCCGCTCCTCGGCTTCGCGCTCGACATGTTCCCGCCGCACGGCCTCTTCTGGATCGTCGCGCTCGCGGGCGCCGCCTATGCGACGATGCTGGCGCTGAGGCCGCGGCGGCGCTGAGGGGAGGGGGAGGTGAGAGACCGGACGCGACCCGAGCGAATCTCGTTGCGGCTGCTTCCTTCCGGACCTGACCGGGTTGGCGAGGGGCCCGCCCGCGCCGATCTCTCCCCCCGCATATACGAAAGCGGCCGGCCCGCCGCAAGGCGACGGCTCGCCAGCCGGGCGCGCGCGCGGTAGAGGGGCGCATGAACGCGCCCGGCCCCGACATCCCGCCCGACATTCTCTGCATCGGCGCCGTCCTCTGGGACGTGATCGGCCGCGCCGAGGTTCCGATGCCGCCGGGCGCGGACCGGCCGGGGCGGATCGTGCGGCGGCCGGGCGGCGTCGCGCTCAACGTCGCGCGCGCGCTCCGCGCTTCCGGGCTCCGGCCCGCGCTCCTCGGCCATGTCGGGCTCGATGCGGAGGGGGCGGCGCTTGTCTCCGCGGCGGAGGCGGAGGGGATCGACGCCGCCTTCCTGAGCCGCGGCGGGCGGACCGATCTCTACATGGCGGTGGAAGGGCCGGAGGGGCTCGTCGCCGCGGTGGCCGATGCGGGCGGGCTGGAGGCGGCGGGCGCCGCGATCCTCGCCC
>JAUIDE010000042.1 GCA_030429105.1 Alphaproteobacteria bacterium
GAAAGACATAACCTCCTGACCGATCTCACGCCGCGCCATCAAACCCTCCTGATCCAGACGAAAAACTGAATCATGAGCCAGCCAACCTCGCAACCGCGCACAGGTCTCATTTTGCGAATGGCGTTGACGCCGCCCGCCGGGCGGGGGAACGAAGTGTTTCGTCCGCCCTTGGGTCTCCGGCCTCGAGCGGGGACGAGGGCGAAGCGGGCCGGCAACATAATTGCCCGTTTCGTCTGGCAAGAGACCGGATATTACCTTCTCGCTTGCCGTTTCCGCGCTGCGGCGCTACATCCCGCATCAGCGAAGAGGGGATGAGCCATGTACGATTCGGACGGACGGGACGAAATTCGCCGCGGGACGATCTGCATCGAGGACATCGAGATCGGCATGAGCCGCCGGCTCTCGAAGACCATCGACGATTCCGACATCGAGCTCTTCGGCCGGGTGTCGACCGACCGGAACCCGGTGCATTTCGACGACGACTATGCGCGCGACACGATCTTCGGCGGGCGCATCGCCCACGGGATGCTGACCGCGGGCCTGATCTCCGCGATCATCGGGGAGCAGCTGCCGGGCCACGGCTCGATCTACATGAAGCAGTCCCTGACCTTCCTCGCCCCGGTTCGGCCGGGCGACCATGTCGAGGCGCGGGTTACGGTGACGGCGATCGACTACGGCAAGCGCCGCGTCACGCTTGAATGCTCCTGCGCCGTGGGCGATACGGTCGTGCTCAAGGGGGAGGCGCTCGTCCTCGCCCCTTCGGCGAAATTCGACTGAGGCGGCCGCGCGCGATCCGGGGCCGCGCCTGAGCGGCGGAACGGGGGCGGATGCGGATCATCGAAGGGCTGGACGAGGTCCGCGACGAAGATCGCGGCGCCTCAGCCGCCATCGGCAATTTCGACGGCGTGCATCTCGGCCACCAGGCCGTGATCGATCTCGCCCGCGCGCCGGCGAAGGCGACGGGCGCGCCGCTCGGCGTCGTCACCTTCGAGCCGCATCCGCGCGAGCTCTTTCAGCCGGACGCGCCGCCCTTCCGCCTCATGCGCCTCGGCGCGCGGGCTGACCGGCTCGCGCAGCTCGGCGTCGAGCGGCTCTTCGTGATCCGCTTCGACAGGGATTTCGCGGCGCTTACGGCGGAGGCCTTCTGCGCCGATGTTCTCGCCGGGCGGCTTGGCCTTTCGCACGCCGTCGTCGGCGCGGATTTCCGCTTCGGGATGAAGCGGGCGGGGGACGCCACCTATCTGCAGGCAGCCGGCGCCCGGCTCGGCTTCGGCGTCACCGTCGCCGATCTCGTCGGCGGGGAGACGGGCGAGGTCTCCTCCACCGCCATCCGCGCGGCGCTGGCCGAGGGGCGGGCCGAGGATGCGACGCGGATGCTCGGCCATCTCCACCGGGTCGAGGGCGTGGTGGAGCATGGGGAGAAGCGCGGGCGGGAGCTCGGCTATCCGACCGCGAATCTCTCGATGGCGGGACTGATGCTCCCACGCTTCGGCGTCTACGCCGTGCGGGTCGAGGTGAAGGACGGGCCGCATCGCGGGCAATACGAAGGCGTCGCCTCGCTCGGCGTGCGTCCGATGTTCGGGGAAAACCGACCGAATCTCGAGACTTACATCTTCGACTTCAAGGGCGACCTTTACGGCGCGCGGATTTCCGTCGGCCTCGTCTCCTGGCAGCGGCCGGAGCTGAAATTCGACGGGCTCGAGGCGCTGATCGACGCGATGAAGGCGGACGAGGCGGAGGCGCGCAAACGTCTGGCGGGGGCGCGGCGATGACCGGACTCCGCGTTTTCCTTTTCAATATAGTATTTTATGTCGTCACCTTCGTGCGCGCCATGTGGATCGCCGCCGCCTGCCGCTTCGTCTCGCCCGACAGGGCGCGGGCGATGATCGCCTCGTGGTGCCGCTGGACGCAATGGTGGGTCCGCGTCTGTCTCGGCGGGCGGATCGAGGTGCGGGGGGCGGAGAACCTGCCGCCGCCGCCCTATGTGATCGCGCCCAAGCACCAGTCCGAGCTCGACGTCGCGGTGATCTTCGGCCTGCATTCCGATTGCGGGGCGGTGGTGATGAAGGAGCTGGGGGACCTGCCCTTCCTCGGCGCGCTCATCCGCAAGCTCGACCTTATCACCGTGTCCGTCGAGGGCGGACCGCAGGGGCTGACCGAGATGATCCGGGAGGGGGCCGTGCGCGTCGCGGCGCAGGGCAGGCCGATCCTCATCTATCCCGAGGGAGAGTTGATGGCGCTCGGCGCCAAGGCGCGCTACCGCACCGGAGTCTTCAACATCTACGATGCGGCGAAGATCCCGGTCGTGCCCGTCGCGCAATCGCTCGGCGCGATCTGGCCGAAGAGGGAGTGGGGCAAGAAGCCGGGGCGAGCCGGCGCGATCCAGTATCTGCCGCCGATCATGCCGGGGCTGGAGAAGGACGAGTTCATGGCCCGGCTAGAATCCGAGGTCGAGGCGGCGACGATGGCGCTGATCCGGGAGCATGCCGGGCCAGCGGAGCTCGCCGCGGCGGAGGACCGGTTCGCCCGGAAGGCGGGAAACGAGTAACGCGGGCGGGGCGAACCCTCTTGATCCCGGGCCCGACCCGTGCGGAAACTCGCGGGAGGCAGGACAGGGGTTCGCGATGACGGATCAGGCGGCGGCGGGCGCGCCGAGCAGGGCGGCGGGAAACCAGTTCGCGCTCTTCGGCTCGCGGCGGTTCACGCCGCTCTTCATCGTTCAGTTCCTCGGCGCCTTCAACGACCAGACCTTCAAGAACGCCTTCGTCGCGCTCCTGACCTACCGTCTGGCGGACAGCATGGCGCTGACCGAGGGGCAGGTGGACCTCTTCGTGCAGATGTCCGCCGGGCTCTACATCCTGCCCTTCGCGCTCTGCGCCGCGACGGCGGGGCAGATCGCGGACGGGATGGACAAGGCGCGGATGATGCGCTTCGTGAAGTTCGCCGAGATCGTCCTGATGGTCGTCGCCGCAATCGCCTATCTCACGCAGGCGCTGACGGTGCTCCTCATCCTCATGTTCCTGATGGGGGCGCAATCCGCCTTCTTCGCGCCGATCAAGTACGGCGTGCTGCCGCAATACATGAAGCGGGACGAGATGCCGGCGGCTAACGGATTGATCCAGGGAGCGACCTTCCTCGCGATCCTGCTCGGGCAGATCTTCGGCGCGAAGCTGGTGCTGACCGATTCAGGGGTGCTCGCCGTCTCCGTCGCCGTGGTGGTGATCGCGGTGATCGGCTGGATCGCGAGCTTCTGGGCGCCCTCGGCGCCGCCGATGGGGCCGAAGCCGAAGGTCAACTGGATCATGCCTCTGGCGATGGTGCAGATCATCCGCGAATGCCGGGATTCGAAGCCGGCGATGTTCGCGATGCTGGCGCTCGGCTGGTTCTGGTTCGCGGGGGCGACGTTCCTCTCGCTGATCTTCCAGGTGGCGAAGTTCTCGCTCCTCGCCTCGGAGGATGTGGCGCTGATCCTCCTCACCTCATTCTCCGTCGGCGTCGCGCTCGGCGCTGTGCTCTATTCGGTGATCGTGAAGGGGGAGGTGACGCTGAAGACGGCGCCCTGGGGCGCGGCGGGCATGGGCGTCGGCGCGCTTCTCTTCTATTTCGCGGTCGGCGCCTATGGCGCGGGGCTCGAAGGGCGGACGGAGCTCATGGGCGTCTCCGAATTCCTCGGGCGGGCGGAAAGCTGGCCGGTGCTCGGCGCGCTCGTCTTCATGGCGATGTGCGCGGGGCTCTACGTGACGCCGCTCAACGTCGAATATCAGGTGAAGGCGCCGGAGGGGCGGAAGGGGCAGTTCGTCGCCTGCTCCAACGTGATCGACTCGCTCTGCATGGTGTTTTCCGCCGCGGTCACCGCCGCCTTGATCGGCGCGCTCGGCGTGCCGCGGGAGGGGGTGTTCGCGCTCGCCGGGCTTACGGGCTTCGTCGCGGCCTTCATCGTCTGGCGGAAGGCGCGGACGGAGGGGTGAGGCCGGTCGAGCGCTTCGCGCCCTCGCCGACCGGGCTGCTGCATCTCGGCCACGCCTTCTCCGCGCTCATGGGGTTCGATGCGGCGCGGGCGGCGGGGGGCGTCTTCCGGCTGCGGATCGAGGATCTGGACGCGGGGCGGGCGCGGCCGGAGTTCGAGGCGGCGATCTTCGAGGACCTCCGCTGGCTCGGGCTGTCCTGGCCCGAACCCGTGATGCGCCAGTCGGCGCGCGGGGCGGCGTATGAGGCGGCGCTGGCGCGGCTCGGGGCGATGGGGCTCGTCTATCCCTGCTCCTGCACGCGGGGCGACATCGCCGCTGCGGGCGGCGCGCCGCAGGAGGGGGCGGAGGCGGGGCCGCCCTATCCGGGAACGTGCCGGCCGCGGACGGGCGGGCGCGCGGCGCCGGGCGCGCCCCATGCGCTCCGGCTCGACATGGCGGCGGCGGCGGCGCGGGCCGGGGCGCTGACCTTCCGGGAGGTCGGCACAGGCCCTGCCGGGGAGACGGGGGAGATCGCCGCCGCGCCCGCCGCGCATGGCGACGTCGTGCTGAGGCGGAAGGACGGGGCGGCGGCCTATCACCTCGCGGTCGTCGTGGACGACGCGGCGGAGGGCGTGACGCATGTGACGCGGGGGGAGGACCTTTTCGCGGCGACGTCGGTTCACCGGCTCCTGCAGGCGCTGCTTGAACTCCCCGCGCCGGTCTATCGCCATCACCGGATGATCCGGGATGCGAGCGGGAGGCGGCTCGCGAAGCGGGCGGACGACGTGTCGCTGGCGGCGCTTCGGGCCTCGGGATGGACTCCGGAGGATGTGCGGCGGGCGGTCGGGCTCGTCAGAGGCGCCCCGTAGCCTTCGCCCAGGCGGCCATTTCGGCGAGGCCTTGGGCGAGGCCGATCCGTGGCTCCCAGATTTCGGGCGGAACCGGGGGCAGGGCCGGATCCGCCCCCCAGTCCGGCGCGAGGATTTCCCGCGCCTTGCCGGGAGTGAGCATCGCCGCGCGCCCGGTGAGCGCGGCGAAGGCGCCGCCTGCGGCGCCGAGGGTGCGGAGCGCTAGGTCGGGGAGGCGGATGGCGCGCGGCTCCCGCCCGAGGGCCAGGGCGGCGGTTTCCGACAGTTCCGCCCAAGTGTAGCCCTCGCGGCGGCGGTCGGTCAGCTCGTGGAGCGCGCCGCCGCCAGGATGCTCCGAAAGCGCGGCTACGGCCTCCGCCGCGTCCCGCGCCGCGATGAGGGAGACGCGCGCGTCGGGCGCGTTGAGCATGACCTGCACGCGCCCGGCGGCGAGCTTCAGGACCTTGAGGCTCTCCTCGTCATGCGGGCCATAGATCGCGCCGGGGCGGAGCACCCGGAAGTCGCCTTCGCCGGCGAGGGCGCGAAGCCGCTCCTCCCCCGCCCGCTTCGAGGCGGCGTAGGCGGAGAGATGCGGGGCGCGCGCGGCCATGGAGGAGACGAGGATGAACCGCGCGCCGGGGCTGCGCGCCCGCCATGCGGCGGCGAGGGTTTCCGTCCCTTCCGCATTGGCGCGCATGAAGGCCGCTTCGTCCCGCGCCTTCACCACGCCCGCCATGTGGACGATGAGGTCCGCCCTGTCGCAGAGGCGCTCCAGCATGGCCGGTTCCGAGAGGTCGCCGGGGATGAGGTCGATCCAATGCTCCGCCAGTTCCGGCAGGTCGGGCGCGCGGCGCACGAGCATCCGGAGCCGCCAGCCCCGCGCGGCGAGCGCGGCGGCGACGTGGCGGCCGAGAAAACCCGCCCCGCCGGTCAGCGCGGCGAGGCCGGTCACGCCGGGCCGAGGTCGAATTCGCCGTCGAGGAACATGAGCCGGGCCCTTGCGCGCGAGAGCTTGCCCGAGGAGGTGGAGGGCAGCGCCCCGTTCTTCGCCAGCGCGACCCGCGTCTCCAGCCCGTGCGCCTCCCGCACCGCGGCGCGGATCTCGGCGCGGAGCGCCTCCCGCTCCTCCGGCTCGCGGAGGCGGCATTCCGCGACGAGGACGATCTCCTCCTCCGTCTTCGCGCCGCCGTCATCGGGGAGGACTGAGAAGGCGGCGGCGCCCCCGGCGCGCACATGCTCCACCATCCGCTCCACCGACCATTCGAGGTCCTGCGGCCAGATGTTGCGGCCGTTGACGATCATCAGGTCCTTCGCCCGGCCGGTGATGACGACCTGCCCCTCGCGCAGATAGCCGAGATCGCCGGTGTCGAGCCATCCGCCGGAAAGCGCGGCGGCCGTCGTCTCCGGATCGCCGAAATATTCGCGCATCAGCGAGGGGCCGGAGGCTAAGATGCGGCCGACCGCGCCTTCCGGCAGGGGAGCCCCGTCCTCACCCCTGATCTCGATAGCGTGGCCGGGCAGAGCAGGGCCGCAGAAGGCGAAGTCCCGCGCCTTTTCCCCGGGCGCGGCAGGGCGGGCGATCATGTCGCGCTCCAGCGCGTCGAGGGCGAGGCGCTCCGTCTTCAGTCCCTGGCCGAGCGGCGCGAAGGAGAGCGCGAGCGTCGTCTCCGCCATGCCGTAGGAGGGCGTGAAGGCGGCGGGGTCGAAGCCGGCTTCGGCGAAGCATTCGGCGAAGGCGCGGATGATCGGGGCTTTCACCATGTCCGCGCCGATGCCGGCGACGCGCCATGAGGAGAGGTCCAGCCCCTCCGGCGCGCGGCCCTTCGCGCGGCGGAGCGCAAGATCGTAGCCGAGGGTCGGGCCGAAGGTCACCGTCGCGCGGTTCCGGTCGATGAGTTCGAGCCAGAGGAGCGGGCGGCGGATGAAATCCTTGGTCTCGATATAGTCGGCGGAGAACTGGGTTGCGATCGGCGTCAGGAAGCAGCCGACAAGGCCCATGTCGTGATAGAGCGGCAGCCAGCTCACGCCCCGGTCGCCGCGCCGCAGTTTCAGCCCGTGCGCCGCGATCCCGTGGAGATTCGCCATCATCGAGCGGTGCGTTACGGCGACGCCCTTGGGCGAGCCGGTCGTGCCGGAGGAGAACTGGAGATAGGCGATGTCGTCCGGCGCCGGCGCGATTTCCGGCGCAGCACCCTCGGCGGCGGGCAGGTCGGCGACGCCGCCGCAGAAGAGGAGCCGCGCGTCCGCCATCGCCTCCGCCACCCATTCCCCGTACTCGGCGCCGGCGATCACGGCGCGGGCTCCGGCGACGGCGACGATGCGGCGGAGCTGCTCCGAATAGGCGTCCCGCGCACCGAAGGCCACGGGGAGCGGCAGCGGGGCTGGCGCGAGCCCGGCGACCATCGCCCCGGCGAAGGCGCGGGCGAAATCCGCATTCGTCTCCGCAAGAATCGCCACGCGGTCGCCCCGCCGGAGCCCGAGGGCGAGGAGGCGGGCGGCGACGATGCGCGCCTCTGCCGCGAGGCGGGCATAGGGCAGGACCTCCGCCACTTCGCCGCGCGTGTTGTAGTAAGTGAACCCGGTCTCGCCCCGCGCCGCATAGTCCAGCGCCTCCGCGAAGGTCGCGAAGTCCGCCGGGCGGAAGGCGACCCCGCTCTCCGTGGGGGCGGGGGCCGGTATCGGATTCGGTGCCTGCATGTCCGGTTTCGGGCCGCTTTCCTTCAGGGTCGCGCGATCAGGCCCCGGCCTCTATCACTTCTGCGCCGGGGGCGGAAGCCCGGCGCCGGGTTGACGCTGGCGCCGGCGCGCGCGTCGTGCGAGCAAGGCGCGCATTCGCGCGGAGGAGGAACCAATGGCGCGCCGGCCGAACATGCTCGTCATCATGGTGGACCAGCTGAACGGGACGCTGTTTCCCGACGGACCGGCCGAATGGCTCCACGCCCCGCATCTGAAGGCTCTGGCCGCGCGCTCGCTCCGCTTCGCCAACAGCTATACGGCGAGCCCGCTCTGCGCCCCGGCGCGGGCGAGCTTCATGTCTGGCCAGCTGCCGCGGCGCACGCGGGTCTACGACAACGCCGCCGAGTTCGCCTCCGACATTCCGACTTTCGCGCACCATCTTCGCCGGGCGGGCTATCGCACTTGTCTGGCAGGGAAAATGCACTTCGTCGGGCCGGACCAGCTGCACGGCTTCGAGGAGCGGATGACGACGGATGTCTATCCGGCGGATTTCGGCTGGACGCCGGATTACCGGAAGCCGGGCGAGCGGATCGACTGGTGGTATCACAACATGGGCTCCGTCACGGGCGCGGGCGTCGCCGAGATCACCAACCAGCTCGAATATGACGACGAGGTGGCGGCGGAGGCGCTGGCGCGGCTCTACGACTATTCGCGCGGGCATGATCCGCGGCCCTGGGCGCTCACGGTCAGCTTCACGCATCCGCACGATCCCTATGTCGCGCGACGGAAATTCTGGGACCTCTACGAGGACTGCGCCCATCTCGACCCGCCGGGTGAGGCGCTGGCCTTCGCGGCGCATGATCCCCATGCGCAGCGGCTGCTCCGCGCCTGCGACCACGAGGCGTTCGGCATCACGCCAGAGCATGTGCGGCGGAGCAGGCGGGCCTATTTCGCCAACATCTCCTATCTCGACGAGAAGATCGGGGAGATTCTTAGGGTTCTTGAGGAGACGCGACAGGCGGAGAATACGGCGATCCTCTTCGTCTCGGACCATGGCGACATGCTCGGGGAGCGGGGGCTCTGGTTCAAGATGTGCTTCTATGAGGGTTCTGCGCGCGTGCCGATGATGCTTGCGGCGCCGGGGCTTGCGCCCGGCCTCGTCACGGCTCCTGTCTCCACGATGGACGCCGCGCCGACGCTCGCCGCGCTGGCCGGCGTCTCGATGGAGGAGGTGCTGCCCTGGACGGACGGGGAAAGCCTCCTCCCGCTCGCCTCGGGCGGGGAGCGGGACAGCCCTGTCCTAATGGAATACGCCGCGGAGGGCTCCGAGGCGCCGATGGTCGCGATCCGGCGCGGGCGGTGGAAATACGCCGCCTGCGTTCTGGACCCGGAGCAGCTTTTCGACATGGAGGCGGAGCCGGGCGAGCGGCGCAATCTCGCCGCGGACCCGGCTCATGCGGAGACGCTCGCCGCCTTCCGCGCGGAGGCGGCGGCAAAATGGGACCTTGCGGCCTATGACCGGGAGGTGCGGGAGAGCCAGGCGCGGCGGCACGTCGTCTATGAGGCTTTGCGGCAGGGCGGATATTATCCGTGGGACTTCCAGCCGCTGAAACGGGCGGCGGAGCGCTACATGCGCAACCACATGGACCTGAACGTGCTGGAGGAGAGCCAGCGCTTCCCCCGCGGGGAATGAGACCTACTGGAACGGAACCTCGTTGAAGCTCCGCAGTTTCCGCGAATGGAGCCGGTGCGAGGGCATCTGCCGCAGGAGCTCCATCGCGCGGACGCCGACGGCGAGGTGCCGGTCCACCTGGCGGCGGTAGAATTCGGAGGCCATGCCGGGAAGCTTGAGCTCCCCGTGCATCGGCCGGTCCGACACTACCAGAAAAGTGCCGTAGGGGACGCGAAAGCGGAAGCCGTTGGCGGCGATGGTCGCGCTCTCCATGTCGAGCCCGATGGCGCGGGACTGGGAGAAGCGGCGGATAGGCTCGGACTGGTCGCGCAGCTCCCAGTTGCGGTTGTCGATCGAGGCGACGGTGCCGGTGCGCATCACGCGCTTCAATTCCTCCGCCGCGACGCCCGCGACCTCGGATACAGCGCCTTCCAGCGCCTGCTGCACCTCCGCCAGCGCCGGGATTGGCACCCAGACGGGCAGGTCGGCGTCCAGCACGTGATCGTCCCGCACATAGCCGTGGGCGAGGACGTAGTCGCCCAGCCGTTGCGTCCGCCGGAGCCCGGCGCAATGGCCGAGCATGACCCAGGCGGAGGGGCGGAGGACGGCGACATGATCCGTCATCGTCTTGGCGTTTGAGGGGCCGACGCCGATGTTGATCAGCGTGATCCCGTTATCGTCCGCCCGCTTCAGGTGATAGGCGGGCATCTGCGGCGGATGCGCGCCGGCGCGGGGCTCGACGAAGGCGGTGTAGCCGCTCGACGGGTCCGCGACGCGCTCCTGCGCAAGTCGCCTGAAACCATCTACATAGAACTGGTAGTTCGTGTAGAGAACGAAGTTCTGGAAATCTTCCGCCCCGGTGCCGGTATAGTGCTGGAGCCGGTGCAGCGAATAGTCGATGCGCGGCGCAGTGAAGAGCGAGAGCGGGCGGACGGCGGCGCCGAGATAGTCGATCTCCCCGTTCACATGCGTGTCGTCCATCGTCGCCAGGTCCGGCATGTCGAAGAGGCGGCCGAAATCCGCGAGGTTCTCGAAGCTCACCTCGCCCTCGACATGGAGGCCGGTCGGGAAGGCGAAATGGATCGGGATCGGCATGTCCGAAAGCCCGGTCTCGAAAGCGCAGCCGTGGTTTGCCCTGATCTCCCGCAGCTGGGTGAGGAGATAGCGGGAGAAGAGGTCGGGCCGCGTCACCGTCGTCTCGAACCGCCCCGCCGCGTCGCAGAAGCCGAAGCTCTGCGCGGGCGGATGGGGCAGCGTCCGCTCCACGGTGACGGAGAGGCGCGGGTAGAAGCCCCGCGCTGGCGCCTCCAGCCGCTCGCCCCGCGCGAAGGCGGCGAACCGGTCCCTCAGCCGGGCCGTCTCCTCCCGGTAGAGACGCTGGAGCGCGGCGAGCGCGGCCTCGGGGCTTTCGTGCGATTCGGTGCTCATCATCGGGAGATAGGGGATGGCCATGCGCCGGTCCATCGCCCTTTGCTTCTCTCGCGGGGCGGCGTTAATGCTCCCGCGTCGCAGGCGGAGACAAGATGAGCGAGCATGTGGAGACCTCCCTCGGCCGGTTCACTGCGGAGAGCCGGCAATTCGTGAGGCTCTGCGCGCTGGCGGAGCCGGCGCAGCTAAAGATGATGAAGGTGGCGGTGCGGCGGTTGCGGCTGCGGCGCTTCGTCGACATCGGAGCCAATCTCGGGGCGTATTCGGTCAGCATCGGGCGGCTCGCCCGCCGACCGCAGGTCGAGGCGTTCGAGCCCTCCCCGGACACGTTCGAGGAGCTTCGCCGCAATCTTGCGCTCAACCCTGAGATCGCCGCGCGGCTCCACAACATCGCCTTGTCGGACCGGCCCGGCGAGGCGCCGTTCGAGCGCCGGCTGCGCTTCGGCCCCGGCAACCGGATCGGAGAGGCGGGCGCGCCCGTCCGTCTCGCACGGCTGGACGAGATCCTGCCGGCGGAGGGCGCGCGCGACGCGGCGGTGAAGATCGACGTGGAGGGGCATGAGCGCCCGGTGATCGAAGGCGGGCGCCGCTTCCTCGCCGCCCGCGCCGCCTATGTTCAGATCGAGACCTGGCGCGGGCCGGGCCGCGCGCCGGTGCGGAAGGAGATGCGGCGGCTCGGCTTCCTCTTCCTTCTTCGCGCGCAGGGCGACCAGATCTTCCTCCACGAGAGCCTCGCCGCCGCGGCGGAGGAACTCCGCGAGGTTCACAGCAACGTGACGGACCGCGCCGTCGCCCTTTCCGCCCGGCTGGCGCGGGAGGGGGAACGGGCGCTCCTCGATCCTGAGCTCAGGCGGCAGGCGCTGCGGCTCTATGGAGGGTTCGAGGACATCAGGATCGGCGCCTGGCGTCGCCGCCTTCTCGGCGGGCTCGGGATCGGAGGATAGGGCATGGCGGAAACGGATCACTGGGGCAACGCGATCACGGACCGTGAGCCGGAGACGGCGCAGGCGATCCGCGATTTCTCGCACGGCCTCATCGCCTTCGACCGGAAGGCGGGCGGCATCATCAAGGCTGCGAAGCGTGACCGCGGCTCCGCCCTCGCCAACGCCTACGCCGCGATCCTGATGATGTGGCTGGAGCGGGCGGACAGCCCCGCCCTCGCCGCTCCGTTCCTCGAAGCGGCGGAGGAGGCGGCGAAGGGCGCGACGGAGCGGGAGCGGCGGATTGTCGATCTCGCCCGGAAATGGGCGAGCGGAAACATCCCGGCGGTCATCGCGGCGGGGAAGGAGATTCTGGACCTCTGGCCCTCAGACCTTGTCGCCGTGAAGATTCGGCAGACGCACATGTTCGATCTCGGCGACGCGCCGGGTATGCTGCATTCGGCCCGCTACGGCGCGAAGGCGTTCCCGGACGAGCCCGGCGCGCTCGGCATGCTCGCCTTCGGGCTGGAGGAGAGCCACCTCCTGAAGGAGGCGGAGGCGGTGGCCCGCCGCGCCATCGAGATCGACCGGAACGAGGGCTGGGCGCAGCATGCGCTCGCCCATGTCCTCCTCACCGAGGGGCGCATCGCCGAGGGGCGCCAGACGCATTTCGCGCTCCGTGACACATGGGAGGGGAAGAACTCCCTCCTCTATGTCCACAACTGGTGGCATGTCGCGCTTTTCGCGATCTCGGAAGGGGATTACGACGGCGCCCTCGCGATCTATGACGATCACATCCACGGCGTGCAGCCGGATTACAGCCAGGACCAGATCAATGAGATCTCGCTCCTCGCCCGGCTGGAGGTGGTCGGGCTCGATGTCTCGCCGCGCTGGGAGGGATTGGCGGACCGGCTCGAGGGGCGGGTCCAGGACGTGGTGAACCCCTTCTTGTCGCTGCAATATCTTTATGCGCTCGCCCGTGCGGGGCGGGGAGCCGCTTCGGAGTTCATCGACCACATGCGCGCCCATGCGGAGGCCGGCGGATGGTCCTCCGCGATGTGGGCGGAGATGGCGGTTCCGGCCGCCGAGGGCCTGAAGGCCCATGCCGAAGGGCGCTGGGCGGAGGCGGCGGAGCGGCTCGGTCGCGCGCTGCCGATGATCTGGCGCGGCGGCGGCAGCCATGCGCAGCGCGACGTTTTCCACCAGATCCATCTCGACGCGCTGATCCGCGCCGGGCGCTATTCCGAGGCGCAGCAGATCCTTATGGGCAGGCTCGGCTTCGAACCGCTCTCTGTGCCGAACAATACGGCGCTCGCAGGCGTCTACGCCGCGCTCGGCCTGCCGGAGGAGGCTGCCGCCGCTGCGGCGCGGGCGCGGCGGGCCTAGTTCAGCACATCACCTCCACCAGATACGGCCCGCCCGAGGCGAGCCCGGCGCGGATCGCGGCGGCGAGGGCGGGCGCTTCGGAGACGCGCTCCGCCTCGACGCCCATCGAGCGCGCCATGGCGAGCCAGTCGATGACGGGCTCCTCGAGGCTCAACATGGAGAGGGCGCGGGGGCCGACATTGGAGACGCCGACATTGGCGAGCTCCCCGCGGAGAATCCGGTAGCTGCGGTTGGCGAAGATGAGGATGGTGACGGGCAGCCCCTCCCGCGCCATCGTCCAGAGCGCCTGCGGCGAATACATCGCCGAGCCGTCTCCGACGAGGGCGAGGACCGGGCGGCCCTTGCCCGCGAGCGCGGCGCCGACGGCGAGGGGCATGCCGTAGCCGATGGAGCCTCCGCGGTTGTTCAGCCAGTCATGCGGCGGCGCGCCCGCGGTGAGGCCGAAGAAGGCGCGGCCTGTCGTCACGCTCTCGTCCACCACGATGCAGCCTTCGGGGATCGTCGCGCCGAGGGCGGCGGCGATGCCGTTCGGGTCGGTCGGCCCGGCGGGAATTTCGGGGCGGCCCGGCTCCGCGGTCTTCGGCGCGTCATGCGCGCCGAGCGCGTCCGCCAATGTGCGGAGCGCTTCAGCGGCTTCGGGGCCGGGTTCGGCGATCTTCGCGAATTCGGTTCCGGGCTGGGTCAGCACGCCCGGCTTGTCCGGATAGGCGAAGAAGGCCACGGGCGGCTTCGCCCCGGCGAGGACGATGCGGCGGAAGGGACGGAGCGCCTCCAGCGCCTGGTCGACGGGGTAGGGCACGCGGCCCACGGCGACGCGGCCGGCGCCGCGGGCGAGGCGGGCGTTGGACCACTCGGTCAACAGCGCGCAGCCCGTCGCCGCGGCGATGCGGCCGGCGTCACGAAGCGCGGCCTCGTCGGTCGCGCCCGGGCCGAGGAGGAGGAGCGCGCCGGGCTCACGCAGCATCCGCGCTGCAGCCTCTATCGATGCCGCTTCCGGCGCCTCGGGCGCGGACCGGGCGATGGGCGCGGCCGGGCGGCCGCCTTCGTTCCAGGCCGTGTCGCCGGGCAGGATCAGCGTCGCGATCTGGCCGGAAGACGCCGCCGCGGCGGCCTCCGCTGCGTCATGGCCGACCTCGGCGGAGGAGCGGGAGGTGCGCACCCAGTGCGAGACGGGCCGGGCGATCCCCTCGATATCCGCGGTCAGCGGCGCGTCGAGCGCGATATGGGGCAGGGCGTGCTCGCCCACCACGTTCAGGACGCCGGAATGCGCCTTCTTCGCGTTGTGGAGGTTGGAAAGGCCGTTGGCGAGGCCCGGCCCGAGATGGAGGAGCGTCGCCGCCGGGCGGCCCGCGATGCGGAAGAACCCGTCCGCCGCGCCGGTCGCCACGGTCTCGTGCAGGGCGAGGACGGACTTCATCTCCGCCGCCCCGTCCAGCGCGGCGACGAAATGCATCTCCGACGTGCCGGGATTGGCGAAGCAATGATCGACGCCCGAGGCGAGCAGGGTTTTCACGAGCGAGTCTGCGCCGTTCATGCCGGTCCTCCGATTGGTGGAGCCGGGGTAGCGGCGGCGGCGCGGCGGCGCAAGGCGGGCCGGTCAGAGTTCGTCGAGCGCGCCGGTCAGGAGGGCGAGTTCGGCGGGGCCGCTGAAGCGATGGTCCGCGCCCTTCACGAGGGTCAGCCGGGCGTCCGGGCTTTCGAGATGGTCGAGGAGGCGGAGCGCGACGGAGACGGGCACGTCCTCGTCCGCCGTCCCCTGGAAGAGCCGGACGGGGAAGGGGAGGCGGAGCGGCGTGTTCAGGACGAATTGCGCCGCACCGTCCTCGATCAGCCGCCGCGTGATCGGATAGGGCTCGTCCGAATAGGCGGAGGGGCGGAGCCAGCGGCCCGTCTCCGCCATCTCGGCGCGCGCGGCCTTGTCCATCTCCGCCGCCATCTTCGCCGTGAAATCCGGCGCGGCGGCGATCCCGACGAAGGCGGCGACGCGCTCCGGCGCGCGGCGGGCGAGGAGGAGGGAAATCCAGCCGCCCATCGAGGAGCCGACGAGCACCTGAGGCCCCGTCGTCAGCCGGGTCAGCGCCTGGAAGGCGTCCTCCGCCCAGTCGCCGACGCAGCCTTCCTCGAAGGCGCCGTCGGAGGCGCCGTGGCCGGAATAGTCGAAGCGGAGGAAGGCGCGGCCCGCCGCCTGCGCCCATGCCTCCAGCGCCAACGCCTTCGTTCCCTCCATGTCGGATCGGAAGCCGCCGAGGAAGACAACGCCCGCTTTGTCACATCCCGCGCCGCGCGCCTCGGTTTTCCGGTAGGCGAGGGCGCGCCCTGGGGTAAGCTGAAGGCGGGAGGGCTGTTTCATGGGGGTTCCGGCGGCGGCTGAGGACGGGTCGGGAGAGGGTAGCGCGGCGGAGCGGCGGGGAAAACCGCTGACCGTGCTCGAACTCGCGCCCCCGCCCGGTCATGGCGGTTCGGAGCGCGCGCTTCACGAGATCGCGGCGGCGCTCGTCCGCTCCGGCGCGCGGGTGGTGATCGCGGCGGCGGAGACGCCCTCCGCCCTTCGCCTGCGGTCGACCGGCGCGAGCCTAGTCGGGCTCGATCTCGACACCCGCTCCCCGCTCCGCGTCCGCTCGAACGCCCGCGCGATCGCGGCGCTGGCGCGTGCGGAGGGCGCCGACCTCATCCATGCGCGGAGCGCCGCCGCCGCCTCCGCGGGCCTTCGGGCGGCGGAGGAGACCGGGGCCGCCTTCGTCACCACCTGGTCCGAGCCGGAGGAGGCGGGGATGCTCGCCCGCCCGCTTTTCGACGCGCTGGCGGCGGGGGCGCCTGTCATCGCGCCCTCGGGTCATGTCGCCGAAGTGCTGCGCGAAACGCGCGGGACGGGGCCGGAGCGGGTCGTCGTCATTCCGCGCGGCGCGGACATGGCCGTCTTCGCTGAGGAGGCGGTGAGCCCGATGCGCGCGCTCCGCATGGCGGAGGCGCTGGGCCTTGCCGAGGATGCGCGGCCGCTTATCCTTTCCCCCGGCCGGATCGCGCCGGGCAAGGGCCGACGCACGCTCGTCCGCGCGCTGGCGCGGCTGAAGGCGGAGCGGGGGCCGGATTTCACCGCGCTGATCGTCGGAGAGGGGGAGGGCGCGCAGGCGCGGCTGATCGAGGCGGAGATCGCCGCGGCGCGGGCGGGCGACGTCGTCCGCCTCGCCGGGCCGGCGGCGGACATGCCGGCGGCGCTGATGCTCTCCGCCCTCGTCGTCGCCCCGGCGACGGAGCCGCAGCTTTCCGCCCGCATCCTCCTCGAGGCGCAGGCGATGGGCCGGCCCGTCATCGCCGCCGATCATGGCGCGGCGCGGGAATCGGTGCGCCACGGCGGCAGCGGCTGGCTCGTCCCGCCCGGGGACGAGGCCACGCTCGCCGCCGCCATTTCCGCCGCGCTGGACCTCGACGAAAGCGGGCGGGCGCATATGGCTATGGCGGGGCGCGCGCTCGTCCGCTCCCGCTTCAGGTTGGAGGATACGATTGCGCGGACGCTCGAAGTCTACGAGGCCGCGGCCTCCGGCGCCCGCTCCGCCGCCTGAGCGAGCCGCCGGCCCGAAAGACGCGCGAAGCGGATGGTGAGGAGGCAGGCGGCGACGATCAGCCCGGCGGCGAGCCCGATCCAGAGCCCTGCGCCGCCGAGCCCGAGCGGAAAGGCGAGGAGCGCCCCGCCGCCGACGCCGAGCGGCCAGTAGCAGAACCCCGCGATCCAGAGCGGCACATAGGCGTCCCTCAGCCCCCTCAGGCAGCGCGCCATGATCGCCTGCGCCCCGTCGAACACCTGGAAGATCGCGGCGACGACCATGATCTGCGTCACCAGCGCCGCCACCTCGTCGAAGCCTGGCGCGGAGGCGGGGAGGAAAAGCCGCGTCATCTCCTCCGCCAGCAGGAGCGGCGCTGCGACGAGGAGCGTGAGCGCGACGGAGCCGAGTCCGAGCGCGACGAAGCCCGCCTGCCGGGCCCCTGCAGAATCTTCTCGCCCGACCGCATGGGCGACGCGGACCATCCCCGCCTCGGCTATGCCAAGGGCGATGACGAAGGGAATGCCGATCCATGCCATCAGCACCTGATGCGCCGCCAGCATCCCCGCGCCGATCACGCCAGAAAGGAGTGCGACGGCTGTGAAAAGCCCCGCCTCCAGCCCCACCATCGCGCCGATGGGCAGGCCGAGGCGGAAGATCACGCGGATGATCTTCGGGTCGACCCTGAGCCGCGCGCGGAAGAGGCCGTAGCCGCGAAGCGCCGTCTTCCGGTAGATGTAGAGCGCGAGGGCGGCGAGCATCGACCAGCTGACGATCGAGGTGGCGAGCCCGGCGCCCGCGACGCCAAGCTCCGGAGCGCCCCAGCGGCCATGCACCAGCGCCTCCGCCAGCAGCCAGTTGAAGCCGACCGCGGCGACCGTGATCGCCATGATCGGGCCGGTGCGGGAGAGCGCGGCGACGAAATCGCGAAGCGCGGTGAAGAGCAGCATGGCGGGGACGAAGGGCGTCAGCGCATGGAGGAACGGCTCCGCCGCCGCCGCCACCGCCTCCTCTTGCCCGGCGAGGCGCATGATCGCGCCGAGGTTCCAGACAAGCGCCATGAGGGGGACGGAGAGGATCAGCGCCGTGATGAGACCCTGCCTCGCGGCGTGCCCCGCCTCCTGCTTCCGCCCCGCGCCCTCCGCCTGCGCGGCGAGAACGCCGGTGACGGAGAGGATCCCCATCATTATGACCATGCCTTCATGGGCGAGGGAGGCGGCGAGTCCGACGGCGGCCAGCGGCTCCACGCCTAGCGAGCCGACGACGAGCTTAGTCGTCACGAACATCGCGTATTCGGCGAGATAGGCGGCGATCAGCGGCCCCGCGATGCGAAATAGGCGCCGCGCCTCCTCGGGCGGGGAATGTTCGGGCGTGAGGCGCATCTCCGGCTCCGTCAGGCTGGCTTTCGCCGCCTTGGGAGACCCAGGCAGGGCGTCTCGGTCGGGGATAGACCGACAGGCGCGCCCGGACAAGCCGAGGGTTCAGGTGGGTCAGCGCGGTCGCATCGGGCGTTGGCGCTAAGCTTCTCCCCGCAATCTCTATCCGCAACCGTTGTCGTTAGAGTCCGAAGCCGCATTGGTCAGAGCCGCAAGCCGCTCGCCACGCAGTCAATCGTGGGCGGCGACGAGGGTCGATTCGACAGCGGCCTGGTCGGTCGAGGCCCGACAAGCCGCTCTCAGGCCTTCTCGGCCCCGCCATGCGCGGCGGACCAGCCGTGCGGGTCGGCGAGGAACTCGCCCACCGCGTCCAGCGTCTTTTCGTCGAAATGGCGCTGGGCGCGGGCCTCGGCCAGCACGTCCCGCCAGGTTGCGAGGTGGTGGAGCGTAAGGCCTGCCTCGGCCAGAGATTCACGCGAGCCGGCGAAGATGTCGTAGAAGAAGAGGACGAGCGTGTGGTCGCAGCGCGCGCCCGTCTTGCGGATCGCCTCGGCGAACTTCAGCTTGGAGCCGCCATCCGTCGTCAGGTCCTCCACGAGGAGGACGCGCTGGCCTTCGGAGATCACGCCCTCGATCTGCGCGTCGCGACCGAAGCCCTTGGGCTTCTTGCGGACATATTGCATCGGCAGGCCCATCCGCTCCGCGATCCAGGCGGCGAAGGGGATGCCCGCCGTCTCCCCACCGGCCACGGCGTCGAACGCCTCGAACCCGGCGTTGCGCATCAGCTTCGATACGGCGAAATCCATAAGGGCGGAGCGGATGCGTGGATAGGAGATGAGCTTCCGGCAGTCGATATAGACCGGACTGGAAAGGCCGGATGTGAACTTGAAGGGCGGGTCGGGGCGGAAATGCACCGCCTGCACCTCGAGCAGCATCCGCGCGGTGTGCCGCGCCATCAGCGCTTCGTCGGGGAAGGAATTGGCGAACATGCTCACCTCGCGACGCGCCAGTGGAGGGGGAAGCCCGGGTCGAACACGGTGACGGGCCCCTCGCCCGTCTCCAGTTTCGCAGGATAGGGGACGGGGTCGGCGCTCTTTTCCAGCGTGATCTGGTCCGCATTCGGCGCCATGCCGTAGAAATCCGGCCCGTTGAGGGAGACGAAGGCCTCCAGCCGGTCCAGCGCCCCTGCCTCCTCGAACACATGGGCGAGGCAGGCGAGCGCGACGGGCGCGGTGAAGCAGCCGGCGCAGCCGCAGGCGGCCTCCTTAAGCGGGTCCACATGCGGCGCCGAATCGGTGCCGAGGAAGAAGGAGCGGGAGCCGGAGGTCGCCGCCTCCACCAACGCGAGGCGGTGCGTCTCCCGCTTCGCGACGGGGAGGCAGTAGTAATGCGGGCGGATGCCGCCGGCGAGGATGTGGTTGCGGTTGATGATGAGGTGATGAGCGGTGATCGTCGCCGCAAGCCCCTCCCCGCCCGTCCGCGCATAGGTCGCGCCCTCCGCCGTCGTCACATGCTCCATGACGACGCGGAGCGTGGGATTGCGGCGGCGGAGCGGGTCGAGCACCCGGTCGATGAACACCGCCTCGCGGTCGAAGATGTCGATCTCGGGACGCGTGACCTCGCCATGGACGCAGAGCGGCAGGCCGATCTCCGCCATACGCTCCAGCACGGGCTGCACCTTGTCGAAATCCCGCACGCCGGAGGCGGAGTTGGTCGTCGCCCCGGCGGGATATAGCTTCACCGCGTGGACGAGCCCTTCGGCATGGGCGGCGGCGACGTCGTCCGCCTCCGTCGCCTCGGTGAGGTAGAGCGTCATCAGCGGCGTGAAGCCCGCGGCGCCCGGCGCAGCGAGGATGCGCTGGCGATAAGCGCGGGCGTCCGCCCCCGTCACGACGGGGGGGACGAGATTGGGCATGATGATGGCGCGCGCGAAATCGCGCGCGCTCTCGGCCGTCACGGCGGCGAGCATCGCCCCGTCCCTGAGATGAAGATGCCAGTCGTCTGGGCGGCGGATCGTAAGGCTGGTCATGCGGGCTCCCTGGGACGCTGGGCCGTCTTAGCGGCGCCGGCGCGAGCCCGCAATCGCGGGCTCAGCCCTGCCAGCCCTGACGGGCGGCGTTCGCCTCGCAATCGGACTTCTTCTTGTAGCCCTCGGAGGCGGCGCCGATGATGTTCCCGTTCACAGCCTTGCGGCGCCAGCGCCATTCGCCGCGCTTGTCCTCGTAGAATTCCCACTTGTCCTTCGGGTTAGGCCCCCGGTTCATGTTGGCTTCGCAATCGGATTTCTTGTCATAGCCTTCCGACGCGGCGCCCACGATCTGCCCGTTGGAAGCCTTGCGGCGCCAGCGCCACTCGCCGCGTTTGTCCTGATAGACCTCGAACGTATCGTTTTCCCCGACCATGAATCGCATTCCCTGTCTGTCCGGCGGCGCATCGCCCCGGCGGTTCTTGTTGGCCCCGAAGGGTGACGGATGATGCGTGAGGCCCCCGCCCCGCGCAAGTTTTCGTTAAGCGCGCGTGATGGCGGAAAGGGGGCGGGGCGGCGGCGCGGGCGGGGCGTTTGCGAGGCTCTTGCGGGGCGATTGGCGCCCGCGGCGGGGCGGCCTATGGTGCGCGAATGAGATGCGCGGTCCTCCTTATGCTACCCCTCGTCCTCGTCGCGCCGCCGCCGGCCTCGGCGCAGGACGGTTCGCTCGCCCGCTGCGGCGCGCTGTCCGCCCCAGCGTCGGAAGTGGCGCATCATTGCCGCCGGGCGCTGGAACGGGGCGGTCTGCGGGCCGAACAGGCCTTCGGCGCGGCGCTCAACCTTGGCGACGCGCTCCTCGCGCTCGGCCGGCCTGGGGAGGCGAAGGCGGCCTTCGCCGCCGCCGCGGAGACGGGGCGGGAGGCGGGGCTCGACCGGGTGGAGCTGCATCTCGGCCTCGCGCGCGCGGAGGAAGAGCTGGGCGACCGCCGCGCCGCCGCCGGCGCCTTCGACCGCGCGCTCGCGCTCGCGCCACGGAGCGTCGACGTGCGGCTTGCGCGCGGGGCGTTCTGGCTCCGGCTCGGGCAGGGGGAGGCTGCGCTCGAGGAGTTCGACGCCGCGCTAAGGCTAGACGGCGGGGATGCAGATGCGCGGTTCAACCGTGGGCTCACGCTTCTCTCGCTCGGGCGGGAGGGGGCGGCAGAGGCCGATTTCTCCGCCGTGATCCGTGATTATCCGCGCGATTCGGGCGCGTTCTTCCACCGCGCCCGCGCGCGGGAGGCGGCGCGGCCCGAGGCGGCGCTTGCAGATTACGACGAGGCGGCGGCGCTCGCCCCGGAATGGTCCGACCCCTGGCTCGCCTCGGGCAGGCTGCTGGACCGGATGGGGCGGCGGGAGGACGCGAACAAACGCTATCGCCGCGCCTTCGAGCTCGGGGCGAAGGACCCGGCGTTGCTGGAACGCATCCGCGCGCTCGGGGGGTGAGAGCGCCCGGCGCGACGGCCTGCCAGTCGCTCAGGAGGCGGCGCGGACGTAGTCCGCCGAAAAGGCGTCCCGCTCGCAGCGGCGTATGAAAAGCTCCACGGGCTGCGGCACGCCGGCGAGGACCTGAGGGCCGAGGCTCGCCCAGCAATCGGGCTCCACCGCGGCGATCTCTTTCGTCACCAGCACGGCGCGGCCGAGGATCTTGGAGGCGTCGTCCATCCGCGCCACCTCGTTCACCACCGCGCCGATGACGGAGAAGGAGAGCCGCGCCGGGACGCCGACATTGCCGAACATCACCTCGCCCGCGGCTATGGAGATGGAGAAGCGGAGCGGCAGGTCCGGCGCCGCCGCCAGCGCATCCTCCCGCCGGAGGAGGGCGGCTTCCATCGCCCGCAGCGCGGCGCGCGCCGCCTCCGCGCCGCCGATGTCGCCCTCGATCGGGAAGATGGCGAGCGCCGCGTCCCCCACATAGTCGAGAATCTCGCCGCCCTCGTCGATCACCGGCTGCGCCGCACAGTCGAAATAGGTCTTCAGGAGCGTGAGGTAGGCGTCGGGCTCCATGCTTTCGGCCAGATGGGTCGAGCCGCGGAGGTCGACATAGTAGACGACCGCGCGGATCTTCGAGCCGTCGCCGCGCCGGATCTCCCCGGCCAGCGCTTTCGCGCCCGCGGTCGGCCCGAGATATGTGTGGGCGAGGTTGACCATCACACGCTGCTGGATCGCGACGCGACAGGCGACGGCGAAGCTGCGCTGGATGCGGTTCAGCGCCTCGATGTCCCCGCGGCTGAATCCCGTCTCCCGCTTCGTGGCCCAAGAGGCGATGATGCCTGTTCCCCGTCCCTCGAACTGCTGCACCTCGGCGATGCGGAAGGTGGAGGAGGTCATCAGGTAGTCGGTGTAGCCCTGCTCCTTGAACTCGTGCAGCACGTCAAAATCCAGCAGCGCGTCCGGACCGACAAGGCGGCGGCGCAGGCGGTCGAGCCCGTGGGTGAGGACGTGGTAGAACGGGCTGCGGAGCCAGCCCTCCGTCTGCCGGTTGGCGTGGGAATACTGGTGCAGCTTCGCGCCCGTCTCCGGGTTCCAGAAGATCTGCTCCGCCTGGAAGAGGGGATGGAGCGTCGGCCAGGTCAGCGCCGCGCGCTGGAGCGGCACGCCGATGCCGGCGAGGCGGGCGCAGAGCTGTTCGAAGAGCCGCTCTATATCCGGCTCGCCCAGCGACCGGTCGATCAGCCAGCTCTCGATTTCCTGGATCAGGCCGTCATGCGACATGCGCGGAAGATAAGCCGCGCGGGCCGGGAGCGCCAGCCTCGCGGGCGCCCGTCTCCCGGGCGCCGGCGCCGATATGGATGCCGTCCGCCACCTTCCGCGCCATGTCCCGCGCGATGAGGGCCTCCACCGCGCGCTCGAGCTGCGGCGCGCGGCGGAGGGCGGCGGAGAGGCGGTCCCTCCGCCATCGGATCGCGGCGCCGCCGGCTTCGAGCGCTACGGTGGCGGAGGCGGGCTCCTTCAGCACGAAGCTGATTTCCCCGATGAAGGTCATCTCCGGGATGGCGAAGCGGCGCCCGGCCTTTTCCGCCGTGGCCTCGCCGCGGGTGACGAACCAGAGGAATTCTGGCGTGACGCCTTCGGTCGTCAGCTTCAGGGCGCGGGCGGGTTCCACCGGCTCGCCGAGACGCATGAGCGCGCGGAACTCGCCCGGCTGGAGCCCGCGCATCGCCGCGAAAACGGGGCGGGAGGCGGCGGGGAGGATGGTGAAATGGCGGCTGTAGAGGAGACGGAGAAGCCCGAATAGATTGGCGCCGTTGATCGCGAGGCTCGCCGCGATGGCGCCCCAGAGCGGCTCCGGCCGCATGTAGTAATAGGCGATGTAGAAGGCGGAGCCGAGCAGGAGAAGGGCCCGGAGAAGCGCCTGGTCGCGGAACAGGAAGCCGAGGATATAGGCCAGCGTGGCGCAGGCGAGGAGCCACCCGCCGCCCGCCAGAGTCTCCGCCACGATCGCCCGCATCCCGCCCTCGCCTGTTGTCTTTCAACCGCAGATAGCGTGGCGTGGGGTCGGGCGGGAGTGCAGGGCTGCACGCGGCGGCTCAGCCCTTTCCGGCGAAGCGGGCCTCCAGCGCCTCGCGCCGTTCGTCGTCCAGCTTGGCGAAGAGGACGTCCGGCGTCGTGAAGGCGTGGCCGGGGGGGAGGGCGGCGAGCGCCGCCTCCGCGCTTTCCGGCCAGGGTTCGTTCTCCGGCAGGCCGAGCGCGGTGAGCATCGCGCCCGATGCGTCCGGGATGAAGGGGCGGGAGAGGATGGCGTAGAGGCGGACGAGGTTGAGGCCTGTGCGGACGATCATCGCCGCCTCTTCCGGGCTTTCCTTCACCTTCGTCCAGGGCGCGGCGCGCTGAAGATATTCGTTGCCCGCGACCCAGATCGCGCGGAGCGCCTGCGCCGCGCGGCGCACCTCGATGGCCTCCATCGCACGCTCATACTCCGCAAGGCGCCGGGACAGTTCCACCGCAAGCTCCGTCTCCTCCGGCCCCGGCGCGCCGCCTTCGGGCAGAGCCTCCCCGAAACGGGAGCGACAGAACTTGGTGATCCGGGAGACGAAATTGCCGAGGACGTCCGCGAGGTCCTTGTTCACGCCGTTCTGGAAGCTCTCCCAGGTGAAGTCGGAATCCGAGCTTTCGGGGACGTTGGAGAGGAGCCACCAGCGCCAGTAATCGGCGGGGAGGATCTCCAGCGCCTGGTCCATGAACACGCCGCGGCCGGAGGAGGTGGAGAATTTCCCGCCCTCGTAATTGAGATAGTTGAAGCTCTTGATGTAATCGACGAGCTTCCACGGCTCGGCCGAGCCCATCAGCGTGGCGGGGAAGGAGAGGGTGTGGAAGGGCACGTTGTCCTTCCCCATGAACTGCGTGTAGCGGACGTCGCCCGCGCCCTCGTCCGCGCGCCACCAGCGGCGCCAGCCCTCCTCGCCCAGCCCGTGAGCGTCCGCCCATTCCGCCGTCGCGGCGATGTATTCGATCGGGGCGTCGAACCAGACGTAGAAGACCTTGCCCTCCATGCCGGGCCACGCCTTCTCGCCCTTCCGCACGGGGATGCCCCAGTCGAGATCGCGGGTGATGGAGCGGTCCTGCAGCCCCTCGCCGTCATCCAGCCACTTGCGCGCGATGGATGTGGTGAGGATCGGCCATCCCTCCCGGGTGTCGATCCATTCCCGGAGATGCGCGCGCATGGCGGATTGCCGGAGGTGGAGGTGCTTCGTCTCCCGCACTTCGAGGTCGGTGGAGCCTGAGATGGCGGAGCGGGGGTTGATGAGGTCCGTCGGGTCGAGCTGCTTGGTGCAGTTCTCGCACTGATCGCCGCGGGCCTTCTCGTAGCCGCAGTTCGGGCAGGTCCCCTCGATGTAGCGGTCGGGGAGGAAGCGGCCGTCCGCCTTCGAATAAACCTGCCGCTCCATGACCTCGTCGATCAGCCCGGCGGCGGCGAGCCGTTCCGCGAAATGCTGCGTCAGGCGGCGGTTCCGGTCGGAGGAGGAACGGCCGAAATGGTCGAAGGAGAGGCGGAATCCGTCCGCGATGTCCTTCTGCACGCGCCACATGCGGGCGCAGTATTCGGCCACGGGCTCCCCGGCCTTCGCCGCGGCGAGTTCCGCAGGGGTGCCGTGCTCGTCCGTCGCGCAGATGAAGAGCACCTCGTGGCCGCGGGCGCGCATGTAGCGGGCGTGAAGGTCGGCCGGGAGCTGCGAGCCGACGAGATTCCCGAGATGCTTGATCCCGTTGATATAGGGCAGGGCGGACGTGATGAGGATGCGCGCCATCGAGGCCTCCGAGACTTGTGGGCGCGCTATAACGGATCATGGCGCGAAGGGCGAGACGGGCGCTGCGCGCGCAACGCGCGCTCGATTCGGCGGAAATTAGGAAGATTCCGTTAACCGTGATCTCCGCAGTAGCCGGAGACAGCCATGGACATCGCCGCCCTTCGCGCCGCCCTTTCGGGCGCGGCGCTCCTCCTCTCCGCCTGCGCGCCCGACGGCGCGCCGGAGCGCGTCTTCGAGCTCGCGCCGGTCGCCATCGGCCCGCGCGGCGCGGGCCTCGTCGCGCTCGATGCGCTGGCGCCGGCCTTCGGCGGCGCGGCGCGGCCCGCGGAGACGGAGTGCGCCATGCGCTACGCCGTCGAGGCGCTGCGCGCGCGCTGCGTGGCGCTGAAGGGGGACAGGGCCGCGTTCGTCTCAGAGATGCCGCGGCTACGCGCGCTCGCCGCCGCCATGGCCGAAGCGGGCGCGGCGGCGGAGGAGGCGCGGTTCCTTTCCTCGATGGACGCGCTGTTCGATCCGCTCGCGGGGCGGGCCGCGCCGCAGGGCGGGGCGGCGGCGCGGGATTTCGCGGCGGCTGAGCGGCAACTCGCAGCGCTTCTCGCCGCAGAAGGTCCGGGCTGGGGCGCAGGCTCCTTCGCCGCCGTGATGGATGCGGGCGGCCTTCCCCTTAACGCGGCGGAGGCCGCCGCGCTCGGCCGGCGCCTCAAGGCGGCGGAGGCGGCGCGGGCCGAATGGAGAACTGCGAACATGCGCTTCTCCGCCGCGCTCCGCGCCCTTGAAGCCTATGAAGCCGCGCTCGCCGCCAAGGAGACCGGAGAATGAACCGCATGAACCTCGCCGGGCTGGACATGGCCGCTCTTTACGCGCTCTCCCGCGACCCGCACGCCGCACGGCCCCTGCGGGAGGCGGCGCGGGAGGCGCTGCGCGGCCTTCGCGCCGCCACGCTCTCCCGGGCCCGAGCCGCGCTGGAGCCGCGCCCGGCGGCGGAGGCGGCGCAGCCGTCGGCTCTTGCGCGGCCCGGTCTCTCCGTCTCCCGCGCGACGCGGTTCGAAGAGATCGGGGCGGAATACGAAGCCATGTTCGACGCGGCGGAGCCCCTCGCGGAGCGCGCGCACGAGATCGCGGCCTTCCGCGCCCGGCTCAGGCGCGGTGCGGAAGCCTATCGGGCGACGGAGGCGGAGACGGGTGTTCCCTGGGTCTTCACCGGGCTCACCCACGGGCTGGAGGCCGGTTTCGACTTCACGCGGCACCTGCATAACGGCGACCCGCTGACGGCGCGGACGGTGCGCGTTCCCGCCGGGCGGCCGGCCCGAGGAGAGCCGCCGTTCTCGTGGGAGGAGAGCGCGGCCGACGCGCTGCGCGGCCACGGGCTCCACCGGATCGGGGACTGGACGCTGGCGCGGCTCCTGTTCGAGCTCGAACGCTATAACGGGTTCGGTTATCGCCGCCGCGAGGCGCCGACGCCTTATCTCTGGAGTTTCTCCAACCAGTACCGGGCGGGGAAATACGTGAAGGACGGGGTTTACGATCCCGAGGCCGTCTCCCGTCAGGCGGGGGCGGCGACGGTTCTGAAGGCGATGATCCGGGCGGGGGAAATCGTCGCGCCGCAGCGGGTTTTCAGGACAGCCTGAAACCGATCCGCGCGCTCCGCCGCGCCATCTCGTCCGCCCAGGTCGGGCCCCATTCGGAGATCCTGCCGGTCGCGTGCAGGGAGTTCTGGAGGGTCCAGGCCATGTTCGCGAAGTGCCGGAGGCCGGGGGCGGCGAGCGCATCCTCCACCATCGCATCGAGCGAGCGGGCGAGCGCCTCCCCGAGCAGGGCGCGGATCGTCCCCGCCTCGGGATGCGGGTCCGCCGCGATGAGGGGAAAGCCGCGGCGGAGGCGCGTCGCCTCGGAAACGGCGCGCAGCGTGGAGCGCGCGAGGAAGGCGGCGCAGATCATGCCGAAGAGCCCGCGGGGCTCCGGCAGGCCGGGCGGCGGACGGAGGAAGAAGCCCTCCGCCGCGCCGGTCAGCGGCTTCATCATCGCGTCCGCCCGCGCCTGGCCCGCGGCGGTGGCGCAGGATTCGATGAGGCGCACCGTCTCCCGCACATAGCGGGCGCCCATCTCCGCGATCGCCGACTCGTCCTCCGGCCGAAGCGAGACGCCCTGCGCCGCTGCGAGGGCGGAGACGCGGCGGCGGAATCCCGCCGCGGCCCCCGGATCGGCGAGGGCGGCGTCGACCGTGTCGCGAAGGATCATCGAGACCATCGGGGCTTCCGCTGCGGCGGCGCGAGACCCTGCGCCTGTCGAATACGAGACGAACACTCTGCGAATGCCTGTCATATAGCGCGAAAACCGGGTGATTCGCATGTGCGCGTCGGCAAGCCGCGGCTGACCGCGTCGCCCGCCGCCTTGCCCCATGCCCCGCCCGCCGGTTAGATCGGCCCGCCGGGAGGGACGATGACCGAGATCAGAGCCAAGTCGAAGACCGTGAAGCCGCTCCGCGCGCTTGCCCCGTTCCTCGCGCCCTATCGCGGCACGGTGATCGCGGCGCTGGCCGCGCTCGTCTCCACCGCGCTGCTGAGCCTCATCCTGCCGCTCGCCGTGCGCCGGGTAGTGGACGGATTCGCGGAAGAGAGCGCGGCGCTGATGGACCGGTATTTCGCCGCCTCAATCGGCATCGCCGCGCTGCTTGCGGTGGCGACCGCGCTCCGCTTCTGGCTGGTGACCCGGCTCGGGGAGCGGGTGATCGCGGACATACGCCGGGCGGTCTACGATCATGTGATCGGCATGAGCCCCGGCTTCTTCGAGCGGGCGATGACGGGAGAGGTGATTTCCCGGCTTACCACGGATACGACGCTGCTCCTTTCCGTCATCTCCTCCTCCGTCTCCATCGCGCTCCGCAATGCGCTGATGTTCGTGGGCGGCATGGCGCTGATGACCTGGACCTCGCCGAAGCTGGCGGGCTTCGCGCTCCTCATCGTGCCGCTGGTGATCTTCCCGATCCTGATCCTCGGGCGGCGCGTGCGGAGCCTCAGCCGGGAGAGCCAGGACCGGGTGGCGGACAGTTCGGCCCAGGCCTCCGAGACGCTGCTGGCGGCGCAGACCGTGCTCGCCTTCACCGCGGAGAGCGCGAGCCGGGCGCGGTTCGGCGCGCTGACGGAGCAGGCCTTCGACGCCGCGAGGCGGCGGGTCGTCGTCCGCTCCTGGATGACGGCGATCGTGATCTTCCTCGTCTTCACCGGGATCGTCGGCGTGCTCTGGATCGGGGCGCGGGACGTGCGCTCCGGCGCAATGAGCCCGGGCGAGCTGGCGCAGTTCCTGATCTACGCCGTGCTCGTCTCCGGCGCCGTCGCCGCGCTTTCCGAGATCTGGGGCGAATTGCAGCGGGCGGCGGGCGCGACGGAGCGGCTTGTCGAACTGCTTGAGACGCCGGACCCGGTGGCGGCGCCGGCGGCCCCAGCGCCGCTCCCCGAGCCGGCGCGGGGCGCGATCCGCTTCGAGGGCGTTGGCTTCCGCTATCCGCAGCGCCCCCTCGTCTCCGCGCTCGAAGGCTTCGACCTCGATGTGAAGCCAGGAGAGACGGTCGCGCTTGTCGGACCTTCTGGGGCGGGCAAGACGACCGTGTTCCAGCTTCTCCAGCGGTTCTACGATATCGGCTCCGGGCGCATCCTCGTGGACGGGGCGGACATCGCGGAGATGGACCCGGCGGCGCTCCGCGCGCGCATCGCGCTCGTGCCGCAGGACCCGGTGATCTTCGCCGCCTCGGCGCGGGAGAACATCCGCTTCGGCCGGCCCGGCGCCTCCGACTCGGATGTGGAGGCGGCGGCGAAGGCGGCGGCGGCGCATGACTTCATCGCCGCGCTGCCCGAGGGCTACGAGAGCTTCGTGGGGGAGCGGGGCGTGATGCTTTCCGGCGGGCAGAAGCAGCGCATCGCCATCGCCCGCGCGATCCTGCGCGACGCGCCGATCCTGCTCCTGGACGAGGCGACGAGCGCGCTCGACGCGGAATCGGAGCGCGCGGTGCAGCGGGCCTTCTCCCGCCTTGCGGCGGGGCGGACGACGCTGGTGATCGCACACCGGCTCGCCACGGTGAAGCAGGCGGACCGGATCGTGGTGATGGAGGGGGGGCGCATCGTCGCCTCCGGCCGGCATGACGCGCTGGTGGCGGAGGGCGGGCTCTACGCCCGGCTTGCGCGGCTCCAGTTCACTGAAGGCGCGGCGGCGTAGGGGAGGCGGATGGACCCGTTCACGATCCTGATCATCCTCGCGATCTTCCTCGTCGGCGTCGTCGTGCTGCTCGGCGGGGCGGTTCAGACCTTCCGGCGCCAGCCGGTCGTGGCGATCCTCTGCGTGATCTTCCTCTTTCCGATCTGGCTGATCTGGGCCTTTGTGGAGATATTCCTGCCGCGCCCCGGGAAGTAAGGGGGAGAGCCGCCGCCGCCCGTCGCCTTATTCCGCGACAAAGATCTCCTGCGGGATGTCGGCGAGCCGCTTCCCGCCCTTCGGCGTGACGACGAAGCTCTCGGTGATCGCCACGCCCCATTCCGGGGTCCAGAGGCCGGGCATGAGGTGGAGGCACATGTTTTCCCGAAGCGCCGTCCGGTCCCCGATACGGAGGCTCATCGTGCGCTCGCCCCAGTCCGGCGGGTAGGAGAGTCCGATGGAATAGCCGGTGCGGCTCGCTTTTTCGAAGCCGGCGCGGGCGAGGCTGGCGTAGACTTCCCGCGCCACGTCCTCGCAGAGCGCGCCGGGCTTCGCCGCCGCCATCGCGTCTTCGAGCGCGCGGATCACCGCCGCCTCGGCCCGACGGAGGATCGCAGGGGGCTCGCCCAGATGATAGGTGCGGCTGACGGGGCAGTGGTGGCGACGGTGGCAGCCGGAAATCTCGAAATAGGTCGCCTCGCCCCGCGCCATTGGCCGGTCGTTCCAGGTGATGTGGCTCGCCGAGGCCTCTACTCCCGAGGGGGCGATGGGCTGGATCGCCGCGTAGTCCCCGAACGCGCCCGGCGCGCCCAGAACGGCGGCGCGCTGCACCTCGGCGACAAGCTCGTGCTTCGGACACCCTTCCGCCATCCCCTCCCGCACGGCGCGGTGCATGGCGGCGGTGATCTCCCCTGCCTTCCGCATCAGGGCGATTTCCGCGGGGGATTTCACGATCCGCCGCCAGTTGACGAGCCCGGTCGCGTCCGCGAAGCGGGCTTGCGGAAGGCCGCGCTTCACCGCCTCGAAGGCGGTGGCGGAGAAATAGTAATTGTCCATCTCGACGCCGATCCGCCCTGCGGCGAGGCCACGCGCGGCGAGGTCGGCGGCGAGGCTGTCGAAGGCGTGGCGCGGCGGGTTCTGGATCAGTTCTTCGGAATAGGTCAGCACACTCCCCCGCCCGATCCAGGCGGTGAGATACGCGCCCGGCGCGTCCATCGGGCGGAGCCAGAGCAGGGGTTCGCCCGCATGGGTCACGATCGCCGCCTGCGGAACGTAGAAGCTCCAGCCGTCATAGCCGGTGAGCCAGTGCATGTTCGACGGGTCAGCGACGACGAGCGCGTCGAGCCCGGCCTCCGCCATCGCGGCGCGGACGCCTTCGAGCCGGGCGGCGTATTCCTCCAGTGAGAAGGTCATCCGTTCACCTGGCTGAAATCGGGAAGGATCGTGCGGCCGGGGCGGCGGAGGCGGACCGAGGCGGCGCGGCTGATCGCCTCGAATTCCGCGCGGAGCCTGGCGGTCAGGTCCTCAGCCTGCTCGGGCGTGGCGAGGATGTGCGGACGGAGCAAGGCGAGGAGTTCCGTGCGGCCCGCGCTCTGGTTCCGGCGGCCAAAGGCGGCTCCGAGCACGGGAATCTCGCCCAGCACCGGGATGCCGCGGCGGCCCACGGTCGAATTGTCCTGGATGAGGCCGCCGAGCACGACCGTCTGGCCCGAGCGGATCGTCACATCCGTCGTGACCGAGCGGCGGGAGATGGTGGGGCTGTCGATGCCGGAGGTTGTCGTCGGCGTCACGGAGGAGATTTCCTGATCGACGCCGAGGCTGACGAAGCCCCCCGAATTCACCCGCGGAGTGACGCGGAGCGTGACGCCGGTGTCCCGGTACTCGACCGAGTTGACGATACGGGACGTGTCGTCGAACCCCTCCGCCGTTCGCGTCACGATGGGGACCTGGTCGCCGATCTGGAGCGTCGCGGCCTGGCCGTCCCGCACCAGAAGCTTCGGAGAGGAGATGACGGTGACGTCGGAGACGTCGTCCAGCGCCTCGATGATCGCCTCCGGCCCGAGATTTGTGCCGACGGTGAAGGCGAAGCCGGGGAATTCGGGCGTGATGTTCGCGCCCGAATTGGTCAGCGTCACGCCGCCCTGCCGCCCGTCAAAGAGATTGCCGACGGAGAAGGCGTACTGCACGCCGTAGCGCAAGCTGTCCCCCAGCGTGACTTCGAGGATGGTGGTCTCCACCAGCACCTGCAACGGCGCGCTGTCGAGCTGCCGGATGAGGTCCACCAGCGTGTCGAACTGGCGGGAGGCGGCGGCGATGACGAGGGCGTTCTTCTCGGCATCGACGACAATGCGGGGCTGCGCCTCGCCCGGCGGTGCGCCTTCCTCCGTCGTCTCGGCGGCGAAGAGGGCGTTCAGCGCCTCCGCGAGGCTGGCGGCCGGGCGGTTCTGCACGCGGTAGACGAAGAGTCGCTGCGCCTCCGCCGCGCGCGGTCGGTCGAGCCTCCGGACCCATTCGAAGGCGCGGTCGAGCGTCGCCCCGTCCCGCGCCAGCAGCATGACGGCGCCCAGCCGGTCGAGCGGGACGATGCGGAGCCCGCCAGCGTCAAGCGTCCCGCCGTCGCCTTCCCGCGCGCCGGGCGAGGCGTCGCCGCCGAAGATGGCGGAAAGCTCGGCGGCGAGCGCATCCGCCGGCGCGTTGGTGAGGCCGACGAGCATCACCGAATTGCCCGCCAGCGCGTCGATGTCGAGCGCGGCGACGGTGGCGCGCGCGACGTCCCGCTCCTCCGACGTGCCGGTGACGATGACGGCGTTTCCGCCGGGCCCCGTGACCGTCCGCACCTGTTCGGGCGGGAGGGTGAGGGCGAGGGCGTTCGCAATCTCCTCCGGCGCGATGAAGCGGAGCGGGATAAGCTCCGCATCCCCGGAAGCCGCCCCGCCGGGCGCGATGCGCCAGACGCCGTTGACCCGCTGGAGCGAGAGCCCTTGCGCCTCCAGCGCGCTGCGGAAGGCGGAGAGGAGCGCGTCGGGCGGCAATGGCGTCGGCGCCGAGAGGCTCACGAGGCCGGCGGCGGAGGGATCGACCACATAGGGCAGGTTCAGCGCCTCCCCGAGCACGATCGCCGCGGCGTCGGCCACCGGCGCGTTCTCGAAAGCGAGCGAGATCGGCTCGCCCGTCAGCGCCGCGGCTCCGGCGAGCCGCGCGCCCGTGGGCGAGGCGGCGCGGGACTGGCCGAGGAGCGTCGCCCCGCCGCCCCGCGCGCCGCCAGCCTCGGCCACCACGGCCGCCGGCGGCGCGCCCTCGCCGGCCGGGGCGGGAGCGGCCCTCGCGTCGAGATGGCCGGCGGAGGAGAAGGGGGGCTGGAGCCCCTCGCCCTCCACGCAGGCCGAGAGCAGAAGGGCGAGGGCCGCGATGGCGCCGCTGGTCCGTCTCATTCCGTGTTCGCCCCCTCGCGTCTCACCGGCGCGACGACCGTCGCGCCGAGATGGCGGAAGGTCAAGCCGTCCAGCCCGACCGAAATCAGCTCCGCCGCGCCGTCCGGCGTCTCGACGCTGTCCCCGGCGCGGAGGCGGAGGAGCCGCCCCTCCCGGTCCCGCAGCATGGCGAGGGCGGACTGGCCGAGGACGACGACGCCGGCGATCTCGTAGGCGCCGAAGAGGAGCCCTTCGTTCGGGTCTTCGAGGGGGAGGCCGGGCGCCTCCGGCGGGGGCGGGCGGCGGGCGGCGGAGAAGAGCGGGCGGGCGAGGAAGGCGGAGAGGTCCGTCGCCTCCTCCTCGGGCGGGGCGAAGGCGGCTTGGGCCGCCGCTTCGGCCTCCGCATCGGGCGGCGGCGGCGGCGGGTCTTGATCCCCGAGCCAGGGCAGGGCGGCGAGGCCGGCGAAGCCGAGGCCGAGGAGAACGAGAAGAACGGAGGCCGCGCCCTTCACGCTCAACCCCCATCCGGCCGGAAGAGGGCGCCGACCGTGACGGAGACGCTGAGCCGCCGCGCCTCCGCCCCCGCGGCGGGGTTGGCGGCGGAGATGTCGAGCGCGGCGGCGCGGAGGGCGGGGCGCGCCGCCTCCACCGCTTCGAGGAACCGGGCGAGGCCGGCATGATCCGCCACGATCCGCGCCTCGGCGGCGACGACGCCGACCGGCCCGCCTTCCGGCGCCGGGAAGGCCGCGGCGCGTTCGAGCGGCGCGGCGGAGACGAGATAGACCGAAGCGGCGCCGGCGAGGAGGCGGAGGGCGGAGAGAAGGTCGAGCATCGCCGCCTCCCGGTCCCGCTCCGGCGCGACCTCCGCGAGCCAGGCCTCGGCGGCGGCGGCTGATGCGGGGTCGGCTTCGGCGAGCCCGGCCTCCGCCCGCCGCTCCGCCGCAGCGGCGAGGAGGGCGGCGGCGCGAAGGTCGAGCCGCGCCGCCCGCTCCTCCGCCGCGCGGAGCGCGCCGAGAAGGGGGACGACGACGAGGAGGGCGAGGAGCGCGGCGGCGGCGAGGAGCGCGGCG
>JAUIDE010000043.1 GCA_030429105.1 Alphaproteobacteria bacterium
CGACGAGCGTCAGCGCCGCCACAAGGCGCCAGCGGTCGAGCGAGAAGCGCGTGAGCCCGGTCATTCCGGCAGGCTCCAGAGTCGCACGCGCTCCCCTTCGCTCAGCAGGGCCACGCCCGCGGTCACTACCCGTTCGCCGGGCGAGAGGCCTTCAGTCACGAGAACGTCGTTCCCGACGACCCCCTCGATCCGCACGGCGCGGGCGCGCACGACGCCATCCTCGAACACATAGACCTGTCCGCGGTCCCCCGCCGTCGGCTCGGAACGGGCGTCGCCGAAGAGGAGCGCGGAAATCGGGATGTCGATGGCCGCCTGCGCGCGCGGCAGCGTGAAGGAGACCGCGGCGGAAAAACCGGTCTTCGCGCCTTCGGGCGGCGCGTCGAGCCGGGCCCTCACGCGGTAGGCCGCCCCCGCCTCCGCCTCCGCCGCGATCTCCGTAACCTGCGCGGCGAAGACCTGGCCCGGAAAAGCCGGCAGAACGACCTCCGCAGCGGTTCCCGGCGCGATCACGGCGAGCAGGGCCTCGGGCGCCAGCGCCTCCGCCTGAAGGGCCGCCGTCACCGCCACCTCATAGACCGGCTGGCCGGCCGATAATTCCTCGAACCGGTTCGAGAGGAGGCGGGTCACCACGCCCTCCCGCGGGGCGATTAGCGCCAGCCTGTCCAGCCGGTCCCGCGTCGCGGCGAGCTCCGTCTCGGCCACGCGGCGATCGGCGAGGCCGGCGGCGAGCTCGGCGGAGACCTTCTCGAACGCCGCACGCGCCACGAGACCCCGGTCGAACAAGGTCTTCTGGCGCTGGAAATCCGCATCTATGGCGTCGAGCCGGGCGATGGCGGCGGCGAGCCGCGCCTCCGCCGCGCTGATCTCGCGTTCGATATCCGCCGGATCGAGGCGGGCCACGACCTGACCGGCGCTCATCCGGTCTCCCTCGCGCAGGGGCGCCTCGATCAGACGGCCGGCGACGGGGAAGGCGAGGCGCATGGTCTCCGCCGCGGTCAGGACGCCGGGCAGGGTGCGCCGCGCCGCCTCGCCGCCATCGGCGACGATCATCGTGCGCACCGCGCGCGGCGGCGGCGGGGCGGTGTCATCCTCCGTCGCGTCGCATGCAGCAAGCGCGAGGACGGCGAGGAGGGGCAGAAGCCGCTGGATCATGGTCTTTGGCTCCCGGCATGGGCCGCCTCGGCGGCCTCGCGAAGTTCGCGGTTCAGGAAGAAGGCGATGACCGTGCGGATCACGACCACGCCGGCGAGAACGACAAGCTCCTCATAGGAGCGGCGGACGACGGTGTGCATGATGTCCGCGCAGATCAGGATCTCGAGCGCGAGCAGGATATGAACCCCAAGCCCCCTGCGCAGGGCGAGAAAATCGGCCGCGCCCACGGCGGAGCCGCGCCCCTCGCGCAGGAAGCCGAACACGGCCCGGATCACGCCGGCGAGGAGCACCGCGAGCGCGAAAAGCTCTATCACGGTCGCCAGCCTGTCGACGCCGTGCTGCAGGCCGCCGAGCGCCTGGTCGATGTCCGGGGAAGAGATCACCGCGACGCCCTTCCCCGGAGGCGGGCGGACCGGCTTGAAAGGGGCGTGTGACAAACGGACATGACGCAACCCTGCTTTGGCGAAGGGCGAGGCCGCCCAGAATGGGCGACCGGACCGCAGCGCACAATCATCGGGGCGCCCGAAATGGGCGCCCTTCGCGCCTCATTCCGACGCTCGCGCGATCACCTGATAGCCCACCACGCCCGGCGGCTCCGCCAGCCAGTCCATGCCGTCGCGCGCGGAGGCGTAGGCGACTTCGTAGAGCCGCGTCATGATCTCCGGGTCGAAATCCGCCGTCGAGGCGGCCCCGTATCCTGCGGGCACGAAGGCCAGATTGAATTCGGCGCCGATCTCCCGGGCGGTGAGCCAGATTTGGGTGAGGTCCCCCGCGCTCTGCGCGCGGATGAGCGTGCTGACCGTTCGCGTCGCGATGGCGGGCAGGCTGCGCGCGACCGGCGCGTAGGTCGGCGCCAGCGTGTTGTTCTGGATCACGAAAATCCGGCGGCGCACCGGGAACCCGGCATTGACCGCCAGCGCCGATGTCAGCCCCGTGGGGCCGATGGTGACGGAGCGGGTCACGCCGCCGTCCACATGCAGCTCGACGAACTGCTCGCCCCCGGCCTCGACCGTGATCGGAACCGGCGGGAACGCCCCGGGGATCGAGGCCGAAGCGAGCAGGACATCGACGAAGAGATCGCCGGCCCCCGTTGCGGCGATGGCGCCCATGTCCCAAAGGACCGGCCGCGCGGCGTCGATATCGGTGGTCAGCACCAGAAGCCGGCGTCCGCGGCGGTGTTCATCGGCGATGGCGTCCAGCATGGCGGCGTCCACCGTCTCGCGCAGCAGGCGGCGCAGCGGCTCCGGATCGGCGATGCCGAGTTCGCCGCGAAGCGCCCCGACAAGCTGCAATTCGAGCACATCCTCCGTGCGCATGTTGGTGACAAGCGCGCGGAGCGAGGCGTCCTGACCGGGCCCGAGAAAGGCGAAAGGCGCGATGAGCGCGCCGACGCTGACCCCCGTCACCAGTTCGAATTCCGGCCGGTCGCCCGCCTCGGTCCACCCGGCGAGGAGGCCGGCGGCGAAGGCGCCGTCCGGCCCGCCGCCCGAAAGCGCGAGGGTCTCGGAGGCCACGCCCGCCGCCGGTCGGCCTTCCGCCTCCCAGCGGGCGCGAAGGCTGTCGACGATGGCCGCGCGCGCCGCCTCGGTCTGCTCGGCCGAGAGATCGTCGCCCCAGCCGCGCACCTGCGGGAGACCGGGCGGCGAAGCCGCCTCGCGAAGCTGGGCCGGAGGCGGAGAGATGACGGGGCCGTCGACGCAGCCGGCCAGCAAGGCCGGGAGCGCCGCAAGGAGGGAGAGAGCGCAGCGCATTTTCAGAGGAGAGACTGAAGCGTCGTGACGAGGCGCGCGGCGCGTGCGAGCGACCGGCGATCGAGGTCCGCCAGGTCCGCCCGGGCGGGCGCCTTTCCCTCGCGCAAGACCAGCGTCCAGCCGCCCTCCCCGCGCTCGATCCAGCCCAGTCGTTCGAGCTCGGCGAGCTTGCGGCGGGCGGTCTCCCGCGGCACGCCCGTCACGTCGGCGATCCGCATCACCGTCATGGCGGGGGACCAGCCGGGCTCGGCTCCCTCACGCTCCGCTTCGATAAGCCACTGGAGGCGGCGCTGTCCGAGCACCGCCAGAACGAGCGGCAGCTGGAGATCGCCGCGAAAGGCGCGCGACATGTCCGCGAGATGCTCCGAAAGAAAGCCGACATAAGCGTACTGGACGGTCGGATAGTTCTCCACGAAGCGGTCGAAAGTCGCGCGCTCGCGGGCGGACATCGGCGGCAGCCCTGCGTCCTCGTCACTGGCGGTCATGAACTCTGATACACGATCGGTTCGCTCGTTGTTCCGCCGCCAATCTGCGCCGGATTTCGGTGATCCGCCAGCATGCAAATTTGCTCGCGTAAAGCGGTCTTCCGGCCTGTCGATGCTGTGCGCGCCGCTCGCCGCCTTATCGTGCGCAGCGTCGCCGCAAGCTAGACCGCGCGCCCGCCTCAATCACCGTCGCAATAGTACCAGAAACCCCGCGTGCGATAGGCGTCGGACCAGTACCAGCAGAGTTCGGCGCCCGGTGGCGGCGGCGGCGGCCGGCCGGCCTGCGACTGGATGATCGCGCCGAGCACGACCCCGGCGACCACCCGGCCGACATAGCGGCGGCGGATCTCGCGCCGGATCTCCCTTCTGATCTCTCGGCGGATCTGATGGTTTCCGCGCCAGCCTCCGCCGTGAATACCCGGCGGCCTCGCGCCTGGGCGATGGGGCCGGTTGAGCCTTCTTTCATGCGCGGCGGCGATGCCGGCGCGCATTGCGGCCCGGTTGCCCGCCGAGGCGCCAAGCGCCCCGCGGCCCAGGGAATGGGCTCCCGGCCTCTGCGCGTCCGCCATCTGCGGCGGCGACGAGAGACCGGCGGCGAGGCCAAGCGCCAGCAGGAACGCCGCGCGGCGGACGATTCGCATCATTCCGGCATTCGGGCGGCGGCGAGCCCGTCCTCGAAGGCCGCGATCTGCGCCGGGCAGTCCTCCGGCGCAATCGGGACGGCGGCCCCTGCGCCGAAGGCGGCTGCGAATGCGAAGCCCCGATCGAGCCCGAAGAGACGGACGACGCCGGCATGGGCGCGAAGGACGTTCTGCTCGACTTCGCTGCGCGCATCCTCCGCAGAGCAGCCCCAGGCTTCGCCTGCGGTAACGCCGAAATTGCGGAGCGCCTCGTCGAAGGCGGCCTCCTCCTCGTCGTCGTCTTGCGCGAACGCGCTCCCACCCATGATCGCGACTGTCAGCGCGGCGAAGCCAAGACGTCTCATACGGGCCCTCCCCTCTCCCGGAAGCCATTTTCCCCGCTAGAACGAAGGGGCATTTCTCTACAACCGGGTAGGCGCCCATTTCGGGCGGAGTATGGACTGGCGGCCCTGGAGCGCCATGCGATCCGCCTTGTTGTGAGACCGGGTCTGAGACCAGAACGCGCGCGGCGCTCCTAAGGCGGGATCGGCGAACTAGCACATAAACGCACGCGTTTTCCGGCCGGCCGAGCGAATGACCTGCTGACATGGTTTCGCTTTGGCCCGAGGCAGCGACGACGCCAAGTCCGAACCCTTGATACAAACAGTTGCGAAGCAGCCGCGATGGGCCTCGCCCTGCCGCTAGAGCCACGAATGAAATCGGCGCGGCTCTAGCGTCGCTGAGCATACCTTCGCGCGGCCTGCAGCGAACGACCACATTCCGCCCAAACGTCGCTCGTGCGCTGCTCCTCCGTACCGGATCTACTTTGCTCGCCGCTCGACCGCCGACTACCTATCCGGCGGTTCCTCTCGCGCCAAAAGCATCGCCGGTTCTACCTTCAGCGCCACCGAGACGTGCCACAGCGTCACGATCGTGACGTTCTGCCTGCCGCGTTCCATGGCGCTGACATGCGCGCGGTCGACCTCCATCAGCGCCGCGAGCGCGGCCTGGCTGAGGCCGGCGCGCCGTCGGTGCAGCTTCAGGTTTCGACCGAACACGGCGCGGATATCCATCCGCAGACACAAAACGCGTCGCGTATTTCGGTGCGACGCACTATAATGCTCATATGGCGAGCGCGCCGCATCAGACTTGCGTTGAGGCGGGTTCGTGGAGGATGTTTCACCAGCGTCCCGCCGGGCGCCAAGGGGGCACATGTCGGCGCAGAACACGACAGGCAAGGCAGCGACCGCGCCGAAAGGCGACGCCCTGACCGTCTATGATCGCGCCAACGTCAAGCTCTACATGCGCCTGCTTGACGCCGAGACGAGCGACGCGACTCTGCCTGAGATGGCGCAGGTGCTGTTCGGCATCGACGCAGAGGCCGAGCCTGATTTTGCGCGCGACGTGGTGGAGTCCCATCTCGCTCGCGCACGCTGGATGACCGAGATCGGCTATCGCCTGCTGCTGGCCGAACGCGAGGACTGACGTCGGCGGTGGGGCGCCGTCGCAAAGACAAGCTCGCGTTCAAGTTGTATTTCTGTCGCTTTCAATCGCTGGACGTGCAGCCGCGCCAACCCCATTTCCTGTCAGGTTCCGGCTATCCGAGGCGCGGAGCATCGCCATGACGCGGGACTGGCGGGAAGAGCACGTATACGACCTCTTCGACGGGCTCGACCTCTCGGGTCTCGCCTGGGAATGCCTGCGCCGCAACAGCCGCTACAGGAGGGAGTACCCCCTGCTGAGACGGGGGCTCGCCTCCCCGGCCAGCTGGGGGTTGCGATTTCCCGGTTGATCCGGAACTGGCGGCGCCCCGCGCGCCGGTGTTCTGGACGCCGAAGGCGGCGCCCGCCACGGTGACGCTGCTTGCGCCGGCGACGGACCCGGACGGCGACTCTGTCACGCTCGATCCCGACGGGATCGATCTCCGCCGCGAGGCCGACGGCCTGCTCTTCCTTCGTTTGAAGACCGGCGAGCTGCTGGCCCTCCGTCCCGCCGATCTCCACAAACCTGTCGGCGTTCTCTTACCGTTGGACGATCGCTGGCCGGCGCGACGCGCGAACGCCGCGCGGCTGCGGGCGCGTCTGATGGGCCTTCGGGCTCCGCCCGATCCGCTGACGCGGCAGCAGCGCCGCCGCATCGCCATGGCGCTCCGGGCGCTTGACGGGCGCGAGGCGGAAACCGTCCTCCGCGCCATCGCCGAGCAACTCTATGGCGAAGAGCGTGTCGGCGCCGAGCCCTGGAAGACGAGCCCGCTGAAAGCCCAAGTCGTCCGCCTGATTGCGCATGGACGGCGCCTGACGGAGGAGGGCTACCGCGCCCTTCTTCTCGGCCGGCGTCCGACCGCACGCCGCCGGCGCGACGACTGACCGCCCGGGCGAGGGCCGATCCGTCGCCCTCGAACGCCCCGCGCCGGGGGGGACGATTTCCGGGATCGATCTTCGTCATCCCTCCTCCGCCCCGAACCTCGCTTCACTCGCCTCCCATAGCCCGGCGCATTTCCGCGACGGGCCCGAGCACCCGGAGGCCCTTCGCCATGCCCGATCCGAATCAGTCCCTGCCGCCGCGCTATCTCCGCACGCCCGAGGCGGCGCGCTTTCTCGGCCTTTCGGGCCGCACGCTGGAGAAGCACCGGACCTATGGCACCGGTCCGCGCTATTCGAAGATCGGCGGGCGTGTCGTCTATGCGCTCGAAGACCTGCAGGCCTGGGTCGTCCGGGGCGGCAAGACCTCGACCTCGGACGAGACCGGCGAGACCCTGCCGCCCGCCAAGCGTCATGCCGCCCTCGCGCCAGCCTATCTACGCAACCCGAACACTCAGAGGGGGCGCTGACGCGATGCGCACGACGGTCGATCTCACCTGGGACGAGGGGCGCGTCGAACGCTGGATCCGCTTCGGCCGGATCGCGGAGGAGGCGATCCTGACGCGCACGGAGAGGCGCGTCTCCTTCGATCCCGGCGCGATCTTCGCGCTGGTCCGCTGGGCGTCGAACGCCTATGGCACGGTCGAGAGCCGGATCGACATCCTGCGCGCGGTCGAGGCGGGCGCGCCCTGCGCGACCGTCCCCTTCGTGACCCCGGGCGGCGAGATACTGTTGCGCCTCTCCGGCTGGCCCAAGGTCGAGGCGGCGCTCGCCGCGATCGCGCAGGTGGAGAGCTGCGGCGTCGCGCCCGAAGACGCCTGTCCGGATCACTGGCGTCACATCCACAACCGGCTGACCGCCGGCCTGACGCCCCGCCTCTATGCGCCAGCCCGGCATGCCGCCTGGCTGAAGCGTCGCGGACTTGCGCCATGAGCCGCTTCGCTTCTTCTCTTTTCGGCGCGGGCGCCGCAATCGCGCTGATCGCCGCGTCGCTGCCGGATCGGGCGCCGCGGTTTCTCTGGAACGCCTCCGCCAGCCTGCCGATCGGGCTCTATGCCCTGACGCCGCCAGAGGCGCTCGCCGTCGGCGATCTGGTCGCCGTGCGGCTGCCGCCGGAGCGCGCCGACTGGGCCACCTCGCGCGGCTATCTCGGCCGTCAGGCGCTCCTTCTGAAGCGCATAGCGGCGCTGCGGGGCGCCGTGGTTTGCCGGTCTATCGGATCAATTCTGATCGATGGAGTTGCGGTCGCCGAGGCGGCTGTCGCTGACAAAAGCGAACGGCCAATGCCTGTCTGGAGGGGCTGCCGACGGCTGGGAGTGGGACAGGCGTTCCTCTTGGTGGCCGAGACGCCGGACAGCCTCGACGGACGCTATCTCGGCCCAACGGCCGTCTCCGCCATCGTCGCCCGGGCGCGCCCGATCGGGGCGCGGGGAGGTTGAGGCGATGTTGGTTCAGACGCAGCTGACCCGCCGCGCCGCTGTCGTCGGAGCTGCAGCGGCGTTGCTCGCAATCGTTGCGATCTCTGCGCCCCGACCGACCGCCGGGCAACCAGCGCAAGCGCGCCCGCTCGCCGCCGCCGCGCCGGAGATCGAGCGCCATATCGCCGACGTAGCGGAGCGGTTCGACCTGCCGTCGCACTGGATCCGCGCTGTCATCTCGGTCGAAAGCGCAGGCGATCCGCTTGCCGTCAGCAGCGCCGGCGCCATGGGGCTGATGCAGGTCATGCCCGACACCTGGGGCGAGCTCCGCGCCGCCCACGGGCTCGGCGACGATCCCTTCGAACCACGCGACAACATCCTCGCGGGCGCGGCGTATCTGCGTGCGATGTACGACCGCTTCGGCTCTCCGGGCTTCCTCGCCGCCTACAATGCAGGGCCGGGGCGCTATGCAGAGCATCTCGCCAAGGGGCGCCCCTTGCCGCGGGAAACCCGCGAATATCTGGCCGTTCTGGCGCCGATGATCGGCGAGGATGCTGCGGTTCCGCCGCCGCCGCTCGCCCTCTCCGACGCGCCCGACTGGAGAGGCGCGCCGCTCTTCGTCGCGGCGTCGGACGCTCACGGCGCAGGCGCCGAAGACCCTTCCGGGAGTGCGCGGGAACCGGCTCAATCCGCGCTCTTCGCGCCGGTCCAGACCCGGAGAGCGCGATGAGACCCCTGCGCGCAACCTGGCGTGTTCTGGCCTGCGATGTCGCAGGTTCGGCAGGCCGGGCAGGATCGGCGCAGGCCCAACGGGAAGGATCGCAAGATAAAAGCGCCGCCGCAGGCGGGCCGCATGCTGTTGTTCCTGCGACGATTTTTGCGCGGCGCCCACCCCGCCCATGCGGCAAGGCGAGGCCCAAGCTCCTGAGAGCGTGCGGCTTTCGGCGCGGCGACGCTACCCGTGCGGAGGCGGGGGCATGACGCGCGGCGACGACGATCTCCGCATCCGCCCCGGGCGCATCCGCAACGGCGGCCCCTCGCCCCGCCGGGCGACCCGCTTCGTAGCCGAGGTCATGCGCGCGGCCCGGAAGGAGGGGCATGCAGGCCGCCGTTTCGGAGCGGCGGGCCGGGCCGGGGCGGCCGGCGGACGCGGCCGCTTCGCCCGCAGCGCCGAGGGCCTCTCCCGCGCCGGCCGCCGCGTCCTCGTCAAGGCCCGCATCGTCCGGCATGGCGGGGTGAAGCTCAGGTCCGCCCCGCTCGCCCGGCACGTCCTCTATCTGCAGCGCGACGGGGTCGGTCGGGACGGACGGCACGCCGATCTTTTCGGTCGCGAGGGCGATGGCGTCGACGGCCGTGCCTTCGCCGCTGCGTGCGAGGCGGACCGGCATCACTTCCGCTTCATCGTCTCGCCAGAGGACTCTCATCGGCTCGACGACCTCCGCGCCTTCACCCGCGACCTGATGGCCCGGGCCGAGCGCGACCTCGGCACAAGGCTCGACTGGGCGGCGGTCGATCACTGGAACACCGACAACCCGCATGTCCACATCCTCGTGCGGGGCAAGGCCGAGGACGGGCGCGATCTCGTCATCGCGCGCGACTACATCGCGCACGGGCTCCGGGCCCGAGCCGAGGCGCTGGTCGGGCTCGAACTCGGCCCCCGCAGCGCGCGCGAGATCGCTACCGATCTGGAGCGACAGGTCGACGCCGAGCGCTGGACCAACCTCGACCGCTCCCTCCGCGCGCTGGCCGACGATCACGCCGGCGTCGTCGACCTGCGCCGCGGCGCGCCCGAGCCGCGCGATCCCGAACTCCGCCGCCTGATGATCGGCCGCGCACAGAAGCTGGAGCGACTGGGGCTGGCGACGCCGGTCCTGCCTGCTGTCTGGGAGCTGAAGCCCGGAGCCGAGGCGACGCTCCGCGACCTCGCCCTCCGCGGCGACATCATACGGACGATGCACCGCGCCATGGCGGGCGGCCCGGAGCGCGCCGCCTCCGACTTCGTCATCGAGGGCGTGCCAGCCTCGCCCATTCTCGGGCGGCTCGTCGCGCGTGGCCTGCAGGACGAGCAGCAGGGCGGCGGCTTTGCGATCATCGACGGGGTCGACGGGCGGGTCCATCATCTCCGCTTCCCTGACATCGAGGCGACGGGCGACACCGCACCCGGCGGCGTCGTCGAGACGCGGCTCTGGACGCCGAAGGCGGGCGGGCGCGCCCGGCTGGCGCTGGTCGGCCGGTCCGACCTCGATCTCGCCGCCCAGATCGAAGCCGGGGGCGCGACCTGGCTCGACCGCATCCGGCTCGCTCCCGATCCCGCGCCGCTCAGCGGCTCGGGCTTCGGCGCCGAAGTGCGGTACGCGCTCGACCGGCGCGCCGAGCGGCTCGTCGCCGAAGGCTTGGCGCAGCGACAGGGCCGGCGTGTTGTCTTCGCCCGCGGTCTCCTCGCCACCTTGCGCGCCCGCGAGCTCGACACGGCCGCCGCCCGCCTTTCCGCCGAGACCGGCCTGCCGCGCCTCCGGTCGCGTGAGGGCGATCCGATCGAGGGAACCTTCCGCCGCCGCCTCGACCTCGCCTCCGGCCGCTTCGCCATGGTCGAGGGCTTCGGGCCGGAGGGCGGGCTCGGGTTCTCCCTCGTCCCATGGACGCCGCAGCTCGACCGCCACCTTGGCCGCTCGCTGACCGGAACGGTCGGTCCCGGCGGCGGCGTCGACTGGGCCCTCGGCCGCCGCCGCGGCCTCGCGCTCTGACCGGAAGGACCACCGATGCATCGTCCCGCCGCCTCGCCCGCCACCGCGATCCTCTGGGGCCAGATCGTGATCGTCAGTCTGGTGGCGCTCGTCTTCCTTCAGGCCGCCACGCAATGGACAGCCTTCCGCCTCGGCCATCAGCCGGCGCTCGGCGCGCCGCTCGCCGATCTCTTCGGCTGGCCCGTCTACCGGCCCTGGGACTTTTTCCTCTGGTGGTACTGGTACGACGCCTACGCCCCCGCACTCTTCGTCGAGGGTGCCCTGATCGCCGCCTTCGGCGGGATCGCCGCGATCCTCGTCGCCATCCTCCTCTCGGTCCTCCGCGCCCGCGAGGCGAGCGATGTCACCACCTACGGCTCGGCCCGCTGGGCGACGTCCGCCGATGCGACCGCCGCCGGGCTCTTCAGCGAGGACGGGGTCGTCCTCGGACGGCTCGACCGGCGCTACCTCCGTCACGACGGGCCCGAGCACGTGCTCTGCTTCGCGCCGACCCGCTCGGGCAAGGGCGTCGGCCTCGTCATCCCGAGCCTCCTGACCTGGCCCGGCTCCGCCATCGTCCACGACATCAAGGGCGAGAACTGGCAGCTGACCGCCGGCTGGCGCGCCCGCATCGGCCCGGTCCTCCGCTTCGATCCGACCGACGCGGGCTCCGCCGCCTACAACCCGCTCCTCGAGGTCCGCCGCGGGGCTCGCGAGGTGCGCGACGTCCAGAACATCGCCGACATCCTCGTCGACCCGGAGGGCCAGCTCGAGCGGCGGAACCACTGGGAGAAGACCAGCCATGCGCTGCTCGTCGGCGCGATCCTGCACGTGCTCCATGCCGAGCGCGACAAGTCGCTGGCCGGGGTCGCGACCTTCCTCTCCGATCCACGCCGCCCGATCGCGGCGACGCTCGCGGCGATGATGCGCACGCCCCATCTCGGGGACCGGCCGCATCCCGTCGTGGCGCAGGCCGCGCGCGAACTCCTGAACAAGTCGGAGAACGAACGCTCCGGCGTCCTCTCGACCGCGATGTCCTTCCTCGGCCTCTACCGCGACCCGGTCGTCGCCGCCGTCACCTCGCGCTGCGACTGGCGGATCGCGGACCTCGTCGCCGGCCCGCGACCGGTGACGCTGCACCTCGTCGTGCCGCCCTCCGACATCTCGCGCACCAAGCCGCTGGTGCGGCTGATCCTGAACCAGATCGGCCGCCGCCTGACCGAGGAGCTGGAGGCGAAAGGGCGCCGGCATCGCCTCCTCTTCATGCTCGACGAGTTCCCGGCCCTCGGGCGGCTCGACTTCTTCGAGAGCCAGCTCGCCTTCATGGCCGGCTACGGGCTGAAGGCCTTCCTCATCGCCCAGTCGCTGAACCAGATCGAGAAGGCCTACGGGCCGAACAACGCGATCCTCGACAATTGCCATGTCCGCGTCGCCTTCGCGACCAATGACGAGCGGACTGCGCGGCGGCTCTCCGACGCCCTCGGCACCACGACCGAACTCAGGGCGATGAAGAACTACGCCGGGCACCGGCTCTCCCCCTGGCTCGGACATCTCATGGTCTCGCGGCAGGAGACGGCGCGGGCGCTCCTGACGCCGGGCGAGATCATGCAACTCCCGCCCGAGGACGAGATCGTGCTGGTCTCCGGCGCGCCGCCGATCCGGGCGCGCAAGTTCCGGTACTATCTCGACGCGCAGTTGAAGGCGCGGGTGATCCCGCCGCCGGGTGAGACCGTACCGATCCCTGCCGCGGGGGCGTCGCCGGACGACTGGAGCGCGCTGCCTCCCGTCGAAGCGCCCGCAAGCGAGCCAGCGGCCGCCAACCCCGACGCCGTTGACGATGACGGCGGCATCCGACGCGCGCCGGACCTCCCCGAACAGGAGGACATCGCCCGCGACCGCGCCGCGCCCGAAGCCGAGTTCATCGCGCCCGATGACGACGCCGATGACGAAGCCGCCCGCGCCCGCGCCCTCCGCGCCCGCTTCCGAACCGTCGCCCGGCAGGCCGCGATGGACCCGGACGACGGGATCGACCTTTGAGGAGCGCCGCCATGCGCAAGGAGAAGGTCACCGCCTATCTCGACGCCCGCCTCGCCGACGACCTGCAGGCGCTCGCCGCCCGGCGTCGCGTCCCCACCACAAGGATCGTCGAGGCCGCCATCGCCTCCTTCCTCTCGCCGGATGGCGCCGAGCAGAGCGAAGCCGCGATCACCCGCCGCCTCGACCGCATGACCCGGGCCATCGAGCGCCTCGAACGCGATCAGGAGATCGCCGCCGAGGCGCTCGCGCTCTTCATCCGCTTCTGGCTCACCGCCACGCCGCCGATCCATGACGAGCTCCGCGACGCCGCGCAGGCCAAGGGCAAGGAGCGTTACGCCGGCTTCGTCGATGCGCTCGCGCGCAGGCTCGCGAAGGGCACGACGCTGGCGCGGGAGGTGAGCCGGGAGGTATCCGCGGAAAAGGAATCGGAATGAGATGCTCGACGCCGGCCTCTATCGCATCTTTGCAACCTGGCGCGCCCAACCAACTTCGCGACCGCCTGACAGTCAATTCCGAACCGCCGCGCCGCCGTGGGCCGGCTCACCCCATACGGCAGCTCAGCCATCCGGACCTTCGAATACGACTCCAAGCCGTACATCCTTCCGACCCCGGACCAATCATCGAAAAAGTGAAACGTGCCGATGGCGGGAAATTACCAGGCCCTGCCCGGATGATCCGGGCGGTTCCGTGGCCGGTTATCGCGGCGTCTTCTTGAAACACTCGTTCGGCGTCATTCTCTTGTAGCCATCGTCGTCTCCGGTTCAGGCTCCAGGTCTTGCAAACCGAATCTCTATCGAGAACTGGCGATCGCCGCCCCGCGGAAGCCCAGCCGCGCGCTGCGCTACGCAAGGGCTCCCGGCCGGCCTCCTTATAGGCCAGCAGCCGGGGCGATGCGGCGCCTGACGGAGTGCGGTCTGCCTCCGATGGTTCATCCGCCGCCGGTTTTCACGAGGACGAGGTCGTCTCGCATCTCGTCCGGAGCGAGGGTGACGGCGAGCCCTGAACGCGATCCCGGAACCCCGGCTTCGTGGTCCTCCACGCGCAGGATCCAGTCGCCCGGAAAGACGTTTTCGAAGAGGAAATAGCCGCCCGTGAGGCTCCGGGTCGTCTGCCGCGAGGTTCCGTCGCTCCGCTCCAGCACGACCGTCGCATGAGCTGTTCCGCTCTCGCCGTTCGCCGTCGAGGCGATCACTCGTCCCGACAGCATCGCGCCGGGCGCCACGGCGACGGACAGTTCCGCCGGAACCCCGGGTCTCGGCGAGACCGACGCCGCGGCGGGGCTCAGCGCGAGAAACGGGTCCGCGTCGTCGAGCCCCGTCAGTTCGATGAGAGTCGCTCTCCCCGGAGCGAGACCGGAGATGATCGCCGCGCCCGTCTCGTCGATCCGCGCGCTCGTGGGCCGGCCATCGACGAGAAGCGCCACCGAGGCGCCTGCGCCGGATTCGCCGTCCCCGTCGGCGAAGGGCGTTCCGTCGATGCCGGCGAGGCGCAGCCTCGCCATCCCCCGGTCGGTTTCCTTCCTGTCGCGCAGCACCGGCCACGCGCCCGTCCTCGCGTCGCCGCCGAAACTGACGCCGACGCCAAGGATGGCCGACCATCCGCCCCGGTCGTCGACAGACGCGGCAACGCCAAACGAGCCGAACTCCGTATCCCACGCGAGGCTGCCATTCGTGGCGTGCGCGCCAGAGTTCAGATCGTAGCTCGACGAGAGGGCGAGGTTCGCGTCGCGGCCGATCCGCGAGGTCAGCGCGGCCTCCAGACGGTCGAGGCGGGGGTCACCCGAGGTCTCCATCGAACCCTCTGCGCGCAGCCGCGCGTTGGCGCCGAAGAGCGAAAGAGACGCGAGCGAAGAGAACTCGACCCGATCCGCGCCGCCGACCCGCCACAGCTCTCCGACATGGGAGAAGCTTATCGGCCCCAGACGATGCCTAAACGAGGCGTCGATGCGTTCCTCGGTCTCGCCCCCGACCAAGTCGATCCATTCGTACTCGGCGGATATCGACCCGAGCCACCCGAGCGCGGTCGAGGCCCCGACCCTGAACGACTGGAGGGCGTCGCCGCCTGCCTCGCGCCTGACAGGGCTGTCGAAACCAGCGTCGAAGCGGCGGTATCGGGCATGGAGACCGACGGACCCGAGGCCGACGGCGGCGGCGATTTCCGCGGCGGAGAAGCCGTTCGCGTCCACGGCGAAGCCCGCCTGGGCCGTGACCGGTCCGAGGCCGGATAGGGCGAGCAGCCCCAGATGGCGCGTCGGCTCCGAGCCTTCCGAGCCGGCCTCCAGGTCGAGGAAGCCGAAAGCGCCAAGGGTCAGCGCGCTGTCGACGCCGTAATCGACGGCGAACTGCAGGCTGGGCCCCTCGTCGACGCCGTCGCCGGCCAGATCGAACACGGGCGCTCCGCGCTCCAGCAGCACGCCGTCGAACCGCCATTCCCCTGCGGGAAGGGCTCCTGCGGCGATCGTCCGCGTCGCCGAGATCTCGCGCGTCCGGCCGTCCGGCGCGTAGAGGACCACGCGGTAGTCGTTGGACCCGCCGAAGAGGGGCAGATCCTCGAAGGCGAAGCGCCCGTCCGGGCCGACCCGCTGGAAGTCGATCAAGGTGGAGCCGAGATAGAGTTCGGCGTCCCAGCCGGGGGGGGCGTCGCCGGCGACCCGGGAGACGTCGAAGCGCGAGTCGCGATCGAACACGTCGCTGCTCAGCCACAGCCCGCGCCCCTGGCCTCCGGAGCGCACCAGCGGGGCCCAGAGACCTTCGACGTCCCCGATCTCGGCGCGGGAAAGGCGATCTACGCCGAAGACGCCGCCGGTCGGCGAAGTTCGACCGCTCGTCCACCGGAGGCTCCCGAGTCCGCGCTCCTTGTCCCCCGAGAAGCTTACGCGGTGACCGAGGCGCAGGGCCTCCATCTCGAAGCGTCCAGAGGCGGTGGCGCCGACGCCGCCCCCGGAATTCGCCGACAGGCCCAGTTGCAGCTCGCCCTCCGGAGCCGCGAACATGACGTAGGGCGTCTCGACGGCGACGGCGACCGGCTCTTCTCGACTGTCGAGTCCGAACGTGCTCCAACGCCGCTCCCGCATGGCGCGGAGATCGGCGGGCAGCGTCCTCGCGCTCACGACGTCGAGCGTCGAGGAGTCCTACGAGAGCGTCGTCTCCAGGCCGAAGACCTCCGCGATCAGGCCCGAGGCGACGAGCGGCCGGCCATCGACGAGCATCGCCGTTTCGGGCGCCCATTCCCGCGCGCGGCCGTTCACCTGAAGCAACTCGGATTTCGCATCGATCCGGATCGTCCCGTCCGCCGGCGGCAGCTGCAGCGTGACGGAGCCGTCGTCAGCGACATCGACGACGCCCTCGGCGGCCCGTACGATTGCAACGACCGGCACGAGCAGCGCGCCCGCTTCGGTGACCGCGACGTCCTCGAACTCGGCGGTGGCGCGACAATTGACCGAAACAGCCACGAGAAGAACGGTTTCGCTCGCGGCGACCGGACGCGCGAACGCCGCCATGGCCAGTATGACGGCCGCCCGAACGACTTTGGGCATAGGGACGCATCCTCTCCGCCAGAGCGCGAGGCGTCTCCGGGTTCTCGGGGCGTGGGCGGGCGGGCGCCGCCTTCAGTTGCAGCGAACGGTGTCGGGTTCGCCCTGTTCCGGAAAATCGCGCCAGACACGGAGGCAGACGGCGCCGGCGACCTCGCGCTGGCCGTCGCCGCGTGGCACGGCGACCCGGCTTTCCGTGATGGTCTGGCCGAGGCGCAGCCGCCCCCGCGACAGCACGGTTCCGTCAGCCTCCGCCACCACTGCGACGGTCCCGACGAAGCTGACGCCCGCCGGCTTGCGGACGAGGAAGTGCCCCAGCATGTCGGCGTCGCCGCGCTCGGGCTCGAACCGCTCCACCTCGAGCGCGGGCGGATCGATCTTGTGCCGGATATAGACCGTGACCGGCAGCACCGGGACGATCGGCACCCTGACCGACAGGCCGGCGCCGCCCTCGGGCGTCTCCGCCGGCTGGAAGACGGGCGGCGGGTTGGCGGGGCGGGACTGCACGTTCAGCCGCGCGACGTATTCGCCCGGCTCCAGCCCCTCCGGCGGGCGGAACGACACGCGCAGCGGGACGCCCCGATTCGGCGGGACCAGCGCACGCGGCGGAGACCATCGCAGGTGCTCGGAGCCGTCGCGCGCCCCCTCGGGCGCCCCCGCCGCCGCGACGGAGAATTCCAGCGCATCCGGCGTCATGCTCAGCAATTCGATGCCGCCCGAACGCTTGCGGTCCGAAAGGACGATCACATTGTCCGAGACGGACACCGATATGTCCTGCGCCTGCGCGGGTGCGGCCGAGGCGAGCGCCGCGGCCAGCGCCGGCGCGCAGGCGCGTGCGAGCCGAAGGCGGAAAGGACCCCAGAGCGTCATCGGCAAGGTCTCCTCTTGTTGCCGGCGCTGGCCGGTCGCGGCCGGTCGTCGTCGCACTGAAGGCCGGCGCCGGAGCGAAAGGCCGCAGCGCGGCGCTCAGCCGCCGAGGCCGTCGTCCACGGTGACCTGGATGGTCCCGACATAGCCGCCGTAGTTTTGCGGGATGAGGTTGTTCGGGATGCGGATCGTCACGCCCAAGGCGTCGAACCTGGCCTCGCCGCTGATGACCTCGGCGTCGTTCGTGGTGGTTCCGGTGATGGCGAAACCGCTGAGGGCCGTCTCCGGCGCCGCGATCGCGCCGACGGCGCCGCCGGCCATCGCGCCGTCGCCGATGGCCATGCTGATCGAGGCGAACGAGCTGTTACTGGCCGCCGAGCCCGTCATGGTGCAGACCGGACCGGAACTGCCGGACGCTCCGAACGACACGCCGTTGGCGTTGCCTGGAAAGGACCGGGTTCCATTCGATCCGATCTGGACGAGCGTGAAGCTGCCCCGGTTCCCCGTGGCGAGCTTCAGCACGCCGAAATCCGCGGGGGTGCAGCTCACCGTCAGCGCGGGCTGCAGCGAGACGGTGACGTCGAGCGTGGTGCTCGCCGTCTCGGCGGCGGCCGGGGCGGCGAGCGCCGCCGCGACGCCGGCGGAGAGAAGGAGGCGAGCGTAGCGCATTTCAGGTTTCCTTGCGAGGGGCCGTGGGGAAGAAGGTCGGCGCGGGCGGCGGGAACGGAGACCGCCCCCCGCGCCGGAGCTACGGTCCGCGTCAGACGCCGTCGTTGACCGTCACGGTCCGCGTCACGGAATAGCCGCCGTAGTTATCGACCGTGAGATTGTTGCCGATTCTGATGGTTATATCGATATTGAAGGTCGCTTCGCCACCGGTGATTGTCGCGGAACCAAAAGTACTGGATGTCACATTGACTGGCCCTGCAGTGGTCGGGGCCGCGAACTCTCCCACGACGGCGCCAGCAAGGTCGGGAAACGATGAGTCGAAATCCATGGTGGCATTCGCGCCGTCAGCGGCGCTGGAGCCGCTCATGGTGCAGACCGGTCCGCTGGCGCCTGCCGTCCCGAGTGTCACTCCACTTCCATTTTCTGTGATTGAGCGTGTCCCGTTGCTCTGAATCTGAATTTTCGAAAATCCGGCACCGATCCCCCGGTCGCCCGTCCGCACCCGGATGACGCCGAAATCCGCGTTGGTGCAGCTCACCGTCAGCGCGGGCTGCAGCGCGACGGTGACGTCGAGGGGGTGGTGGCAGTCTCGGCGGCGGCTGGGGCGGCGAGCGCCGCCGCCATGGCGGCGGCGGAGAGAAGGAGGCGGGTGTAGCGCATGGTAAGCCTTTCCGGTTGCAGGCGCGGCGCACGGACCTTCCCGTCACACGCGCCCCATAAGCTATCGTTTAGTCTTCGTCGCCAATGTAAGCACTTCTGCTGACCTGACGTTGACGACTCTAGCGAAGACACAAAGATGCACATAAGTGCAGGAAGCTGGGAATTTCCGGAAATTCTCAATCGGGATACAATGGCTATTGCCGCCTCTGAGAGCGCGCTGCAATCTCGCTGCTTGACTTCGGTCCGCACCAAAACAACTACGAACGAAAACGGGAGAACGCTTGACGGTGTCACTGGCGCTCAAGATGGGGCTTACGCAGAGGGCGCTGCACTGCGGAAGCCTCAAGGAACTCGCCGCGCGCTTCCGCGCCGTGAACCCGCGCACCGCCTTCGAGGTGGAGCGGGCGCGCAAGTGGGTGCGCGGTGTCGCGCGCCCGCGCGATCACCGCTTCTATGAGGACTGGGCGATGGTGATCGGATCAGGCCGCGGCGGCGCCTGGATCGCGGCGGCGTCGCGCGCCGCCTTCGTCGACGAACTGGTCGACGTTCTGGCGGCCGACCGGGCGGCGCTCGAGGCGATTCTGTCGACGCTCGAAGAGCGCCGCGCCGCCGCTCCAGCCGGGCCCGACCCCGCGAGCGGGAGCTATGTAACCTACAGCCATGCCTATTCCCGCTATTACCGGGGCAGCCTCGTGCGCGGCGTGCTCCGGATCGCGCCGCGGCCCGAGGGGCGCTACGACCTGACCTATCGGGAGAAGTTTCAGGAGCAGGGCGTGATCGTCGTGCGCGGCAGAGCGGAGCTTTCGGACGGCCTTCTCTCATGTCATGCGAAGGAGCCCGACGCCGCCGCCGGGGCGGCGCCGTTCCTGTTCCTGCTGCGGACGCCGGGCCATCCGCCGCATGTGCTGTTCGGCCAGATGCTCGCCGCGGCCGCCTTCGGCCCTGAGCGGGAGCCCGGCGCCTCGCCGTTCGTCGCCCTCCGCGTCGGCGACGCCGCCGCCGCCCGGACCGAGGACAGGGTCTGTTATCTGGACGCGACGGAAGCGGCGATCGCCCGGGACCTCGGCGCGCTGGACCTCCCGCGTGGCGCGGTCGGGCCGCTGACCGCGGCCATGGCGAGGGTGTTCGGCGCGTCGGGGACGCCGATCATCACGACGCCCTTCGCCGAATTCGCAGACGCCTGCACCGCCCTGGTGCGGGCGTCGGGCTCCGACCCCGACAGGGCGGCCTCAGCGAAGATCGACGCATGAGAGCGAAACCGCGATGTCGAGATCGACGGGTCGCTCGACCGCGCGGATCCGCATCACCGCCCCCACCGAGATCCGCACCGACGCGACTCCGTGGCCGCGGCTGCGCTCCGGGAGTGCGACCTCGACATGGCTCCCGGAGGCCGGGAGCCGCCTTGTTCCACCCGGAAAGCGGAAGATCAGCTCCGAAAGCGCGGCGGAGGCCGCCCGCTCCGCCGGAACTTCGAGAGCCGTCGCTTCGATGACCACGATGCGACCGGCGGGCCCGGTCACGGTGAACTCGCCTGCGGCCGGAACGCCGCGGAACGAAATCGCCTCGGCCGAGGTCGCGGGGCGGCCGTTCGCGGCGACCTCGACAAAGCCGGAACGCCGCGGCTTGACGGCGAGGGCGCCGAACTCGAGCGCTCTTGCGCCCGAGATCGACACGCCGTCACAGGCGGAGGCGGGGAGCGCGGCTCCCGCGAATATGGCGAGCGCGGCTGCGCGCATCAGCGGCCCTGTCTTATGCACGTTCGTCCCTCCCGCCGGGGGTTTCGGCGACCGCAGCGAACCGGAAGCGATTGACGCAAGACACGAAGGCCGCGCGCCCGCCCCGGGCGCAAGCGCCTTACGCTCCTGCGCGAGGGGCGGCGATGCAACCGCCGCGGCGGGACGAAAGACGGTCAATTCCGGAAAGGTCCTAACATTGCGCGCCCCGGCGTTCCGGCGACCGCGGCGGCGCCTCGCCGAGCCCGCGGCGGACCCTTCATCGTCTGATCGCTTCGGTCGGGCGAGGGCGTCGCGGCGGCGCAGCCCCGGCGCCTGTCGCCATCTTCTGCGACCGGCGGCGCCGTCCTCGCCGCATCGGCCGCGGAACGTCAGAGCGGGCCGCCCCGAGGCGCGGCTCCGAACCGCCGCGACGCCCGATGTCGGATCCCCTCCGCCGCGGCCCCGCCGACACTCCGTTCATGCGGGCGGCCGGACTTCAGAATCGGCGCGGCGACGACCAGGTTGACGACCGCGATCCCGACCGGCGGCAGCAGCGGCCCGGCGGCGCCCCCGGCTGCGAGGGCCCAGCCGGCCGCGAGCAGGATGGCCCCGGAGACGAACGCCCCGATCCATGCGGCGATCCATTGACGTCGGCTCGGCCCGAGATGGAGGGGCGTCATCGGCGCCGCCCGCGCGACCCGCTCGACGAGCGCGGCCATGAAGGCGGAAACCTCTTCGTCCGACCGGGAGAACGGGGTCAAGCGGTCCGTGATCTTCGGACCCTTCCGGGCGACAAGCCCGAGCACGGCCCGCCCCGGCGCCGGGCGATAGACCCATACCGAGGAAAGCTCGCCATATCCGATCCGGATTGTCCGTGAGCCGCGAAGAAGCTCCACATGATCCCGCGTCAACCGGCAGATTCCGCGCTTTCCGAAGAAACCGGCGCGCGCCTCCATTTCGAGTACGGACAAGAGCCGCCTCCTCCGCATCCATCCGTCCAGACACCCGGCCACCCTACTGCTTCGAGAGACGGGGGCCAAGGGCTGATGAGCCGTAAACAATTGTATTATATGAGATTCCCGGCGCCGCCGAGCCTTTCCCAGTTGCGCCGCCCCGCGGGACGGAAGAGACTTTCAGCCGACCTCCTGACGCAGCCGAAACGGTCGATCATGGACAGACGACGCATGAACCGCCTCCTCGGACCGGGCCTGCTTGCCCTGACTGTCGCATCGGCCGCCGAGCTTCCGGCGGGGCCGGCGTTTTCCCCGTCGGCGACGGACGGCTGCGTGAGTGAAGCCGTCGCGAACTCGCCGGGCCTCGGGGGCCACGGCGTTCTCGATTGCGTCGGGCGCGCGGCGGCGGCCTGCATGATGACGCCCGGCGGCGACAGCACAATGGGGATGATGGACTGTCTGGAGGGCGAGCTGGGATATTGGGACACCCGGCTGAACGCCGCCTATGCGGAAAGGATCAAGGTTGCGCAGGCGCAGGATGCGGAGGCGCAAACCCTCAGATCCGTCGCCGCCTCGGTCGAGGACAGCCTGCGCGCCATGCAGCGGGCCTGGCTCCCGTTTCGGGATGCGTCCTGCCTTTATGAGCAGGCGCAATGGATGGGGGGCACGGGCGGCGGGCCGGCGACCCTGGCTTGCCACATGCAGGAAACGGCGCGGCTGGCCCTGAAGCTTGAGGGCTGGTGGGCGCAATGATCCGGACCGGCCTGACGGCCCTCTTCGTCGCGCTGGGCGCGCCTGCGGCAGGCCTGGCGGACAGCGCTCTTCCACCGGCGCCCGGCTGGCGGACCGAAGCGGAGGGCTGCTCCTTGCTCTGGCGCGAGGGCGGCGGATTCGTAACCGGCCGCTCGGCGCCTGTCGTCAGGCGGCCTTCGCCTTGGCGTCGCGACTGGCCTTCCACATCCAGGGGAGAAGCTCCTCGAGGCGCCGTGGATCATGGCTTCGGATTCGGCCGAGGATGTCTGTGAGGTAGGCTTCCGGGTTCAGGCCGGAGAGTTTGGCGGTCTCGATCACGGTCATCGCGTCGGCCAAAACTTCACCGCCGGCGTCGGATCCCGCGAAGAGAAAGTTCTTCCTGCCCAGCACGATCGGCTTGATGGCGCGCTCGGCCGCGTTGTTGTCGATGGCGACGCGGGCGTCATCGAGGAACAGGGTGAAGCTCGCCCAGCGGTTCAGCGCGTAGCGCATGGCTTTCGCCAAATCGCCCTTGCCGGGGATCTGGGTCAGATGGCGTTCGCACCAGAGGCGGAAGGCCTCGACCTTCGGGCGGCTCTCTCGCTGGCGCACAGCATGGCGAACATCGAGGGTCTGACCGTTGATGGCGGCCTCGATGTCGTAGAGCGCGCCGATCCGCTCCAGCGCATCCCGTGCGAGCGGACTGTCCGTCGCCTTCCAGACGTCGTGGAAGTCCCGCCGCAGATGCGCCCAGCACGCCGCCTCCCGCACGCGTGTCTCGCCGTCGAGCCCGGGCTCGTAGAGTTCCCTGAAGCCGGCATAGGCGTCGGCCTGCAGGGTCCCGGTGAAGTCCGCCAGATGTTCGCGGGGATGCTCGCCCTTGCGGTCGGGCGAGAACCAGTAGGCCACGGCGGGCGGGTCGCTCCCCGCCCAGGGGCGGTCGTCCTTCACGTACACCCAGATGCGGCCCTCCTTCACGCCGCGCGCCAGGCCTTCGATCCGCTTCTTCTTCGGATCGAGCACGCGGATCGGCGTGTCGTCGGCATGGATGCGATCCGACGCCACCACCACGTCGCGGATCAGGTCGGCCAGCGGCCGCAGGACGCCCGCGGCCTGGCCGCACCAGTCGATCAGCGTCGAGCGCGGAATGTCGGCGCCCATGCGGGCGAAGATCTCGCCCTGTCGGTATAGCGGCTGCTGGTCGTCGTATCTTGCAACGAGGATGTGCGCGAGCAGCGCGGGGCCGGCCGCGCCGCGCCGGACAGGCCGCGGCGGCGCGGGGGTCTGCACCATGCGCTCGCAATCCCGGCAGGACTTCTTCGGTCGGCGGATCTCGACGACCTTCAGCTTCGCGGCGATGAAGTCGAGGATCTCGGCGAGGTCTTCTCCGACCAGCCGCAACACCCCGCCGCAGTCCGGGCAGCGTTCGCCGGGATCGAGCACGACGGTCTCGCGCGGCGCATCATCGGCGATGCGGGGCCTGCCGCGGCGCCGCGGCGACAGGGGGAGGTCGGGCGCGGCGATCCCGGCCACAGGCGTCTCGTCGGCCTCCGTCGCGTCCATCTCCAGCGACGGATCCGCGGCGGCGCGGGCGGCCTCGAGGTTCTCGAGCGCAAGCTCCAGCTGCTCGATCTCGCGCTCGATCTTCTCCGAGCTCGGGCCGAAGCGCTGCTTCTTGAGCCGTGCGATGGTGACCCTGAGCGCCTGCACCAGCGCCTCGTAGGCGCGGTTCGCCGCATCCATTCCGGTGATCTGCGCGCGCAGGCCGAGCACCATGGCCTGCAGCAGCGCGGAATCGTCGGGGAGGGCGTCAGCGTTCGGCGTCATGCCCGGATGATACCCGAGACCACGGCCCGGAACCATATCAAATCATTGATTCAATGCATGAATCACACGACCCGCGCCGGCGGCGAGGACCAGGCCGGACGCCGCCAGTCGATCCCTTCCCAGAGCATCGCGAGCTGCGCCGCGGTCAGCCGCGCCGCCGTGCCGTCCGCAGGAGAGGGCCACGGGAAGCGCCCCTTCTCCAGCACCTTGTAGTAGAGGCAGAACCCCTGGCCGTCCCAGAACAGCAGCTTGATCCGGTCGCCGCGCCGGCCGCGATAGCAGAACACCGCTCCCGACGCCGGGTTCTGCTTCAGCACCAGCTGCGCGTGCGCCGCAAGGCCGGCGATCCCCTTCCTCATGTCCGTCACGCCGCAGGCCAGATAGACCCGCACGCCCGCGCCCGGCGCGATCATGCGCGCTCCACGGCGCCGATCAGCCGTCGAAGCTCGGACGTCGGCAGCCCCGCAGGCGCCCGCAGAACACGACCGCCGACCAGCACGATCTCCACCGTCGCCATCGCTGACGGCGCGGCGGGCGTGCATTCCATCTCCATCACAGGGGCGTCGCCCGCGGCTCCGGACACGACCTCGATGAAGCCCATCACGCCGGCGGGCGCCCAGAGATCACCGCGCCGCGCCGCGCGTCGCCAGTCGTAGACCTGCTGGCGCGTCACATCGAACCGTCGTGCAACATCCGAAACGACCGCATCCGGCTCCAGGGACGCCATCACGACCGCAAGCTTTTCCTCGACGCTCCAGCGCCGCCGACGCTCCACCCGCCCCAGAACTTCGCCCCGCATCGACGACCCTGATCCTATGGACGTCGCTGTCGACGTCCTCAGAGACGTCTCTTCGCAGATCAGTCCGCGAAAATGCAGGCGGCCCAGAGCGGCCGGTTACGCGGATTCGGGCTCTGGGCGGAGACCTGCGATATCGACGGACGCATCTGGCAGGTCCTGTGGGACGAGGCGCGCGCGGCTTTCGTCACCCGGAGAGACGACGCCGACATGGGGATCGCCGTTCAGGTCTTTTCCTCGCCGGGCGGGGAGATCGCCGCGTTGAGCGACATGCTGGTCGCGGCCGGAGACCTTGAGCCCGAGGCCGCCTGCACATGGCGAGCCGTCGCCCTTCGGCCGGCCCCGCTCAGCAGGGCCTTTCATGTGCTGACCCCCGACGATCCGGCCGCCCTTGCCGCCGCTGCCTCCGGCGAAATCCCCGAACCCGTCTGCGGCCCCTATGGCGCCTCGACGCATGGCGTCCGGTATTTCATGACCGATCTTCGCTGGCCCGGGCGCGCGATCTTTGTCGAGGAAGGCCAGGAAAGGCCGCTCTTCGATCCCTCGAGCATCACTCTTCTGCGCTGAGGATGGCGCCGGTTAAGGGCGCCAGTTCCAGGATGTCGAAAGCGGATTCTGCCACGGGTTCGGGGAATTCCAGCCGCAGGCGCCCATCATCGAGACGGAACAGAACCGCCATCTGATTGCGCGACGGGTTGTCCCCGAACCGGATCGGCGCGTCATGGGCGTAATGCAGCGCCCCGAGATAGAGAAGTCTCTCCTCGGTCAGCCGGTAAAGGCGCCCGAGGCTCCGCTGCGAGCCGGTGGTCTTGTGCAGCGCCCACCCCGCCCCGTCGTCGAAAATGCGGCAGGAAAACCAGCCGTAGACGGTCAGCGCCGGTTCGCCGCCGAGCTTGAGGAAACGGCAGCGCCAATCGCCGCTCGGGTCATAGCCCGCCTCGAAAGGCAGGATCCGGCCCGAAAGCGCGTGCGTGAGCGTCTCGAGGGCGGCCGCGTCGGAGGCGCCGGCGGCCATCTCGATTGCGACCGCACGGCGCGTGTCGAAGTCCGCGAGGACCTCGGCGTCCCGTTCCGACATCAGACCGACGATCGCCCCGTCCGCCGAGGCGGGGGTCGTCATCGTCAAGGACGCGATCCCGATCGCCACGGCTGCGGCGGCGGCAAGTCTGCTGTTCGGCATCCAAAGCTCCGCTGTCTCCTTCGCCGATGCGGCACCGCGCCGACGAACACAAGGGTTTTGGGGCGCGGTCGGAGGGCGACCCCATTTCGGCGCCCCCGGTTTCACGCGAAGGACCCGTCCCGCCGCGCTCCCCGGAAAAACCCCGCCGCGCCGGGGATGCCGGCGGGCGGGGAGTGACGGCGGATAAAACGATCCGCCACGTTTTCCGGCGAGCGGGCCGGAACGGTGCGGGGCCGCGGACGGCCCCGGCAAGAGGTCAGCTGAACAAGAAGTCGTCCGCGGTCAGCCCGGTGACGCCTTGCACAGTAATTATCTGAGACGGGTTCGCACCCACATCGATCAACGTGTCGCCACCGACGGTCCCGATAAACAAATCGACGTATCGAAGCCCTGCGAAACCGGACAGGTCGATGACGTCACCACCCACGATGCCGGCACCCTCGAAACCAATGATCGTATCGTCGCCAATAGTGCCGGAGAAAATGAATGTGTCATCGCCGGCGTTGCCACGAAGTGTATCATTGCCTTCACCACCTGCCAGCGTGTCGGCGGCCGAACCGGCCTGAAGATCATCATTGCCACTGGCTCCATAGATCTTGAGCGGGCGGGTCAGGCTGCTGGCGTCCACGGTATCGCCTGATGACGTACCCTCGAGCGTAAGGTCGCCTGTGTTGCTCATCGACGCCAGGTCAACCCCGGCCAGCGTCGAGACGCCGTCCACCACAACGTCGCCGCTTCCCGTGACGGTCAGGCCATTCGCCTGAATGGTCGAGAGCGTCAGCGTCACGTCGGCCCCCAGCACGAACGACGCGGCGGCGGGCAATGTGTCCGCGTTCCGGATGTCGAGCGTCCCAGGCCCGGTCGACGTCACCGTGTAGGCGATATCGGCGAAGTCGAACCCGGCCGCCAGCGTCGCGTCGGCCACCCCGAGAGCGAGGGTGACACCACCGGGAGGCTCGATCAGCGCCAGGTCGGCGGCCGAGCCGGCCAGTCCGGTGATCACCATCTGGCCGAAGCCGGTCGCCATGTCGCCGTCGACCTGCGCGGCGGTCACGGTGAGGGTGGCGCCGGTTCCGACCTCGTAGGCGGTGACGCCGCCCAGCGTGTTGTTGCCGGAGAGATCGACCGTGTCATTGTCGTTGATGCGCGCGGTGATGGGCGGCGTGCCGTAGTCTGTGTCGATGAACGACGCGAGGTCTGTTCCGTTCTGGACGCCGCGCACGACCACCGAACCGGGTCCCGCCGCAGAATGGAAGGTCGACCAGAATGGGTCACCAGCCCCGAATTGCACGATGTCCGCGCTCAGCTTGTCGGCGCCGATCGTCAGTTCGTTTCCGCTGAGAAGGAACCGCGTGACCGTGTCGATCTTGGCGCTGTCGGCGATGGCGAGATCGTCCGTCAACGAGACGTAGGTGCTTCGCACATCCACACCGGAGAGGTCGGCGTCGCCCGGGAGCCCCACCAGCCAGAGTTCTGCTCGGGTTCCCGCATTGCCGGACGTCGCGTCGATCTGTTTCCCGGTCGCTTGCGTGCCGAGCAGCGTCAGGAACATGTTGTCGCCCGTCAGGTCGTAACGCTCGACCGCGCCGAGGGTGGCGTTGTTCCGGAGGTCAGCGGCCGCGGACAACCGCACCTCGAGCGTCTCGACCGTGGCGTTGGTGAGGTTGGTGTCCGCCGTGACGTCCGTCACGATCACCTTGCCGTCGCCGGTGATCGACACATCGCTCGCCTGCGCCGCCGTCAGCGTCACGGTGGCCCCGTTGGCGATGGTCAGCGCGTCGAGCCCGGTCAGCGTCACGCCGGTGAAGTCTAGCGTGCCGCCTGTCGCGGCGAGGGTGAAGTTATCCGCCGAAGACCCGTTGAGCGCGCCCGTGACCACATTGGTGCTGACCGTGACATTCCCGGTCCCGGTCGTCACCGCCTGGCCCGTCGCCCCGACCGTGAAGGTCTGGTTGCCGTCGCCGAGGATGTAGGCTTCGATCGCCGCGTCGCCGGTGAACGTGGCCGCCTCGGTCAAGTCGATGGTCTGCGTGCCCGCATCCGCCCCACCCGCGAGGATCGTCAGCGAGGCGTTCTGCGCCGCGTCGAGCGTAACGGTCGCGTCGGCGTCATTGAAGTCGAGTTCGCCCGCGTCGAGACCCGTCGCCCCGGACAGGTTCGTGCCATCCACCACCCGGCAGGTGTCGTCGGCGCCGAAGCCCGTGAACGTCCCCGTATAGGCGCCGGCGCCGAACACCAGCGTGTTCGCACCCGTGCCGCCGTTCACGTTCTGCGCCAGGGCACCGAGCGTGAAGGTGTTTGCGCCGTTCGTCAGGTTGTAGCTCTCCACCTCGGCGGCGCCCGTCGCAACGCCCGCCTCCGACAACCCAACACTGTTCGCCCCAGTCGCCGTCGAGATCAGCGCGTTCTGCGCGATCGTCATGGTCGCGTTCACCCCGTTGCCGAGCGTGACGCGCTCGACGCCGGTGAAGGTCGAGGCGCTGATGTCGGAGATCGCGGTGATCGCGACCGTGTCCGCGCCGCCGTCGCCGAGGCTGTAGGCCCCGGTCGTGGTCAGGCCGTTGACGATCACCGTCTGGTCGGCACTGTCTCCGTCCGCAACCTCCACGTTCGTCCCCGCGGCGACCGTGATCGTGCCCGCGCCCGTCAGCCGGTAGGTCTCGATCGCCGCGTCCGCGGTGAAGGTGTCGGCCTCGATCACAACGATGATCTGCGCGCCTGCCGCGTTCGCGATGGTCAGCGAGCCGTTCTGCGCAGCGTTCAGTGTCACCGTCGCGCTGGCGTCCTGGAAGTCGAGCGTGCCCTGCGTCAGGCCCGTCGCGCCAGACAGGTTCGTGCCGCCCACCACCCGATAGGTGTCGTCCGCGTCGAAGTCCGTGAACGTCCCAGTATAGGTGTCGGCTCCGAACACCAGCGTGTTGACTCCGCCGCTCTCCGTCACGTTCTGGCCCGTGGCCCCCAGTGTGAAGGTGTTCGCGCCCTCGCCGAGCAAATAAGTCTCCACATCCGCGTCGCCCGTCGCCGTATCGGCCGTGGTCAGGGTTATCGTGTCCGCCCCACTCAACGCAGTGATACCGCTGGTGAACGCGTTGTGCTGCGCCGCCGTCATCGACACCGGGCCGGTGAAGGTGAGCGCGTTTGCGGTCGTGGCCGCGCCGCCATTCACCCCGGAAATGTTCGCGCCGGGGGTGAGATCGAGCGTGTAGTTCGCGCCAACGGTGAAGGCGAACGTCCCGGTTGCGTCCACCGCCCCGATCCTGATCGTCCCCGAGCCTGCCGACGCGGCGACGCTCTGGCCCGCATAGCCCAGCGTGAAGTCGTTCACCTCCCTGGTCAGCGTGTAGCGCGCGACGGAGGTCTTGCCGGTCAGTGTGGATCCGCCGTCGCCGACCGCCTCGTCGAAGACGATGGTGACGTCGCCGCCCTGCGCGCCGCTCCCCGCAACGGTGATCGCCGCGGCGTGCTGCGCCTCGCTGATCGTGACGGTCGCGCCGGGGGCGGCCACGTCGATGGTCTCGACGCCGGTGAAGGTCGACGCGCCGGAGAGGTTCGCGCCCGTCGAGACCTTGACCGTGTCGTTTCCGTCGCCGAGCGCGATTGCGCCGGTGATCGCGCGCGCGCCGACGTCAACGACGTCCGCGCCGGTGCCTCCTGCCACGCCCTGGCCGTCTGCGCCGAGAACGAAGCTGTTCGCGCCGTTGGCGAGCACGTAGGTCTCCACCTCCGCGTCGCCCGTCGCCACGCCTGCGTTGAACAGGGTGACCGTGTTGATCCCCTCCGCCGAAGCGATCAGCGTGTTCTGCGCGATGGTCATCGTCGCGTTCACGCCCGAGCCGAGCGTGACGCGCTCGACGCCGGTGAAGGTCGAGCCCTTGATGTCCGAGTTTGCGATGATCGACACGGTGTCGGCGGTCCCGCCGCCGAGATCATAGGCGCCGGTCGTGGTTAGCCCGTCGACGACCACCGTCTGGTCTGCAGAATCGCTGCCACCGACGGAGACCGCAGTGCCCGCGGCGACCGTGATCTGGCTGACGCCGGTCAGCTGGTAGGTCTCTACGTTCGCGTCCGCCGTGAAGGTATCGGCCTCACTGACGCTGATGGTCTGCGCGCCGGCATCCGCCCCATTGGCGAGGACCGTCAGCGAGCCGTTCTGCGCCGCATCGAGCGTCACCGCGGCGTCAGCGTCCTGGAAGTCGAGCACGCCCGCGTCGAGACCCGTCGCCCCGGACATGTTCGTGCCGTTCACCACCTGGTAGGTATCGTCCACGCCGAAGCCCGTGAACGTCCCGCTGTAGGCACCCGATCCGAAGACCAGCGTGTTGGCTCCGCCGCTCTCCGTCGCGTTCTGGCCGAGCGCTCCCAGCGAGAAGGTGTTGGCGCCGTCGGCGAGTGCGTAGGTCTCCACATCCTCGTCGCCCGTCGTCGCGCCGGCCTCGCTCAGCGTGATCGTGTTGGTCCCCGCCGCCTCGGCGATCAGCGCGTTCTGCGCGATGGTCATCGTCGCGTTCGCATCCTTATCGAGCGTGACGCGCTCGACGCCCGTGAAGATCTTCGCACCGGAGAGGTTCCCGCCGTCCGACACCTTGACCGTGTCGGTTCCGTCTCCAAGCGCAATCGCGCCGGTGATCGCGCGCGCGCCGATGTCGACGACGTCCGCCCCTGTGCCGCCGGTCACGCTCTGGCCGTTCGCCCCCAAGGTGAAGGTGTTCGGGCCGACATTGGCGAGGGTGTAGCTCTCGATGTCGGCATCGCCGGTGACCGTGCCGCCGTTGGAGAAGGTTATTGCGTTTGGCCCGTCGCCGGTGATCCCAGCCGCCGCAATGTGCTGATTGGTCGACATCGTAGCCGTCGCGTCAGAGAGCAGATCGAAGGTGAAGGTTCCCCCGATTGCCGAGACTTCGGCTTGCGAGATGTTGACCCCATCGTCCAACCGGACGACGTTCGCTCCCCCGGCCAGCGCATACGTCCCAGAGACGTTCAGGCCGCCGACGTCGACCGTATCGTCTCCCGCTCCGCCTGTGACGGACTGACCGCCAGCGCTGAGGCGAAGGACATTATCGTGCGAACCGTCGAGGACGTATGTCTCGATATCGGTATCGGCATCGCTGTCCGCAGAACCGACAAGCGTGATCGTTTCCGATCCGCCGCCATTGATCATGACGTCTTGCACGTCATGCTGGGCGACCGACATGGTCACCGAAGCTCCGTCGACAAGCGAATAGACATCGACGCCCCTCAGCGTGGCGCCAGAAACATCGGAGCCCATTTCGAGTTCAACTGTTGAATATGCATCGGTGAAATCAAATGCTTTCTGAAGCACCTCATATTCTATTACAGTTAATGTCACATTGCCATTCTCAAATTTTACGTCATTACCCAAGAGTGACGATGACGCCTCAAGGGCGTGGGACGACATATCAAAAAGATCAACAGTCGCAAGATTGCTGTTTGCGCTGATATCCCGATCTGAAGTTTGGTAGACGGTCAGATCGAGATGCGGTTGGACCTTTGAGAGGTCCGTGTCATCCTGAAGATCGTATACCTCAACATCGACGCCCGCATCACCCTCGATCAAGCGACCAGTCGCTTGCACCTCTGCGAAACTTGCTGCTCGCGCCCCGAGGGCATACTCGTCCACTGCATCATCCAGCGAACGGTTCGTGCGCAGGTCGAGCACGCCTTCGCCCGAAATCAGCGTGGCTTCCGCAGTCGGCGATGACCCACGCTGAAAACCCCAAGCGTCGGTTGTAGAGCCAAAGTCCGCTATCTCGATCCGTCCAGCCCCGATTGCCTCGCGGAATGTCGCCTGTTCCTCGCCCAAGCGAAGCGTGACGCCAGGGCCGACATCGTAAGCGTCAATGCGCAACGCCGGGGGAAGCTCCGTACCGCTTCCGCGAAGCAGGGCGCCAATCGGCGAAGTTATGGTCGCGTTCGCTCCCAGGTCGACGACGCCCGATTCTCTGAACTCAAGCGTGACGTACAGATGGTCGTTTTGCGCCGAGATATTGTTTTCACCAAATCGACTGAAGTCAGTGTTATCGTCTGCCTCCACAACGACTACTCTGCCCGCCGCGCCGGTCTGCTGCGAAGACCTGTCCGTATCGCGGGTCCAGATCGCTACCCGGTCGTTGATCTGGCGCGCGTTCGCCTGTTCGCCCGTCAGGCGAAGGGTCGTATTCGCGCCAAGCACAGTCACCCGAAGTTCGCCGAGATCGGCGTTGGCATCGACAGAGAGATCAGACCGCACGACCGTAGTGAACTGTCCACCCGCGAGTTTGATCGCTGAGAAATCGACCGCATTTTCCGCGATATGCGTGAGGGAGTCGCTGGTCAGGTGCAGTCGCGCGCCGCCGAAATCTCCGCCGAGACCGGTCGCCTGATCTGCCCGCAACAGGACAAAACGCCCTGAATCGACTTGAGGGAGTTCTGCAGGGGTTCCTGTCGCACCGGACATGTCGATGTAGGCGACATCCACGTCGGAAAGATCAAGATCCGCTACAGAATCCACGATCCGCGCATTGCCGACGGAGCCTCCTTCCTCGGAACCCTCGATGCGAAGGCCTTCGGTGCGCGTAACGAGATCGGCCTGATCGCCACGAATGATCCACAGCTTGCCTGCTTCGATCGGCGGCCACAGTTTGAGGTGCAGCGGGAAGTTCAACTCCGCTCCGCCGTCGGGCTGGTCGATATGATCCGCTTGGGAGAAATCGACGGTTGCCGTCAGGACCGACGAGAAATCATGCCCGCGCAGATCTCCGAGGAGGGCGACCGTTCCGTCGCCGATGAACGTCTTGCCCGCAGCGTGTTCGGCAAGAATCCTGAGTTCAGTTCCGGCGGTGACCACGACCGTGCCACCGGACCCGGGATTGAATTCCATCTTAACGAGGTCTGGGTCGACATCTCCAAGGTCGGTGTCGACATCTATGACCGGCTGATCGATCTCGAGGACATTCTCGCGCGCCGTCACGGCGCGCACCCAACCTAATGGCGGGCGCTGGACCAGTTCGAGAGCAAATGGTTGAGCTTCTGCATTGCTCGTATCTACGCGCAGAAAATACACGCCACCTGAAAGATCTGCACCCGTCTCCAGAAAATCATCGCCCGAAACGACGACGCCGTCAGAATTGACGATTTCAACGACTGCGCCCGGGCTCAGAGTTGCGGGCGCCACACGCACATGAGTCTCTTCCTGGAGCGCATGGTCCGGAACGGTAAAGCCGAATGTCGCCACACCGCCGGCGCTTCGCAGGCTTACCGATAGAGTGTCGCGTTCGTCTACCTGCTCGGCCGGCGTCAGACGAAAGCCCCGATCGATCAGCTCTTCGCCAGCGTCATAATAGTCCGGGAACCGATGATCCGCCGGAACGGCGCGAACGCCGCACGCGTCGGGTCCGCCGCTGAGATACCGAACCTGCTCGCCGGTGACGATCAGTCGCTCCTCGGCGAGGTAAGCGCCGGTCGGCGAAATCGGGAAATCGGTCGCAAAGTCGACCGTCCGTGCATCGATCACTCGATCAAGATCGAGATCCTGAAGATACAGACCCTCCACCGATTTCGGATCGGTAGGGCGCCAGCGCGCGGTCTCGGCGAGCGTCTCGTTGGACGCTGCATCGAGCGCGTGATCCTGCTCGTAGAAGCGAACGATTCCGGTCTCGGACTCCGCCCGGATGAGAACCGTCACGGCCGTCGGGCGCAGGTCCCCGTTCACCGCCGTCGCCCTGATGGCGACCGCTTCTCCGTTGGAGCCGTCGTATCGCGCATCCCAGAGCTGCCCCCGCGACGCGCGGAGAACGATGCCGTCGCCCTCCTCCGAGAAGGGAAAGTTGGGTGCGAACGGCGGCAGCGTGGTCTCGCCGCCTTCGATCCGGGTCGCGCACACGCGATCGCCGAGCTTGAAGAAGTGCGATCCCGCTTCCGTCTCGTAGAGTTCGAGTTCGTGGCCGTCGGCCCGGACGCTGATGTCGCGCCGGGCGACGACCGGCTCGCCGACGACGCCGCTGCCATTGAGGTCGAGGTCGTAGGCCACTTCGCGGAGCGCGAGTTCGCGCGCATCGATGGACAGCGGGCGACCGGTCGCCTCGAGGTTGCCTCCGGAGGGCGCGAAGACGTACTCGAAGTCTCCGCCTTCGCCGCGCGCCAGCACGGCCACGCCGGCGCCTTCGGCGCGCACGGCGTAAACCGTGTTGTCACCCGGGGTCCACGGCAG
>JAUIDE010000044.1 GCA_030429105.1 Alphaproteobacteria bacterium
AGAGCGTCGCCGTCGCGACGGCGAAGCCGTCCGAGATCGTGTAAAGGATCGTCTCCGTTCCGGAGAACCCGGCCTCCGGCGTGTAGGTGAAGGAGCCGTCCGGGAACACGGCCAGCTCGCCGTTCGCCGCCTGCTGGAAGCCGACCACGGTGAGCGCGTCGAAATCCGGGTCGCTGTCATTCGCCAGCAGCCCTTCGCCCACGCCGACGATCAGGTCGTCCCCGAAGCCGGTCGTGTAGTCGTCGTCCACGGCCACCGGCGGGCTGTTCGGCGCCGCGACGCCCGTGATCGTGATCGTGGCGGAATTGGGCGTCGACGCCGCCCCGTCGCTCACCACATAGGAGACGACGACAGTCGCCGTCTCGCCTTCCGCAAGGCCGCCGAACTGGCCGTCGCCCAGCGTCAGAACGCCCGTTTCCGGGTCAAAGTCGAAGGCGAGAGGGAGGCCGCCGGGGCCTTCGACGGAAATGTCCTCCACGGCGAGGTCGTCGCCTTCCGCGTCGAACGCGCCGTCGAGAAGGTTGATCGCGCGCCCTTCGTCATCCGCAAGGAAGGCGGCCTCGATCGGGTCGATCTCCGGCGCGTCGTTGACGCCGGAGACGAAGACCTGGAGCAGCGCCGTGTCGGTGAGGCCCTTTTCGTCCGCCACCGTGTAGGTGAAGTTGATGTTGCGCTGGACGAGCTGGCCCGGCTGATTGCCGAGATCCTCGAAGGCGCCGTTGGTGAAGAAGGTCGCCGTCCCGTCCGCCAGCACGGTGATCGAGGCGCCGGAGGCGAGCGTGAGCGTGCCGCCGGTCAGCGGGTCCACCGCAACACTCTGGCCGTTTATGCTGAGCTGGGTGATGGCGAGCGGGCCGCCCTCCGGATCGACATCCGGGCCGATATTGCCGTTGAGGAGATTGACCGAGCCCTGAGCGTCGTCCTCCGTCACGTTGATGCTGTCGATGACGGCGATGGGCTCGTCATTGACGCCGTTGACCGTGATCGTGACGGTCGCCTCGTCGAAGCCGCCGTTCCCATCGGACACGACATAGGTGAAGGTCTCGACACCGATCTCCCCGTCATCGAGACGGTCGAAATCCGTGAGCGAGGACGCGCCGCTGAAGCCGAAGCCGAACGGATCGTAGGTGAAGCTGCCGTCCGCATTGACGCGGAGATGCGCGCCGGAGGCGAGGATGAAGAGGCCGGTGCCGCTCGCCGCGTTCACCGCCCGCTCGACGCCGGTGGAGGAGGTGACGGAGACGACGGTGAGCGGGTCGCCGTCCGCGTCGATATCCGCCGTCTCGCGGTTGGGGGCGAGGAGGTTGCCGGCCACCCGGGCGTCTTCCGTCGTCGTGAAGACGTCATCCGCCGCCTCGGGGGCGAAATCGTCCGTCAGGATCGTCTTCGTCGCGCTCGGCCCTGCGATGAGCGCCGTCTCGTCGCTGACGCCGGTGATGGTGACGGTCAGCGCCTCGTCGTCCTCCGACATGAGGTCGCCCGCGACGGCGACGAGGATGGAGACGCTCGTCTCGCCCTCCGCGAAGGTCACCTCGCCCGTCAGGGCCTGACCGGCGCCGAGATCAGCCGCATCGACATCGCCGCCCACGGCGTAGGACAGGGTCAGTGCGCCCGAGGCGTCCCCGATCCGGTAGAAGGTGAAGACGGCGGACTGTTCGCCCTCGTCGCCCTCCACGAAGTCCTCGTTCGGGTCCGCGACGGTGACGCCGACCACGGCCGGCAGGGCCGGCGCGTTGGCGGGGTCGGTCGTCGCCTGGGTCTCGGCGACAAGGCCCGTGGCGCCCTGGATGAAGTTCGGGTTGCCGGTGAGCGCGAAGTCGAGCACCGCGCCTTCGAAGACGGCGGTGTTGTTCGGGTCGAGCCCGGCGGCGAGCGCCGCCGCCTCCGCCGCCTCGCGAAGCTCGACAGGCAGATCGTCCAGCGTGATGACGGCGGCGGGGAAATTCTCCGGGAAGGTCACGGCGTTGGAGAAGAGCGGCGCCTTCCCCTCGGAGCCGTCGAGCCGCCAGGAAGCGGCGTAGTCGCCATAGATCACGTCGAAATCGACCGGCTGGGAGAGCACCGTGCCGTCGCGGAGCGCGAGGTCGTCCGCCGTTCCGTCGCTGTCGCCGTCGCCCATCAGGCCGCGGACATTGCCGGCGTTGCCGCCCTCCTCGGAGGAAAGGAAGACGCAGACGTTCAGCGTCCCGTCCATCGCCTTCAGCGCGAGCTGCTCGTCAGCGCCGTTGAGGACGATGAAGATCATCCCAGAAGGTTCGTCGAAGAAGATGTCGGGCTCTCCGTCTCCGTCCGCATCAAGCGCGCCGAGGGCGAGGAGCGAATCGGTCAGGCCCTCGCCGTCCACCAGCAGGAGCTCCGGCCCGGTCGCGTCGATCTCGACCGTGATCTCGCCTATCTTCACCGCCATGCCGGTGGTGACGGAGACGAGATCGGAACCCGGCAGCGGTTCGAACCGCACCTGCACCTGGAAGGGATTCGCGGCGCCGGGCAGCGTTTCAACGAGGATGTATTCGCCGACCGCCTGGAAGTCATAGCCGAGGCCGTCGAGCGTGATGATGTGCGGGTCGCCGAAAACGTCCGCCTCGACCCCCGGCGGGATGACCGGCGGGCGGCCGTCGTCGTTCAGGATCGTGGCGGTGATGGAGGGGCGGATCACGTCATAGATCACGCCGCCTTCCGGGCGGTCGACCGAAACGATGCTGACGGAGAAGCTCTCCCGCGGCTCGATCACGAAATCCTCTGCGATGTTGACGCGGAAGGAGACGGAGGCCTGCCCGTCCGGGATGGTGACCGTGAACGGCCCTTGCGGGAGGCCCGCCTCGAGATCGGCGGCGTCGGCGGCGAAGAAGTCGCCCGGAGCCGGAGAGGGATTGATCACATAGGTGATCTCGACCGGGCCGTCGAAGTCGCCCCGCCGCTCGATGGTGAAGTTGAAGCCGCGGTCAGAACCGGGGTTGCCTTCGAGAACGAACGTGTCGCCGCTGATGAAGATTTCCGGGGCGAAGTCGTCGTTCCGGACGGTTCCGATGGCGAAGCCGTCAGAGATCAGCACCAGCGCATCGTCGGAGCGCGGGTTGGAGAGGGTGAGGAGCGCGCGCTCGCTCGATTCGATGTCGAAATCCTCGGCCACGCGCAGGCTGATCGTCTTCGAGAACTCGCCCTCGGCGAAGTCGAGCGTGCCGGAAAGCGGGAACTCGCCGGGCTCGAAGTCGGCGGCGTCGACCGGGAAGATCGAATCGCCCGTCACGGTGAAGTCCACCGAGGCGGGGAAGCCGGGGCCGGTGCGCGTCACGGTGAAGGTGAGGATGTTGTCGTCGCCCGGGTTGCCCTCGAAGACGCTGGCGTCGAGAGCGAAGAAGCGGATCGGGAAATCGTCGTTCACGATCCGCCCGAGGGTCTGCGCCGCGCCGATGGAGATCGGCGACGTCTCGGAGACAGCGTTGGAAACGGTGAAGGCGAAGACCTCGGAGGATTCGATGTCGACGTCGCCCTGAACGGCGATCTCGACAATGGTCGTCGCCGCGCCGGAGGCGAAGGAGGCCGTTCCGCTCGGCAGGACGCCGCCGGCGAAATCGGCGCCGTTGAGGCTCGAATCGAGGGGCGTGACGGCGAAGTCGAAGGAGACGTCCTCCGTCAGGTCGCCGGTCCGGCGCACCTCGAAGGCGAAGATCGTCTCGCCCGAATTCCCTTCGGAGCGGGAGACGCCGACGAGGCCGGCATTCGCGACGGAGACGACGATGGGGACGACGCCCGTGTCGACGTTCACAACGATGTTCGCGATGTCGATGACGTTGTCGTCAATGCCGTCGGCGTTGTCCGCCGCCTCGAGCGCCTCGGCGCCGCCATAGACGACGAAGGCGCGGCCCGCGTTCGAGCCGCCATAGGGCAGCGTATCGACATCGGCGTATTGCGCGCCGATCAGGAGATCCGCGAAGCCGTCTCCGTTCACGTCGCCCGCCGCGGAGATGACCTCGCCGAAGGACGAGCGGTTGAAGAACGTCGAATCGGAGGAGAAGATGCGGTAGCCGAGCGCGTCTCCGCCCGGCTGTCCGATCTGTTCGAGGTCGATCCGGGTCGGCCCGTCGGTCGAACCGAAGACGATAAACACGCCGTCGGCCACCGTTTCGAGGAACGAGGTGCGGGGCGCGCTGATCGCGAAATCGTTCACCCCGTCGCCGTTCACGTCGCCTATGCTGGCGATCGCCTGGCCGAGATAATCCAGCGTGCTGTCGAACTTGACGATTCTCAGGTCGGGGCCGACATAGGGGTTCGGTCCGTCGGCCGACCCGAAGAACACGTCGACATAGCCGATCGAGCGGTCCTCGCCGTAGATGCGGTTGATATTGGGCTGGCTGACCGCGACGTCGTCAAACCCGTCGCCGTTGATGTCGCCCACGCCGCGCACGTTGACGTTCTGGAAGAGCGACTGGCTTCCGTAGTAGATGCCGCTCGCCGGCCCCCAGAAGACCTCAACGACGCCGTCTTCGCCCTCGATGGTGTTGATATCGTAGAATGTAGTGTCGACGGATTCCGGGCGACCGTCGCCATTGAAATCCGGCGCCGCACGGCCGAGGACGATGTGGAGGCGGCCCTCCTGAGTCGTTTCGTAGTTGTTATACTGGAAGTATCCGTTTTCGTCGTAGAACGGCGTCACGGAGTTCGTTTCGACCAGCGTGCGCACGGCGATATCGGCGAAGCCGTCCCCGTTCACGTCGCCCACCGCGGTGGTGAAACTGCGGAACTCGTTGCCGTAGAATCCGATTTCGCCGTAGTAGCCGGTGGCGCTGCGCGTGGCCAAAATCTCGAAGCCGTTGTAGCCGTCGAGATCGTCGATCCGGAACGTACCCGCGTCCGACGTCGCGCCGCCGTCGCCCAGCGTCGAATCGCCGAAGATGACGTAGCCAGCGGCCCCTTTGCTCTCCTGCTCCTCGCCGATGGATGAGGCGACGATGGCGCCGCCCGAGTCGATCATCGAGGCGACGCCGATGAAGCCGAACTGCCCGTTCGGAACCGGCGACTGGCTGATGAGGAAGTCGTCGACCCCGTCATCGTTGACGTCGCCCGCCGCCTCAATGCCGTTCAGCAGGCCGCCCGTCCCGAAGATCTGGAAGCCGTTCGTTCCGTCGAGGCTGGCGACGCTTATCTCCGCCGGCTGGGCCGCGTCGGTCCCGAAGATCACGAAGATGGAGTTGGCGCGCTCGAGCGGACCTTGAGCAAAGCTGTAATAGTTGCTGGTGCGCCCGGCCACGGCGACATCCGCAAGCCCGTCGCCGTTCACATCGCCGATACCGGCCACGAAAGAGCCGAACGAGTAGATGTAGGAGCCGTAAACATAGATCCCGTCGCCGATCGGGCGCAGGCCGTCTCCGGTCGCGTCCTCGGGCGTGATGCGGAAGCCGTTCGTCCCGTCCAGCTCGTTGACGTTCAGTGTTGCAGGGCCGTCGACCGTGCCGAAGACGATGTAGGCCGAGCCGTTGAACTGATAGCTATCGATGTCGGTGGCGCGCGGCGCGCCGACGATGAAGTCGTCGATCCCGTCCCCGTTGAAGTCCCCGATCCCCGAGACGGAGGCCCCGAGGCTGTCGAAGCTGCTGCCGCCATCGACCACAAGCCCGGCGTAATTTCCCATCGCAAGCCCCATCGTTTCCGGCGCATATGCGCGCGAGCGCCATGACATGGCGCATTAACACAACCTTAATTCTGCCGTAGTCCGCCGTCTCGCGTCAACCGCGGGAGCGTGACAAGTCGGCGACGCGCCGCCAGAGGCTCAGCCATGTGAGGAATCGCACACGACCGACGCCGCGCCTTGCCGGAGGCGAAGGGCGCGCATAGTCTCCGGCGCGGAATTGGAGGGGTGAGATGACCGAGGACGCCGCCGAGACGAAACCCGCCGCGGAGGCGCCGAAGCTGGAGCTTCGCCCCTCGCGCACCTTCACGCCATGGCTGGCGGGGACGGGCGCCAGCCTCGGCTTCACCACCTACCAGGCGGGGAAGATTTTCCTGATCGGCGTCAACGGGGAGACGGGGCGCCTCTCCGTTTTCGAGCGGAGCTTTCCGCGCTGCATGGGCCTCGGCGCGGGGCCGGACGGCGCGCTCTGGCTCTCCTCGCTCTACCAGCTCTGGCGCTTCGAGAACGTGCTGGAGAAGGGCCAGGTTCGGGAGGGATACGACGCCGTCTATCTCCCCATCGACGGGCGGACGACGGGCGACGTGGACATCCACGACGTCCATCCCTTCGCCGGGGGGCGGCCGCCGGTCTTCGTCGTCACGCGGTTCAACTGCCTCGCGACGCTGGACTGGAAGCACAGCTTCGTCCCCGTCTGGAAGCCGCCCTTCGTGGACCGGATCGCGGCGGAGGACCGGTGCCATCTCAACGGCCTCGCGATGGAGGGCGACAAGCCCGCCTATGTCACCTGCGTCGCGCGGACCAATGTCGCCGGCGCGTGGCGGGAGCATCGGCGGGAGGGCGGCGTCGTGCTCGATGTGGCGAGCGGGGAGCCGGTCGCGACCGGGCTCTCGATGCCGCATTCGCCGCGGCTGCATCAGGGCGAGCTCTATCTCATCCAGTCCGGCACCGGGGAGTTCGGGCGCGTGGACCGCAAGAGCGGGAAGTTCGAGCCGATGTGCTTCCTGCCCGGCTTCGCCCGCGGCGTGACCTTCGTCGGGCGGCACGCCGTCATCGGCGTTTCCCGCCCGCGGAAGGACCGGACCTTCGAAGGCCTCGCGCTCGACGAGCGGCTGGCGAAGGAGGGCGTCAGCCCGACCTGCCAGATCGCCGTCGTCAACCTTGACACCGGGGACGTGGAGCACGGGCTGGAGATCGACGGCGCGGTGCAGGAGCTTTACGATGTGACGCTGATCCCGGGCGTGCGGCGGCCGATGATCATCGGCTTCCGGACGGAGGAGATTCGCTTCATGGTCCATCCGGCGCCGCTCCGCCCGCTCGGCTGATCGTGGCCCGGCCGCGCCTGCTCTTCGCCTGGGAGCTCGGCGCGCATTTCGGCCATGTCTCGAAGATGGCGGAGATCGCGCGCGCATTGGGCGAGCGGGCGGATATCTTCGTGGCCGCTCAGGAGCCGGCTTCCTTTCGCGCGCTTGCGCCCGATCTGCCGGTGACGCTCCTACCGGCGCCGTTCACCCCTTTCCGCCCGCCGGAAACGCCGGGCTACAGGGCGGTTTCCTATCCGGACGTGCTGCGGCATGTCGGCTGGCGCGAGCCGGGCCCGCTCGCGGCGCTTGTCGAAGCCTGGGGCGCGCTTTTCGGCCTCGTGCGCCCTGACATGATCGTGGCGCAGGCGGCGCCGACGGCGCTGCTCGCCGCGCGGGCGGCGGGGCTTCGCGCGGCGACGGTCGGCAGCGGCTATGACGCACCGCCGCGGGCGGAGCCGATGCCGCCCTTCTATCACTGGCTGGACGGCGAGGCGGAGAAGGCGGCGGCGCCGGAGGCGGCGGCGCTGGAGGCCGCGAACGCGGCGCTGCGGCTTCGCGGCGGCAAGGAGATGGGGGCCTTCGCGGACCTGTTCCGAGGCGGACCCTTCCTCCTCTCGACCTTCGCCGAGATCGACCATTACGGGGACCGCAAGCGGTTCGAGCCCGACCATCCGCCCTATCTCGGGCAGCTCGTGACGCTCGACCAGGGCGCGGAACTCGCTTGGCGGAAGGGGGCGGCGCGGCGCATCTTCGCCTATCTGAGGCCGGGCGGCACGGCCTTCGAGGCGGGTGTGGAGGCGCTGGCGGCGCGACCGAAGGAGGAGGACGTGATCCTCGCCGCGCCGGGCGCGCCGGCGGCGCTGAAGGCTCGGCTCGAGGGCGGGCCCGTGCGGCTCGTGGACGGGCCGGCGCGGCTCGGCCCGCTGCTGAAGCGCTGCGACCTCGGCGTGAGCCATGGCTCCAACGGGGTCGCCGCCGCGTTCCTGCTCGCCGGGGTTCCGCAGGTCGCGCTGCCGACCCAGTCCGAACAGGTGATGATCGCCCGCGCGCTCGGCGAGGGCGGGTTCGGGCTCGGCCTCGTCGGGCGCTACGGCGCGCGGGAGGCGGGCGCGGCGGTCGACCGGGCGCTCGGCTCGCCGATCCCGCGCGAGCGGGCGGGGGCCCTGGCGAAGCGGATGAAGGGCGCGCGACCGGCGGCGGAGACGGCGGCGGACGCGCTGATGGAGGCGGTCTGACGCCGTGTGCACACAGTGAGCATGGGGGTTATATCTCTGATATTAGAAGATAATCGAAAATTTCGAAATTTTTTCGCCTGAGTTGACGCCGCCGTCACCGCCGGACGGCGGCGATGATCGTCTTCTCATGGCCGGTCACGCTTTCGCGAAATGTCTGCGTCATGAGGGTCCTGAGTCCGACCGCAGCGAAGGCCGCCTCATAATCCGCTCGCGAGCGCCAGCGGCAGTGGGTCGTCCGCGACGGCTCTCCCGGAAAGTACTCGACGATCAGGATGACGCCGGCGTCCGAGACATGCGCGCGTAACGCCTCTAGCGCGCCACGCCAGCGCCGCTCATCGACGACGTGGTAAAGCACGTCGACGCAGAGGACGACCTCGAACTCGGTTCCGAGCCGCATCTCGTCCAGCGCGCTCGCCTCGTATCGCCCGCCGCCCGCCTCGCGCGCCTCAGCAATTGCGGCCAGAGAAACGTCGACGCCCGTGCAATCGAACCCGACCGCCGCCAGATGCCGCGTGACGAAACCCTGTCCGCAGCCGGCGTCTAGCAGAGTCGCGGTGCGCCGGAAGCCGAGCGCGCCGATCGTCCAGAGCAGTATGCCGGTCTTCTCCAGGATCTGCCGTTCGTTTTCGGCATGGGTGACGCCGGCATTGCCGACCGAACGCAGATCGCCTATCGCCCGTGCGTGGCGCTCTTCCCAGTAAAGACCGCCATCGAAACCCTTCGGGTTCGCGCCGTCCTGCATCACGCCGCCCTCAGCCCGAGCATCGCCCGCGCCTCGGCCGGCGTCGCCACCGGGCGGTCGTACTTCTGGCAGAGATCGACGACGCGGCGGACGAGGGCGGCGTTGGAGGGGGCGAGCCTCTCCCGGTCCAGCCGCACGTTGTCCTCGAGGCCGGTCCGCGCATGGCCGCCGCCGGCGACGCACCATTCGTTGAGCTGGAGCTGGCCTGCGCCGATGCCGGCCCCGCACCATTCGGATTGCGGGGACAGGCGCTTCAGCGTCGCGACGTAGAAATCGAAGACGGCGCGGTCCACCGGCATTGCGTTCCTCACCCCCATGACGAACTGGACATAGATCGCGGGGGCGAGCCGGCCGTCCGCCTGCATCTTCGCGGCCTGGAAGATGTGGGAGAGGTCGAAGGCCTCGATCTCCGGCTTCACGCCATGCGCCAGCATCTCTGAGGCGAGCCAGTCCACAAGGTCCGGGCTGTTTTCATAGACACGGGTGGGGAAGTTGTTGGAGCCGACCGTCAGCGAGGCCATGTCCGGCTTCAGCGGCAGCATCCCCCCGCGTTCCCGCCCCGAACCGGAGCGCCCGCCGGTGGAGAACTGGATGATCATGCCGGGGCACGCGGCCTCCAATCCCTCCTTCAGCCGGGCGAACTTCTCGGGGTCGGAGGTCGGCGTCTCATCCTCGTTGCGGACATGGAGATGGGCGATGCTGGCGCCGGCCTCGAACGCCTCCTGCGTCGACTCGACCTGTTCGGAAATCGTGATCGGCACCGCCGGATTGTCAGCCTTCCGCGGCACGGAGCCGGTGATGGCGACGCAGATGATGCAGGGCTTCGTCATGGCTTTCCCTCCATTTCGGCATAGGTCCGCTTGATGACCTTGATGGCCGCATTGGCGCGGGGCACGCCGGCGTAGACGGCGACGTGGAGCATCGTCTCGATCAGGTCCTCCGCCGTCGCTCCGGTATTCGCCGTGGCGCGGACATGCATGGCGATCTCATCCTCCATGCCGCCGGCGGCGAGGAGGGCGAGGGTGACGATGCTTCGCTCCCGCTTCGTGAAATGCGGGCGGGACCAGACGGAGCCCCAGGCCCCCTCCGTGATGAAATCCTGAAAGGGCGCGTCGAAGGCCGTCTTCGCCGCCTCCGCCCGGTCCACATGCGCGTCGCCGAGGACGGCGCGGCGGGTCTTCATGCCGCGTTCGCGGGCGTCAGACATGGCCGATGCGCTTCATGAAGGCGGTCAGATGCTGCGCCGTCATCTCCGGCTGCTCGATGCAGGGGAGGTGCCCGGCGCCGCGGACGAGGTGGTATTCCGCGCCGGGCACAAGCGCGGCCGTCTCCCGCACAAGGTCCGGCGGGGTCGACCCGTCCTCGTCGCCGCAGAGCGCCATGACAGGGAGGCGGAGGAGGCTCGTGCTCTCGCGGAGGTCGGTGTCGCGGATCGCCTCGCAGCAGCCGAGATAGCCGGTCAGACTCGTGCGGGTCAGCATGTTTCGCCAGAGGGCCAGTTCGCCCTTGCGGCCAGCCCGGAAGGCCCTGGAGAACCAGCGCTCCATCACCGCATCGGCCACGCCCTCGACCCCGCCGGACTCGATGGCGGCGATCCGGCTTTCCCACATGTCGGGGGCGCCGATCTTCGCGGCGGTGTCCATCAGGACGAGGCCGTGGACGAGGTCGGGCCGCTCGGCGGCGAGCCCCTGCCCGATCAGGCCGCCGATGGAGAGGCCGACGACCACGGCGCCCTTCGCCCCCTCCGCGTCGAGCACGGCGGCGGCGTCCGCCACAAGATCGGCCATGCCCCAGTCGCCGCGCGGCGGGCAATCCGAGAGGCCGTGGCCGCGCTTGTCGAACCGGAGCACGCGGAGCCCGGCGGGGAGGAGCGGCAGCACCCGGTCCCAGATCCGGAAATCCGTGCCGAGCGAGTTGACGAAGAGGACGGCTCGCCCTCCCTCCGGCCCCTCGGCCCGCATGTGGAGCGAACCCGCGCCCGTCCCGATGAAGTCCATCGCATCCTCCCCGCTTTTCCGCCGGTATAGCGGCGCGGGGCCGCCGCCGGAAGGGCGGGCGCTCAGATCGGGGAGGGCGCGGCGCGGCCGGGCGCCGCCATGTCGGCCGCCAGCCAGCCGCCGATGAAGCCGCCGAGATGCGCCTCCCACGCCACCTCCGCGCCGCCCGGCCCGGCGAGGGCGAGGACGACATTGAGGATGACGAGCGCCGTGATCGTGCCCCAGAACCGGGTTCCGGGCGCGCCCGTCAGCCGCATCCAGCGCCATTCCCACCGCTTCAGCGCGCCGATGAAGCCGAAGATCGCGCCCGAGGCGCCGACCAGATGCGCCGCCGGCGCGCCCTGGTAGAGGAGGCCCCAGAGCAGCGCGCCCGCCGCCGCGGACATGAAGAAGATGAAGAGGAAGCGCCCCGTTCCGAGGATGTTGGCCAGCATCCCGCCGACGCCGAGGAAGATCGCCCCGTTCATCAGGAGATGCACCAGCCCGCCATGGAGGAAGGCGTAAGTGAGGAACGAGGTCCAGAATTCCAGCGGGACGGGGCGCCCGGCGATGGCCTCCGAAAAGTAGAAGTCGAAGAAGGCCAGCCGCTCCACCAGCGCGACGCGGAAGGCCATGCCCGTATCCCCCAACTGGGAGACAAGCTCCGGCAGGGTGAAGGCGAGCGCCATGACCCAGACGATGGCGGGGGGCGCGGGCGGCCCCTGTCGTATGCTCGTCGGATCGTCCAGCATCCCGCCTCCCGTCTCGGCCCCCTCGCTTGACCGCGCCGGGGGGCCGCTCCATAACCCCGCCGGCTCAGTAAAGGGAGACGGTAATGGCCGAAACCGGCGCACATGCGCGGCGCGTCTTCTCCGGCGTGCAGCCTTCGGGCAACCTTCACCTCGGCAACTATCTCGGCGCCGTCAAGCGCTTTGTCGAGATGCAGGAAGAAGATTACGAGACCATCTACTGCATGGTCGATCTTCACGCCATCACCGTCTGGCAGGACCCCGCGCAGCTGAAAACCGCGATCCGCGAGCTGGCCGCCGCCTTCATGGCCTGCGGGCTCGACCCGGAGAAGTCGATCCTCTTCAACCAGAGCCAGGCGCCGGCCCATGCGCAGCTCGCCTGGATCTTCAACTGCGTCGCGCGGATCGGCTGGATGAACCGGATGACCCAGTTCAAGGAGAAGTCCGGCAAGAACGCCGAGGCCTCCTCGCTCGGCCTCTATTGCTATCCGGCGCTGATGGCGGCGGACATCCTCGCCTATCACGCGACGCATGTGCCCGTGGGCGAGGACCAGAAGCAGCATCTGGAGCTGACGCGGGACATCGCGATCAAGTTCAACAACGATTTCAGCGCGCCCGGCTTCTTCCCCGAGGTCGAGCCGGTGATCGAAGGCGCGGCGACGCGGGTGATGAGCCTTCGCGACGGGACGAAGAAGATGTCGAAATCGGACCCGTCCGACCTTTCCCGCATCAACCTGACGGACGACGCGGACGCGATCTCGAAGAAGATCCGCAAGGCGAAGACCGACCCGGAGCCGCTGCCGGAGGCGCTCTCCGGGCTCGACGGGCGGCCGGAGGCGCGCAACCTCGTCGGAATCTACGCCGCGCTTTCGGGCAAGGGCGCGGCGGAGGTGCTCGCCGAATGGGGCGGGCGGGAGTTTTCCGCCTTCAAGCCGGCGCTCGCCGATCTCGCGGTGGAGATGGTGGCGCCGATCGCGGGGCGGATGCGCGCCTATCTCGCTGATCCCGGCGAGATCGACCGCATCCTCGGCGCGGGGGCCATGAAGGCGCGGGCGATTTCCGAGCCGATCCTCGAGAAGACCTACGACCTGGTGGGGCTTCTGCGCAGCGCCTGAGCGGGCTCAGGCGAGGCCGGAGGAGGCCGCCAGCCGATCCAGAGCGTCGATCACGACGGCCTCCCTTGCGTGGTGCGGCATGTGGCCGACGCCGGGGAGGACGGTGAGGTTCGCGTTCCGCGCCGCCTCCGCAAAGGGAACGGAGTGGATCGTGAGACCCACCGTCTCGTCGGCGTCGCCGTGCAGAAGCTCGACGGGCATGGCGAGTTCGCCATAGCGCGGGGCCATGCCGGCGAGATGGCGGTTGAGGCGGTCGATGTCCTCCGCGTTCCAGCGGAACGTGTCGGGCCGGAGGGCGAGTTCGACGCCGATATAGTCCGCATAGCCTTCGGGCATCGGGTTCGGCGCGAAGACGTCCTCGACGAAGCCCTTCGCCCGGTCGCCGCGCACATAGAGCCGCGCCGCGGCGCCGACGAGCGGGCCGAGCGGCCCGGAGCCGAGGCTGTAGAGGAGGCCGCCGTCCCCGTCCCACGGATAGGTGGCGCCGGCGAGGATCGCGGCGCCGGCGACCTGGTCGGGCCGATCGAGCGCCCAGGCGGCGGCGACGGCGCCGCCCCAGGAATGGCCGGCGATCAGCGCCCGCTCCGCCCCGAGCTGCGTTGCGGCGGCGGCGATGAGGCGCGCCTGCACGGCGGGGTCGGAGCCGCCGGAGACCGGGCGCTCGGAATAGCCGTGGCCCGGGCGGTCGACGGCGATGACGCGGAAGCGGTCCTTCAGCTTGCCGGTGAGGGAGAAGGTGAAGTCCCTGAGGTTGCCGTTGGCGCCGTGGATCAGGACGAGCGGCGGGCCCGACCCTTCCTCGACATAGTGGAGCCGCACGCCCTCGACGGAGAGAAAGCCGCCGAGGGGCGGCCATTCGGCCTCCGGCCCGCCCGCGCCGCCGGAGGCGCAGCCGCCAAGCGCCGCCGCGCCCATCGCCGCCGCCGCCCGGCCGAGAAGATCCCGTCTCGTCATGCGCCCCCCGCATCGCTTCGCGCCTTCTGCGCGGGGAGAGACTATCCGACATCCATCGTGACAGAAACGTTTCCGCCAGCCGAAAGGCCGGAAATTTCCCTTGCGGCAATAGGTCAGTTTTGCTTACCTTGATCGAAACGCCCGCGCCTGCGGCGGATTCGCGCGCGGGCGGATGGAGCAACCCGAGGAGAGGAAGCGATGAAGCACGCGAACGTAAGCCTTGGCGACCGGTTCGACCTTTCCTGCGAGCAGGTCCTTCTGAACGGCACGCAGGCGCTCGTTCGCCTCATGCTCACCCAGAAATGGCGGGACGCGCAGGCCGGGCACAACACGGCGGGCTATGTCGCGGGCTATCGCGGCTCCCCGCTCGGCGGGGTGGACGGGACCTTCCTCGCCGCGCGGAAGGCGCTCGACGCTTCGGACGTGAAGTTCGAGCCGGCGCTGAACGAAGATTCGGGCGCGACCATGCTCTGGGGCGCGCAGGCTGCGGGGCTCCGCGGCGACGGGAAGTTCGACGGCGTCTTCGGCCTCTGGTACGGCAAGGGGCCGGGCGTGGACCGGACGGGGGACGTCTTCCGCCACGCCAACCTCGCCGGCACCGCCCCGCTCGGCGGCGTGCTCGCCGCGATGGGCGACGACCATACGGGCGAAAGCTCCACCACCGTCCACCAGTCCGACTTCGCGCTTGTCGACGCGCACATGCCGATCCTCGCCCCGGCGGGCGTGCAGGAGATCATCGACCTCGGCGTGCACGGCTATGCGATGAGCCGTTTCGCCTCGCTCTGGGTCGGGATCAAGTGCCTGAAGGACACGATCGAATCCACCGCGGTGATCGACGGGCGGCCCGACCGGGTGAAGGTCGTGATCCCGACCGATTTCGAGATGCCGGCGGACGGCCTCTCCATCCGCCTCGTCGACGACCGCATCCCGCAGGAGGCGCGGATGCAGCGCTACAAGCGCTGGGCCGCGCACGCCTATGCCCGCGCGAACGGGATCGACAAGCGCGTGCGGGGCAAGGCAGGCGCGAAGATCGGCATCGTCTCGGCCGGCAAGTCCTGGCTCGACGTCGCCCATGCGCTGGACCTCCTCGGCATCGACTAGGAGGCGGCGGAGCGGATCGGGCTCACCGTCTACAAGCCGGCGATGATCTATCCGCTGGAGCCCACGGGCCTGAAGAACTGGGCAGAGGGGCTCGACCTCATCATCGTCGTCGAAGAGAAGCGGAGCCTGATCGAGAGCCAGATCAAGGAAATCCTGTACGATTCCCCGAAGCGCCCCCGCGTCGTCGGCAAGCGGGACGAGGCGGACAACGTGCTCTTCCCCGTGGAGATGGGCCTCTCCCCCGTCGACGTGGCGCTGAAGATCGGCAAGATGCTCTTCGACGAGGGCGTGGCGAGCGAGATCGGCACGCGGCGGATCGAGGCGCTGGAGAGCGCGGCGAATTCCGCCAATGTTGAGAAGACGCCGGAGCGCACGCCCTGGTTCTGCTCCGGCTGCCCGCACAACACCTCGACCCGCCTGCCCGACGGCTCCATCGGCTTCGCCGGCATCGGCTGCCATTTCATGGCGCAGTGGATGGACCGCGGCGTGATCGGCTACACCCATATGGGCGGCGAGGGCGTGAACTGGATCGGCGAGAGCCGCTTCGTGACGACGGACCACGCCTTCCAGCAGCTCGGCGACGGGACATACAACCATTCCGGCGCGCAGGCGATCCGCGCCGCGGTGGCCGCGAACGCCTCCGTCACCTACAAGATCCTCTACAATGACGCGGTGGCGATGACCGGCGGACAGACGCTGGAAGGCGGGCTCGACGTCTATCGCATCATCGAGGAGGTGAAGGCCTTCGGCGTCCGAAAGGTCGCCGTCGTCTATGACGAGAAGGAGGCCTTCAACCCGAAGCGCGTGCCCACCGGCGTCAAGACCTTCACGCGGGACTCGCTCGACGAGGCGCAGAAGGAGCTGCGGAAGATCAAGGGGCCGACCGTCCTCATCTATGTCCAGACCTGCGCGGCGGAGAAGCGGCGGCGGCGGAAGCGCGGCAAGTTCCCCGACATCGACAAGCGCGTCTACATCAACCCGGAAGTCTGCGAGGGCTGCGGCGATTGCGGCGTCCGTTCCAACTGCGTCTCCGTCGCGCCGTTGGATACGGAACTCGGACGGAAGCGGCAGATCGACCAGTCTAGCTGCAACAAGGATTTCTCCTGCCTCAAGGGCTTCTGCCCCTCCTTCGTCACGCTGCACGGCGCGACGCCGAAGAAGGAGAAGGCGGCGGGGCTCGACCTGCCCGACCTCCCGGAGCCGACGCTGCCGGAGTTCGAGAAGGTCTGGAACACCGTCACCACCGGCGTCGGCGGCACCGGCGTCGTGACCATCGGCGCGCTCCTCGGCATGGCGGCGCATGTCGAGGGCAAGGGCGCGGGCGTGATGGAGATGGCCGGGCTCGCGCAGAAGGGCGGCGCGGTGCAGATCCATTGCCGCATCGCGAAGCGGCCGGAGGACATCACGGCGATCCGCGTCGCGACCGGCGAGGCGGACGTGGTGATCGGCGGCGACCTTCTCGTCACCGCCGGCTCCAAGACGCTGGCGTTGATGCAGACAGGGCGCACCGGCGTCGTCTGCAACACCTACGAGATCAACACCGGCGAGTTCACGATGGACGGCGGCTTCCGCATCCCGGCGGACCGGCTGCGCCTCGGGCTCGAGGCGCGGGTGGGGGCGGACAAGGTCGCCTATCTCAACGCCACGCGGCTGGCGGAGAAGCTGCTCGGCGACGCGATCTATTCCAACGTCCTCGTCCTCGGCGCGGCCTGGCAGATGGGGCGCATCCCGCTCCAGAAGGCGTCAATCCTCAAGGCGATCGAGCTGAACGGCGCCGGGGTCGAGGGCAACAAGGCGGCGTTCGAGATCGGGCGCTGGGCCGTGGCCTTCCCGGAGCAGGCGGAGGCGGCCATCGCCCCGAAAGCGGCGAAGACGATGAGCTGGGAGGAGAAGCTCTCCTACCGCTATGACCGCCTCGTCGCCTGGGGCGACAAGGACTGGGCGGAGCGCTGGATGAAATCCGTCCGCGCCGCGGAAGCGGCGGAGGCGAAGGTGCGGGAGGCGACGGGCGGGCGGGCCGACGGCTTCGCCGAGGCGGCGGCCTTCGGGCTCTTCAAGCTGATGAGCTACAAGGACGAATACGAGGTCGCCCGGCTCCATTCCGAGACGCTGGAGGCGCAGGTCGCGGAGAAGTTCGACGGGGTGGAGAAGATCCAGTTCCACCTCGCCCCGCCGATCCTCGGCCGGAAGGATGGGCACGGCCGGCCGGTCAAGACGACCTTCGGTCCGTGGATGATGCCCGTCTTCAAGCGGCTGGCGAAGATGAAGCATCTTCGCGGCACGATGTGGGACCCGTTCGGCTACACCGCAGAGCGGAAGGGCGAGCGACGGGCCATCGACGAGCATGAGGCGCTGATAGGCGAGCTCTGCAAGGGGCTGAAGGCGGAGACGCATTCGGTCGCCGTGCAGCTCGCCGGGCTGCCGTTGCAGATCAAGGGCTTCGGCCATGTGAAGGCGGCGAACGAGGCGGCGGCGGCGAAGCGGCGGGAGGAGCTTCTGGCCGAGTTCCGCGCCGGCGGCGCGCCGCGGCTGAAGGCGGCGGAGTAGGCTGAGGCTCTCCGGCGGGGGGCTGGCGCCGCCCGCCGAACGGAATTACGACGAGAGGATGACACCGCGCATCCTCGCCTTCTCCGTCCACCTCCTCACGGCCTCCGGCGCCTTCCTCGCCTTCATGGCGATGCTGGCGGCGATGCAGGGCCGCTGGGCCGAGATGTTCGGCTGGCTCGGCGGCGCGCTGGTGGTGGACGGGCTCGACGGCCCGCTCGCCCGGCGCCTGGACGTGGCGACGCACGCCGCGCGATGGTCCGGCGTCATCCTCGACCTGATCGTGGACTACCTGACCTATGTGTTCATCCCGGCGGTGGCGCTCGTCACCTCGGGCACGATGTATTATCCGCTCGCGATCCCTGCGGCGGCGATCATTCTCGTGACGGGCGCGATCTATTTCGCGGACGACCGGATGAAGACGAAGGACGCCAGCTTCCAGGGCTTTCCGGGCTGCTGGAACATGGTGGTGCTGGTGCTCTTCGCGACCGACTACACCAATCTCGAAGGCTTCCTCATCATCCTCGCCATCGCGGCGGCGCAGTTCCTTCCGCTCCGCTTCGTCCATCCGGTGCGGACGGCGCTCTGGCGGCGGGTCTCCCTCCCGGTCTGCGTGGCCTGGGTCGGCTTCGCGGGCTGGGCCTGCTGGACGCATTTCGAGCAGCCGCTGGCCTGCACGCTCGGCCTGCTGGCGACCTCGATCTACCTCCTGACGGCGGGGGTTGCGCAGCAGGCGCTCGGGCTCGGGCGGGCGCGCTAGGCTTTCGCGGCGCAGGCGGCGCAGAGCGGGGCGTGGGGGACGGCTTCGAGCCGGGCCTCCGCGATCTCCTCCCCGCAGGCGACGCAGACGCCGTAGCTTCCCTCGGCGATGCGCCCGAGCGCGGCGCGGATCGCCCGCGCCTCGCGCAGCCCGGCCTCGCCCAGCGCCTCCAGCGTCTCGTCCCCCTCCCGCTCTGTCGCCCGGTCGGCGAAGCCCGGGTCCATCGGCTGGTCGAGCTCGCGCTCGACCTCCTCGAGCCGGTGGCCGAGTTCGGCGAGGCGGGCTTCGAGGCGAGGCTTCATCTTCGTCGCGAGGTTCATGGCGGCGCTCCCTTCCCCTTCCTTCTCCGGCGGCGCGAAGGCGCGCGCCTTGCGCTGGATCAAGGGCCACCGAGGAAGCGGAGGAGCGCCGCGGCCGTCTCCTCCGGCGCCTCCTGCTGCACCCAGTGGCCGGCGCCCTCGATCAGCGTCGTTCCGCGCCAGTCGGCGCAGGCGGCGCCCTCCATCGCCTCGAGCGCGCTGGGGACCTGCCGGATCCCCCAGTCGCGCGCCCCGGCGACGAAGCAGGCGGGGACCTCGATGCGCCTCCCGGCCCAGAGCCGCAGCTCGGCCGCGCCTTCGGGCGAGATCGCGCGGCGATACCAGTTGAGCCCGCCCTGGAAGCCGGTGCGGCCGTATTCGGCGGCGTAGAGCGCGAGGTCCTCGGCGCTCATCCAGCGGCAGGCGGCTTCCTCTTCCGGCGAGGGAGCCATCGCGGCTGCCGTCTCGGCCATGCCCTTGCCGGCGTCCATGACGTAGTAGCGCGGCAGCTTCGCGAGTTCGGGCGCCGTCCATCCCGCAAGCGGGAAGGGGCGGTTCTCGGCCCAATCGCCGCTCTTGCAGTGGAAATAGGCGCGGAGGAAGGCCGGGAGCCCTTGCGGCGCCGAGAGCATGTCCGCGTTCACGCCGGGCGTCGCGAACCAGTGCTGGTAGTGGACGCGGGGCGGGTCGAGGGCGAGGAGATCGGCATGGACATCCCCCGCCGCTGCGGGGGCGAAGCCCGGCGGGCCGGCGAAGGGCGCGCTCATCAGCGCGACGGCCGGAAAGACGTCCGGCCGCGTGAGCGCGCACCAGGCGGCGACAGGCGAGCCGAAATCGTGGCCGATCACGGCGCGGAGCCGGGGAATGCCGAGCGCATGGAGCAGCGCCAGCGCATCCCGTACGAGGGCAGGCATGCCGAAGGCGGACAGATCGGCGGCCCAGGTCGCGTCGCCGCCCCGCGTGCCGCCATAGCCGCGCTGGTCCGGCGCGTAGACCCTGAAGCCGGCTTGGGCGAGGCGCGGCACGACGTGGCGCCAGCTCAGCGCGAGTTCGGGGAAGCCATGCAGGAGCAGGAGCGGCGGCCCCTCCGCCGGGCCGGCCGTCAGCACGTTCATGGAGAGGCCGGTCGCCGTTTCCACCCGGATCGCTTCGACGCCGTTCATGGTGCCCCCCTCTGTTCGCGCACGACCATGCCGGAAGCGGCGCCTGCGGTCCACATCGCTCCGATTTGTCGCATCTGGACCTATGGCGTTCGCGATTGCGAAAGGTAGTGATGGTTAACCTCGCCGGGAGGCCCCGATGCAGATCTACCTCCCCATCGCCGAGCTTTCGGTCAACGCCTTTGTGCTCTTGGGCATGGGCGGCCTCATCGGCATGCTTTCGGGGATGTTCGGCGTCGGCGGCGGCTTCCTGATGACGCCGCTGCTGATCTTCATCGGCATACCGCCGGCCGTCGCGGTGGCGACGGGGGCGAACCAGCTCGTGGCCTCCTCAGTCTCCGGCGTTCTCGGCCATCTCCGGCGCAAGACGGTGGACATCAAGATGGGGGTCGTCCTCTCGGTCGGGGGCGCGGTCGGCTCCGTGCTCGGCGTCTGGGTCTTCTCGCTCCTGCGAGCGCTCGGGCAGGTCGAGCTGCTGGTCTCGCTCTGCTATGTGCTCTTTCTCGGCGTGGTCGGCGGCCTGATGCTCAACGAGAGCGTGCGCGCGCTCCGGCGGGCGCGGGCGGGCGGGCCGGCGAAGCCGCGGAAGCATCACGGCTGGATCCACGGCCTGCCCCTGAAGATGCGGTTCCGCGTCTCCAAGCTCTACATCTCGGCGATCCCGCCTTTCCTGGTCGGCGTCATGGTCGGCCTGCTCGCGGCGATCATGGGCGTCGGCGGCGGGTTCATCATGGTGCCGGCGATGATCTATCTTCTCGGCATGCCGACGGCGGTGGTGGTCGGGACCTCTCTCTTCCAGATCATCTTCGTCACCGCGCTGACGACGCTGCTGCACGCCACGCAGAACCAGAGCGTCGACGCGATCCTCGCGCTCCTCCTCATCTTCGGCGGCGTGATCGGCGCGCAGGTCGGCGCAGCGCTTGGCGTGAGGATCAGGGCGGAGCAGCTGCGAATCCTCCTTGCGCTGATCGTGCTGGCCGTCTGCATCAAGATCGCGCTCGATCTCGTGCTGACGCCCTCGGAGCCCTTCTCCTTCGGGGAAATGCGGTGAGCCGTTTCGCCGTGCTCCTCCTCGCGCTTCTAGCCCTGCCGGCCGGGGCGGCGGAGGAGCGGGTGATCGCGGCGCTGAGCCAGAAGGCGGTCGGCATCACGGCGACCTTCACCGGGTCGCAGATCTTCGTCTTCGGCGCGGTGGAGCGGGCGCGGCTCCCCGATGCGCGGGACGACGCGCTTTCCGTCATTGTCACCATTTCCGGGCCACGGCGGGCGAAGGTGGTGCGGAAGAAGGAGCGGGTTTTCGGAGTCTGGATCAATACCGAGAGCGTGGAGATCGACGAGGCGCCGAGTTTCTACGCCGTCGCCGCCTCGGGCCCGCTCTACGAGGTGCTGAGCCATACGGAGGACCTTCGCCACCGCATCTCGATCGACCGCGCGATGCGGGTGGTCGGCGAGGCCGGTGAAGCGGCCGATCCGCTGGAGTTCCAGGAGGCGGCGATCCGGCTCAGCCGGAGCGCCGGGGTCTATACCGAGGCGGATGACGGTGTGGAGATCATCGGGAGGACGCTCTTCCAGACGAGCATCGGCCTGCCCTCCAACCTCGTCGAGGGGGATTACGAGGCGCGGGTCTTCCTGCTGCGCGACCGGCAGGTGCTCGACCGCTTCGCCACGACGCTGGAAGTCCGCAAGGTCGGGCTGGAGCGGTTCCTCTACACGCTCGCGCATGAGCGCTCGCTGCTCTACGGGCTCCTCTCCGTGCTTGTCGCGCTCCTCGCCGGGTGGGGCGCTTCGGAAGCCACTAGGCTTCTCAGGCGTTGACAGGTTCGTGACCGGCGCGGTTATCTGGCGCCATGTTCGCCGCGGCCGGCGGAATCCGGCCCTGGGGTTCTCCGATGTTCACCGCCTTCCGCGCCGAAGCCCCGACCTGGGCGGCGCTCACGACCTGCTACGCGCTTTTCGCGCTTCTCACGCTGGCCGCGCCCGACGCGCCGGCCTGGCTCGTCTATCCGGGCCTCGCCGTCGTGCTCGCCTTCCATTCCTCGCTGCAGCACGAGGCGATCCACGGGCATCCGACGCGCTGGCCGCTCGTCAACGAGGCGCTGGTCGCGCCGCCGCTCAGCTTCGCCTATCCCTATCGCCGGTATCGGGAGACGCATCTGGCGCATCATCGCGATGCGCGGCTGACCGACCCCTATGACGACCCGGAGAGCTGGTATCTCGACCCCGAGGACTATGCGAAGCGCCCGGCCTGGATGAAGGCGCTGCTGAGGGCCAACAACGCCGCGCTCGGGCGGATGCTGATCGGGCCCGGGCTCGGCTTCGCCAATTTCGTCGTCGCCGAGATGCGGCTGATCCGGGCCGGGCGGCGCGACGTGATGCTCGGCTGGGCGCTTCATGCGCTCGCGGCGGCGCCGCTCCTCCTCTGGCTCGGCTGGTGCGGCGTTTCGCCGGTCGGCTATGCGCTCGCCTGCTATGGCGGGCTCGCGCTCATCTCGCTCCGGAGCTTCCTCGAGCACCGGGCGGAGGAGCGGGCCTCTGAACGTTCCGCCATCGTGGAGGACCGGGGGCCGCTCGCGCTGCTCTATCTCAACAACAATCTCCACGCGGTGCATCACGCGCATCCGGAGGTCTCCTGGCACCGGCTGCCGGCGCTCTACGCCGCGCATCGGGAGCGGTTCCGCAAGCTGAACGGCGGCTATGTCTTCCGCTCCTACGCCGAGGTGCTGTCTCGCCATGCGCTGAAGCCGAAGGAGCCGGCGGCGCATCCGATGATGGACCGCATGCGGTGATCGCCGCGCTGCCGATGTATGACTGGCCGGAGGTGGAGGCGGAGACGGACGCGCTCTGGCGCGCGCTTCGCGAGGCCTTCCTCGCGGCGGGATTCGCGGCGCCGGAGGCGCGGGCGCGGCCGGCGGACCTTTTCGCGCACTGGCTCTCGCCCGACCTGTTTCTGAGCCAGACCTGCGGGCTCCCGTTCTCCGCCCGGCTCCGGGGCTCGGTGACGCTGCTCGGGGCGCCGGCCTATGACCTGCCGGGCTGCGCGCCGGGCTTCTACAGGAGCGTCGTCGTCGTCCGGGCTGACGAGGCGGCGGGCGCCGTGGAGGATTTCTCGGGGCGGGCCTACGCCTTCAACATGGCGGAGAGCCAGTCCGGCTTCGCCGCCTTCGCGGCCGCCTTCGGCCCGCCGGCGGCGCGTTTCGGCGCGCTGGTGGAGACCGGGGCGCATCGCGGCTCGATCCGCGCGGTGGCGGAGGGGCGGGCCGACATCGCCGCCATCGACGCGGTGACATGGCGGCTCGCGCTCGACCATGAGCCGGCGGCGCGGGCGCTCCGCGTGCTGGCGGAGACGCCGCCGACGCCGGGGCTCCCCTGGATCACCGCGCGGCGCGGGGCGGAGGAGGCGGCGCGGCTCGCCGATGCGGCGGAGGCGGGGATCGCCGCGCTCGATCCCGCGGCGCGTGCGGCGCTGCATCTGACCGGCTTCGCCCGGCTTCACGAGGCGGAGTACGAGCCGCTGGCCGCCGGGTGGCCGGCGCAGAATTGGCGCGAAGCGCCCATTGACACCCCGGGGCGGGCGCCCTAATTCCCGCGAGCCTTGGCGAGGGGCCGTAGCTCAGTTGGGAGAGCGCGTCGTTCGCAATGACGAGGTCAGGGGTTCGATCCCCCTCGGCTCCACCAAGGCCTTACCCCTCAGCGATGACCGACGACGGCGTGCGGCGCATAGGGCGCCTCAAGCGCGGCGATCTCCTCCGGCGAGAGCGTGACGGAGAGCGCGGCGACGGCGTCCTCGAGATGGGAGAGTTTCGTCGCCCCGATGATCGGCGTCGTCACCCCCGGTTTCGCGAGCACCCAGGCGAGCGCAATCTGCGCCCGGGGGAGCCCGCGCGCGGCGGCGACCTTCGCCACCGCCTCGACCACCTTCCGGTCCGCCTCCTCCGTGCCGGCGTAGAGGGTGCGGCCGAATTCGTCCGTCTCCAGCCGCGCGCTTGTAGCCTCCCAGTCCCGCGTCAGGCGGCCGCGGGCGAGCGGGCTCCAGGGCATCGTCGCGATTCCGGCGTCGCGGCAGAGCGGCAGCATCTCCCGCTCCTCCTCCCGGTAGAGGAGGTTGAGATAGTTCTGCATGGAGACGAAGCGCGCCCAGCCGCGCGCCTCCGAGATCGCCAGCGCCTTCGCGAATTGCCAGGCGAACATGGAGGAGGCGCCGATATGGAGCGCCTTGCCGGCGCGCACGACGTCGTTCAGCGCCTCCAGCGTCTCTTCGATCGGCGTGTCATGGTCCCAGCGGTGGATCTGGTAGAGGTCCACATAATCCGTGCCGAGCCGTTTCAGGCTGGCGTCGATCTCCGCCATGATCGCCTTGCGGGAAAGGCCGGCGCCGTTCGGGCCGGGGCGCATCCGCCCGTGGACCTTGGTGGCGATCACCACCTCCTCCCGCTTCGCGAAGTCCTTCAGGGCGCGGCCCACAATCTCCTCGCTCGACCCGGCGGAATAGACGTTCGCCGTGTCGAAGAAGTTGATTCCGAGGTCGAGCGCCTTGCGGATGAAGGGCCGCGCCTCCGCCTCCCCGAGCGACCAGGGATGCGCGCCCCGGTCCGGCTCCCCGTAGGACATGCAGCCGAGGCATATGCGGGAGACTTCGAGCCCCGTTCCGCCGAATCTCACATAGTCCATCTTGCGCTCCTCCCGTTCCCTCGGAGCCTAGTCGCCGCCGGGGGCCTCCGCCAGCGGATGCTTCTCCAGCACGAGGGCGCGCAGCCGCTCCTCCTGCACATGGGTGTAGATCTCGGTCGTCGAGATATCGGCATGGCCGAGGAGCTGCTGGATCACGCGGAGATCGGCGCCGTTGGCGAGGAGGTGGGACGCGAAGGCGTGGCGGAGGACATGGGGGGAGACGCGGGCCGGGTCGATCCCCGCGGCGGCGGCGAGATCCTTCACCATCTCGAAGAAGCCCGCGCGGGTCAGATGCCCGGCCTTGCCGCGCGAGGGGAAGAGGAAGGGGGAGGGCTTCGGCCCCGGATCGCGCGCCTTCAGCCAGGCTTCGAGCGCGGCGCGCGCGGGGGCGGAGAGGGGGACCATCCGCTCCTTCCCGCCCTTGCCCTTCACGAGCAGCATCTTCGGCCCGCCCTGCGCGGCGGCGAGGGGCAGCGAGACGAGTTCGGAGACCCGCATGCCTGTCGCGTAGAGAAGCTCCATCAGGCAGAAGGCGCGCGGCCCTGCGGCGTGCGCTGCGCCGATCAGCGCCTCCACCTCCGCGAGGCTGAGCGTCTTCGGCAGGGGGCGGGACGCGCGGGGGCCGGAGAGCCGCGCGGCGGGGTCGTCCGTCCTCCAGCCGTCCTCGTAGAGGAAGAGATGGAGCCGCCGCGCGGCGGAGAGGCGGCGCGCGCGGGTGGCGGGGGCGAGGCCTTCCTCCGCCGCGTCGGCGAGCCACGACTCGAGATCGGCGCGCGACGCGTCTCCAAGCGTGCGCCCCCGGGCGGCGAGATGCGCGGCGTAGAGCGAGAGGTCGCGCGCATAGGCGGAGATCGTGTTGGCCGCCGCGCCCCGCTCGGCCCTCATCGCCTCCAGAAAGAGGCGGATCAGCCGCGCGTCTGGCGGCGCTTCGGTCAAGAGCCGAAGCCGACGCCGGAGGCCGGCGCCTCCACCGGGCGGACCGGGGCCGAGAGGTCGCCGAGATAGGCGTAGCCGACAAGCCCCGCCCCGGCGAGCAGCGCGAGAACAAGGAGAAGGCCGATCAGACGCCGCATGTCTCCGCTCCCTGCTTCCTCTTTGCCAGCCGCCGCCGGAGCGGTTAAACCCCTGCGGCGTCGGGCCGCTCGCCCGGGTGAATCTAGGCGGCGGCGCGCCGCGGCGCAACGCGGGAGGGCGAGGTTTCGATGGAGGGCGCGGCGCCGGGAGCAAGACTACGCCGCCCGGTCGCGCTGGTCGGCCTCATGGGCTGCGGCAAATCCACGGTCGGCGCGCGGCTCGCCGCCCTGCTTTCCGCGCCGTTCCGCGATGCGGATGCGGAGATCGAGGCGGCGGCGGGGATGACCATTCCGGAGATTTTTCGCTCGCTCGGCGAGCCCGCCTTCCGCGACGGGGAGAAGCGGGTGATCGCGCGCCTTCTCGCCGGCCCCCCGCTCGTCCTCGCCACGGGCGGCGGCGCCTATATGGCAGAGGAGACGCGGCGGGCGATCAGCGCGGCGGGGGCGGCGATCTGGCTCCGCGCCGATCTCGAAACGCTGGTCGAGCGGACGGCGAAGCGGAAGTCACGCCCGCTCCTGAACGCCGGGAACCCGCGGGAAATCCTGAAAGGATTGATGGCGACGCGCTACCCCGTCTACGCCGGCGCGGAGATCGCGGTCGAAAGCCCGCAGGGCGGGAAGGCGGAGGACGTGGCCGCGGCCGCGCTCGCCGCGATGCGCGCGCATGACCGGGACGCGCCGGAAGCGGCGCGGCTGCTGGAGGAGGCTCCATGATCGAGACGCTGCACGTCGCGCTCGGCGCGCGGGGATACGACATACGCATCGGCCCCGGCCTCCTCGCCCGCGCCGGCGCGGAGATCGCGCCCGTCATGCGCGGCCGGAAGGCGGCGATCGTGACGGAGGAGCGCGTCGCCGCGCTCCATCTCCCGGCGCTGCGGGAGGGACTCGCCGCGGGCGGGATTTCGGCGGAGGCGGTGATCCTGCCGCCGGGCGAGGGAAGCAAGAGCTTCGCAGTGTTCGAGCGCCTGCTCTCCGCCCTGCTCGACCTCCGCATCGGGCGGGACGACCTCGTGATCGCCTTCGGCGGCGGCGTGATCGGGGACCTTGCGGGCTTCGCCGCGGCGACGCTGCGGCGGGGCGTGGACTTCGTGCAGATCCCGACGACGCTGCTGGCGCAGGTGGATTCCTCCGTCGGCGGCAAGACCGGCATCAACGCGCCGCAGGGAAAGAACCTGATCGGCGCCTTCCACCAGCCGCGGCTCGTCCTCGCCGACACGGGGCTGCTCGATACGCTCACGGAGCGGGATTTCCTCTCCGGCTACGCCGAGACGGTGAAATACGGCCTCCTCGGCGACGCCGCCTTCTTCGAACGGCTTGAGCGGGTCGGCCCGGCGCTGAAGGCCGGGGACGAGGCGGCGCGCATCGCCGCGATCCGCCGCGCCTGCGAGATGAAGGCCGGCATCGTCGCCCGCGACGAGACGGAGACGGGGGAGCGCGCGCTCCTCAATCTCGGGCACACCTTCGGCCATGCGCTGGAGGCGGCGACCGGCTATTCGGACCGGCTGCTCCATGGGGAGGCCGTCTCCATCGGCTGCGCGCTCGCCTTCGAGTTCTCGATGCGGCTCGGGCTCTGCGCGCAGGAGGCGCCGAGCCGGGTGCGGGCGCATTTCCGCGAGATGGGGATGAGGACCACGCTCGCGGATATCGAGGGCGAGCTGCCGGGCGCGGAGACGCTCGTCTCGCTGATGGGACAGGACAAGAAGGTGAAGGACGGGCGGCTCGTCTTCATCCTCGCGCGCGGGATCGGGGAGGCGTTCATCGCGGCGGACGCGCCGGCGGAGGCCGCGCGCGCGCTGCTGGAGGACGCGCTGGCCGAGCGCCGGGGCTGAGCCCGCCGCGGCGCCGTAACCCTTTGCGTGCAAGGCGGGCTTCGCCATAGTGGCGGCGAAAGGAGCCGCGATGGCCGAAACCGGCGCCGACCCCCTCCTCCTCGAAGCCGCCGCCTATCTCGGCGCGACCGTGCTCGCCGTGCCGCTCTTCAAGCGGCTCGGCCTCGGCTCGATCCTCGGCTACATCGCGGCCGGGGCCCTGATCGGGCCCTATGGGCTGAGATTGCTGACCGATGTGGACGCGGTGCGCCATGTTTCGGAATTCGGCGTCGTGCTCCTCCTCTTCGTCATCGGGCTCGAATTGCAGCCGATGCGGCTCTGGCGGCTCAGGGCCGAGATCTTCGGGCTCGGCTTCGCGCAGGTGGCGCTGACGGGTGCGGCGCTTACGCTTATCCTCGCGCTCGTCCCCGGCCTCGTCTCGGGCGGGGCGCCGGCGGCGATCGTGATCGGGCTCGCGCTCGCGCTTTCCTCCACCGCCTTCGGGGTGCAGTTGCTGCGGGAGCGGAACGCGCTTTCCACCCCGCATGGCGACCGGGCCTTCTCCATCCTTCTCTTTCAGGACATCGCCGTGGTGCCGCTGCTCGCGCTCGCGGCCTTTCTCGGCGGGGCGAGCGCGGGGATGACGCTGCGCGACGCCGGGGTCGCCGTCGCCGCGCTGGCGGGGCTCGTGATCGTCGGCCATTACGGGCTGAAGCATCTCTTCCGCCTCATCGCGCTGGTGAAGGCGGACGAGGTCTTCACCGCCGCGGCGCTGCTCGTCGTCGCGCTCGCGGCGCTCGCCATGCAGTGGGCCGGGCTCTCCATGGCGCTCGGCGCCTTCATCGCCGGGGTCCTGCTGGCGGGGACGGAGTTCCGCCACCAGCTCGAAAGCGACATCGAGCCCTTCCGCGCGCTTTTCCTCGGTCTCTTCTTCGTCGGCGTCGGCATGGCCGTCGAATGGGACGTGGCGGCGGCGTTCTGGCCGATCGTGCTTTTCGGCGCGCTGGGGCTCTTCGCGCTCAAGACGGCGCTCATCTTCGCGCTGACGCGGCTCTCGGGTTCGGGGCGGGAGGACGCTCTGCGAATCGGCGCGACGCTCGGCCAGGCCGGGGAGTTCGGCTTCGTGATCTTCGCCCTCGCAGCGTCAGACGGATTGCTGACCCCGCGGGAGGTCAGCATCCTGACCGTGACGGTCGCGCTTTCCATGGCGCTGACACCCTTCGCTCTCAGAGGCGCCGGATGGATCATCGCACGCCTCGCGCGGAGCGGAGAGCCCGAGGTGAAGGCGGGGGGCGTCGTCACCCCGTCGCGGGTCATCGTCGCCGGGTTCGGGCGGTTCGGGCAGGTCGTCGCGCGGATCATGCGGATGCGGGGCTATTCCGTCACGCTCATCGACAACGCGCCGCGGCGCATCCGGCTCGCGCGCACCTTCGGCTCCGAGGTATTCTATGGCGACGCGACGAAGACGGACGTGATGCGCGCGGCCGGCGCGGAGCAGGCGGACGCGATCTTCTACTGCATCAACGACCGCGAGGGCGCGAAGCTGGCGGTGGCGCGCATGAAGCAGCGCTGGCCGCATCTGAGGCTCTTCGCCGCCGCCTATGACCGGTTCCAGGAGCTGGAGCTGCGCGCCGCCGGGGCCGACCATGTGATCCGCGAGACGCGGGAGAGCGCCATCGCCCTCGCCTCCGAAGCGCTCGCCGCCCTCGGCGACGAGGCGGCGGTGGACGAACTGGTCGAGGAATTCCGGCGCCGGGACGAAGAGATGCTGCGCCTCCAAGCCGAACTCGGCATGGAGGAAGGCGCGGAGAAGATGCGCCAGCGCTATTCCGTCGTCTGAGGCCGGGCCGGGCGCGGGTTGACTCGCGGCGGGCCGGGGCCTAGAGGCTCCCACGCCGCCGCCCGTTGGGGCGGTGGTTCACTCTGGCGTTCGCGGCCGCCGCAAGGCGGGCCCTGTCGTCCGGTTCGAGCCGGAAGAGGAGAGCGCCCCGATCGGTCCGCGGCGACTTCAGCCGCAATATGAGGTTTTGAACGATGACGAAGCGCACCGCCGCGAAGCACAAGATCGACCGCCGCATGGGCGAGAACATCTGGGGACGCCCGAAATCCCCGGTCAACAAGCGCGAATACGGCCCGGGCCAGCATGGCCAGCGCCGCAAGGGCAAGATGTCCGACTTCGGGCTCCAGCTCCGCGCGAAGCAGAAGCTGAAGGGCTATTACGGCGACCTGACGGAGAAGCAGTTCCGGAAGATCTATGCCGAGGCGGACCGGGTGCGCGGCGACACGGGCGAGAACCTTGTCGGCCTGCTCGAGTCGCGGCTCGATGCGGTGATCTATCGCGCGAAGTTCGCGCCGACCATCTTCGCCGCGCGGCAGTTCGTGAACCATGGCCACCTGCTGGTGAACGGCAAGCGCGTGAACATCCCCTCCTATCGCTGCGCCCCCGGCGACGTGATCGAGGTGCGGGAAAAGTCCCGCCAGATGACCGTCCTGCTCGAAGCCGTGCAGCTCCCCGAGCGCGATGTGCCGGAATACGTGATCGCCGACCATTCGAAGATGAGCGCCACCTTCGTGCGCCGCCCGTCGCTCTCCGACGTTCCCTATGCGGTGCAGATGGAGCCGAATCTGGTCGTCGAGTACTACGCGAAGAACTGACGCGCCTGCTTTGCGGCGAAGGAACGGCGGCTCCGGCCGCCGTTTTTTTTGCCCGCCTCCGCGCGCGAATGCGGAAAAATCGGAAAAAGGTGGCGAAAGTCACACCCCGGTCACGCCAGGCGGGTTAACGAAGCCTTATCGAGGCGTTCGCGCCGCAGGTGTTTCAAGCAGGATGTTCACCGGGATCGGTCGGGGCGCGTCGGCGGCGACGGGAGGGGTTGGTTCTTCCGTTGCAGCCATGAGACAGGCGCGTCGCGGCGGGGGGGACCTCGTGAAGCCGAGACCATGCACTTGCCGGGCCTCCGCCCGCAAAGCCCCCCGGATCGCTCCGGGGGGCGCTTTTCTTTCTCACGCCTGCGTCACGCGCCCTGCGCATGAAGCGGGGGAAAGGATCCGGCCCCGATTCGCCGTTGGCGGCTCTCCCTGTCGGTCGGATTCTTTCCGACTGTCCCTCTACGCAGTCGCCCCTCGCGGGGCTCGTTCTCTCAACTGCCCCCGGCTCCGGCCGGGGGCGCCTTTCACCCGTTCGCGCGGATCGTCGCGTTCCCGGGATCGTAGGGGCTGTCTTCCGTCACGGTCGCGGGCCAGAGGGCGCCGAGCATCCGGACTTCGAGCCGGGTTCCGGGCGCGGCGAGGGCGGGGCGGACATAGCCGAGGCCGATCTGCTTGCCAAAGGCGACGGAGTATCCGCCCGAGGTGAGCCGGCCGACGACCTCGCCGCCGGAGAGCAGCGCCTCCCGCCCCCAGGGGTCCGCATCCGCCGGCCCGTCGATCAGCAGCGTGACGCACTTTGCGCGGGCGCCTGTGGCGACCATCGCCGCCTTGCCGCGGAACTCCTTCTCCAAGTCCACGAACCGGTCGAGCCCGGCCTCGAGCGGCGTCGCGTCCCGCCCGAGATCGGAGCCGAAGGCGCGGTAGCTTTTTTCCTGTCTCAGCCAGTTCATCGCGCGGGCGCCGCAGAGCTTCATCCCGTGCTTCGCGCCTGCCGCCTCCAGAAGGTCGAAGAGGTGGTTCTGCATCTCGATCGGATGATGCAGCTCCCAGCCGAGCTCCCCGGTATAGGCGACGCGGATCGCCTTCACGGGGACCATGCCGAGGTCGATCCGCTTCGCGGAAAGCCAGGGGAAGGCCTTGTTCGTCAACGCCGTTTCCGGGTCCGCGGCGACGATGATCTCCTTCAGGATGTCGCGGCTCCGCGGCCCGGCGAGGGCGAAGACGCCCCATTGGGTGGAGACGTCCTGCACCTCGATCCAGCCGAATTCGGCGCGCTTCGCCGCGGCTTCCTTCACGAGGTAGTCGTGGTCATAGGCCTGCGCGGCGCCGGCGGTGACGAGGTAGTATTCGTCCTCCCCCTCCCGGACGATCGTGAACTCGGTGCGCACGGTGCCCGCGTCCGTGAGCCCGTAGGTGAGGTTGATGCGGCCGATCTTCGGCAGGCGGTTGCAGGTCAGCCAGTCGAGAAAGGCGGTCGCGCCCGGCCCGGCGACGCGGTGCTTGGTGAAGGCGGTGGCGTCGAAGAGCCCCGCCGCCTCGCGCACCGCCTTCGCCTCCGCCTCCGCGAAGGGCCACCAGCCGCCGCGGCGGAAAGAGCGGCTCGCATGATCGTCGAAGCCTTCCGGCGCGAAATAGGTCGGCCGCTCCCAGCCGTTCACCTGCCCGAACTGCGCGCCGCGGGCCTTCATGCGGTCAAAGCAGGGCGCGGTGCGGAGCGGGCGCGCCGCCTCCCGCTCTTCATCGGGGTGGTGGAGGATGAAGACGTGCTCGTAGCATTCCTCGTTCTTCCGGCGGGCGTATTCGCGGTTGACCCAGCCGCCGAAGCGCCGCGGGTCGAGCGACCACATGTCGATCTCCGCCTCGCCTTCCGCCATCACCTGGGCGAGGTAATGGCCCGTCCCGCCCGCGGCGGTGATGCCGAAGGAGAAGCCCTCCGCGAACCAGAAATTCTTCACGCCGGGCGCCGGGCCGACGAGCGGGTTGCCGTCCGGCGTGTAGCAGATCGGGCCGTTGAAATCGTCCTTCAGCCCGACCGCCTCGGAGGAGGGAATGCGGTGGATCATCGACATGTATTCCGCCTCGATCCGCTCGAGATCGAGCGGGAAGAGATCGGCGCGGAAGGTCTCGGGCACTCCGAACATGAAGCGGGCGGGGGCGTTCCGCTCGTAGGGGCCGAGAATCCAGCCGCCCCGCTCTTCCCGCACATACCATTTCGCGTCCGCATCGCGGAGGACGGGATGCTCGCCGTTCTCCTTCCGCCAAGCCACCAGCGCCGGGTCCGGCTCGGTGACGATGTACTGATGCTCCACCGGCATGGCGGGGATGTAGCAGCCGATCATCGCCGCAGTCGCCTGGGCGTGGTTGCCCGTGGCGGTGACGACATGCTCGCAGGCGATCTCGAAGGTCTCGTCGGTCAGGACGAGGTTGCCGCCCCGCTCCGCCATCATCGCGCCCTTGACGATCCACTCGTCGCCGCGCCGCTCGAACCCGGTGACATGCGCGCGGCGGACGATCTCCACCCCGCGCTGCCGGGCGCCCTTGGCCATCGCCTGCGTCACGTCGGCGGGATTGATGTAGCCGTCGGTCGGGTGGAAGAGCGCGCCCTTCAGGTCCTCCGTCCGCACCAGGGGCCAGCGCGCGGCGATCTCCTTCGGGGTGAGGAATTCGTGGGGCACGCCGACGCTTTCAGCCGTGGCGGAATAGAGGCGGTATTCGTCCATCCGCGCATCCGTCTGCGCCATGCGGAGATTGCCGACGACGGAGAAGCCGGCGTTGAGCCCCGTCTCCGCCTCCAGCGTCTTGTAGAACTTCACGCTGTAATCGTGGATATGCGTGGTCGCGTAGGACATGTTGAAGAGCGGCAGGAGCCCGGCGGCGTGCCAGGTGGAGCCGGAGGTCAGCTCGTCCCGCTCCAGCAGCACGGTGTCCGTCCAGCCCGCCTTCGCCAGATGATAGGCGATGGAGGCGCCGACGGCGCCGCCTCCGACCACGACGGCGCGGGCATGGGTTCTCATGGCTTGCTCCTTGATTCCTCGGGCGGAAGATGCGTCCGGCGGAAGCGGGCTTGTGCGCTCCCGGCGACGGAACGCCGCCTGAAAACGCCAAAGGCCGCGCCCTTCGAAGGCGCGGCCTTTCCATTCGGCTTCGGCGGGGTCAAAGCAGCTGCGAGGCCGCCGTCTCGAAATCGTTGAGCCGCATGGCGGCGGCCTGGCGGCCCTCCGCCGGCGCGGCTTCGAGCGCGGCGCGGGCCGTCGCGATGCGGGCGTCGAACCAGTCCCGCGTCAGGGCCTTCCGCTCCACCGCCTCCTCCGCGAGGATCGCTGCGCCGCTCTCCGGCGTGACCTCGGCGAAGCCGCCGGTGACGAAGTATTCGCCCGCCGCCGCGCCGCCCTTCACGACCAGAAGGCCGGGGCGCAGCGTCGTCAGCATCGGCGAATGGCCCGGCATTGCGCCGAGATCGCCCATCGCGCCGGGGATCGTCACCATCTCCGCCTCCCCCGCGGCGAGACGCCGCTCGGGGGAGACGAGCTCGAAGGGCATCGTCTCGGCCATGTTGCGCTCCCCCGGATCAGGCCGCGGCGGCGGCGAGCCGCTGCGCCTTGGCGATCACCTCGTCGATGTCGCCGACCATGTAGAAAGCCGCCTCCGGCAGATGGTCGAACTCGCCGGCGCAGACGCGCTTGAACGAGTCGATCGTCTTCTCCAGTGGCACCTGCACGCCGGGCGAGCCGGTGAAGACCTGCGCCACGTCGAAGGGCTGGGAAAGGAAGCGCTGGATCTTCCGGGCGCGGGC
>JAUIDE010000163.1 GCA_030429105.1 Alphaproteobacteria bacterium
GACGGTGACGGGTACGTCGAGGCCCGCTTCCGTGAGATCATCAGCCGAAAGGGCGGGCCGCGCCGCCGGGCCTTCGGGCATGTCGAAAAAGACTTTCGACCGGAGATGACAAAATACCCTCTTTTCCGCTTGTGTGGCGGCGAGGTGTTTGCGAATCCGCACCATATTTATCCCTATGAGAAGAATTTTTTATCTCCATGCTATCTTGGAATTCTGCATTATAAGTTCTTGCCGAACGTTATCGAAAAGATTGAGGATGCGATAAGCAGATCAGCCTATTGGAACGGAAGTATAGAATATCGTGCGTATAAGGCCGTCCTCGATGCTGAGCGCGACCTTGATTTGCATTACACGGGTACGAAGCGGTATACTTCGCCGAGAGATTTGGTCGAAGTTGGGCATATTCTCCCTGCCGACTGGGGCGTCTCCGCGCCCGCCCGGTCGCCGAGCGCCTAGAAAATACAGGAAATGCGAAATGCCGGATGCTGAAGCGCTTCATGAGCAGATCGACATGGCTCCAGTCTACGAGAAGTATCCGATCCTGAAGATTGTCGACGAACCGATGGACCATCGCTTTCACCGTCGGCGCTCGATCCTCAACTTCGTTCCTCGTTGGGGCGTCGGGGCCGAGGTGGGCGTGTTCGCCGGCGCCTTTTCGGAGTTTCTATTGCAGATAACAAAGCCGAAGAAGTTCTTCGCGATCGATCCGTGGTGGGTCGCATTTGGCGAACGTTTCCCGAACTGGGGAGAATATTCCGCCAACGGGACGTTGGAGACCAGGGCGGGATACGAAGCCGCGCTCCATCGGACGAAACGCTTTCCCCAAGCCGAGGTGGTCGTCGCCAAGGCGCTTGACTGGGCTGCGACCCTCGAACCGGAGACGCTCGACTGGGTCTATCTGGATTCCACGCACCAGTATGAACCGACCTATGCCGAACTGACGGCGCTTGCCCCAAAGTTGAAGCGGGACGGTATCCTTTTAGGGGACGATTGCTGGGCCAACCGAAAGGCGAGACACTACACCGTCTTTCGCGCAGTTCGAGACTTTTGCCGCGAGTCCGGATTCGAGATCATACAGCTTGATATGGCGGGCCAATGGGCCGCCCGCCGCACGATAGACTGATCGATGCGGGCAAAACGAATGTCGCGGAGTGAGCGCGAGCAAGAGGCCGGCCGCATGGCGCCCGTATCTCACACCCTGCGTAGAAACCGAAAGTGCCTGGCGTAGGGATCCACCGGTCCGCAGGCTTCCGTGAACCGGCACCGAACTTCCTCGTCCCAGGCAAGACCCAGCGAAGTTGCAAGAGTAGAATATTCCACAAGCGTGCGGGAGACAACGTGCTGAACCGGTTGGCTGCGCGCCTCGGGAAACACGTCGGCTATCACCAGAACCCCATTCGCGCCGAGCGCGCGCGACGACATCTCCAAAAGACGAGCCCAATCCGCATCCTTGACGAAATGGACGAGGATATAGAGCGCGCAAACAATGTCGTAGACGCCTTTCGGCTCCGAGGCGTTCAGGTCCTGAACCGAGAAGTCGGCTCCCGGGTGGCGTATTTGCGCGGCGGCGATTGCATCGGGGGAAACGTCAAGGCCATGATATTCATAGCCGCTAGCGAGAAATTCGCCGGCGATGCGCCCGTAGCCGCAACCGAGATCGAGCACAGTCCTCCCTTCCAGCACCGCCGCAGCCTGACACACGGTCTTGAGGAATTCCGCTTCGCCGCGCGCATTTTCCTACAGTGAGGCTCCGAGGTTGCCCACTGATCTCGGATCGCCCCGATAGGTCTCGTGCCGCTGCACCCAATACTTCGCTTGGTCGAAAGAAGTCATTTGTCACTGCTCTCAGATCATTACGCCATGTCGCAGTCATCGCCCCAACCGCCGCGAGACGACGCGGAAAGGCCAGTCCGCTTGCTAGCTCATCTTGCGCACCTTCCGCCCCAGGTCAATCTGATGCGAGCCCCGCGCGGCCGCGCCTGCGGTTTGTGCGGAAGCGCCTGCCAGACCTCGCAATCGGCCTCAGTGACGAACGCGGCGTTGTCAGCCTCGCCGCGCTTTGCGATGGTCCGCCCGTCCCGCTCAGGTCGCGGGGCGGGGCCGAGAGGTGGATGTGATCGAGTTCGAATCCGCGAGCGTGGGCTATGATGGGCGGGTCGTCCTCGCCGACGTGTCGCTGACGCTGGAGAGCGGCTCGCTGCATTTCGTCACCGGCCGCTCCGGCGCGGGGAAGACGACCGTGCTGCGGCTGATCTATCTCGCGCTCCGGCCCGATTCCGGCGCCGTCCGCGTCTTCGGGCGGGACACGCGGGAGGTGCCGCGGCGGGAGGAGGCGGCGATGCGGCGGCGCATGGGAATCGTGCTTCAGGATTGCGACCTTCTCGACCATATGAGCGTGATGGAGAACATCGAGCTGCCGCACCGCGTCGCCGGCCGCCAGCCCGGCCCGGAGCTGAAGGAGCTCGCCGCCTGGGTCGGCCTCGGCAAGCGGCTTGACGCGCGGCCAGCCCAGCTTTCGGCCGGGGAGCGGCAGCGCGCGGCGCTCGCCCGCGCCGTCGCCGCCTCGCCCGACCTCATCATCGCCGACGAGCCGACCGGCAATGTGGACGCGGAGGCCGCGGCGCGGATCATGTCGCTCTTCGTGGAACTCAACAAACTCGGCAAGACGGTGCTGATCGCGACGCACGACCTCAACCTGATGCGCGCGGCCCAGGGCTCCCGCGCGCGCGTGCTGAAGGTGGAGGGGGGCCGCGTCTCCCGCTCCGGGACGCCGCTGTGAGGGCGCTCTTCGCAGGCCGGCGGGGTGGGCCTCCGATCGCGCCGGGCGGCGGGGCGATCGGCGGGCTGATCGCGCTGGTCGCGGCGGCGATGGGCTTTCTCGCCGCCGCCGCCGCCATCGCCGGCCTCGCGGCGGGGGAGGTCGCGGGCCGCTGGTCGGCCGATCTCGCCCGCGTCGCGACCGTCCGCGTCTGGACGCCGGAGGCGGACGGGCAAGGCGCGCGCGAGGCGGCGGTGACGGCCGCGCTCTCCGTCCTCGCCGTCACGCCCGGCGTGGCGGAGGCGCGGCTGATCGACGAGGCGGCGCAGCGCGCCCTCCTCGCGCCCTGGCTCGGCGCCGAGGCGGACGTTTCCGCCCTGCCGCTGCCGAGCCTCATCGACGTGCGGCTGGAGGGCGCCGGGCCGGACGTGGCGGACGTCTCGCGCCAGCTTTCCGCCGCTGCGCCCGGCGCGGAATGGGACGATCACGGCGAATGGCGCGGCCCGCTTATCCGCGCGGCGGACCGGGTGCGTCAGGCCGCCGCCGCCGGCGTCGCCCTCGCCGCCGCCGCGCTCGCCGCGATGGTCGCCGTCGCCGCCGCGGCCACGCTCTGGTCCGGCGCGGGGGTGGTGCGGACGTTGCGGATGATCGGGGCGGAGGATGCGTTCATCTCCCGCGCCTTCGCCGGCCCCTTCGCGCTCCGCGCCGCGCTCGGGGCGGGCGCCGGCGCCCTCGCCGCGGCGGCGCTGCCCTTCACCCTGCCGCAGATCGGGGTGGAGACGGGGCTGGAGACCGGGCTCGCCGCGGGCGCAGATCTTATCGTCCTCGCGCCGCTTCTCGTCCTCTCCACCGCGCTCGTCGCCGGGCTCACCGCCCTCGCCGCGACGCGGGCGGCGGCCTGGCTCGTCCTCCGGCGGGGCTGATCGTGCGCTGGCTCCGCGCGCTCCTCTTCACGCTCTGGCTCTACGGGCTGATGGCCGTGCTCGGGATCCTCTTCGCGCCCGCGGCGGCATGGTCCCGCGCTGGGGCCTACTGGGCGATCGGCATCTACCTGAAGCTGGTCTTCTGGGGCCTCGAGCGGCTTTGCGGGCTCACCTGTGAGGTGCGGGGAACGCCGCCCTCCGGCGAGGTCCTCGTCGCCGCGAAGCACCAGAGCTTCCTCGACATCCTCATCCTCATCCGCGCCCTGCCGCAGGCGAAGTTCGTGATGAAGCGGAGCCTCGTCTGGGCGCCGATCCTCGGCTTCTACGCGCTCCGCATCGGCGCGAGCCCTGTGACGCGCGGCCGCGGGTGGGAGAGCGTGGCCGAGATGATGCGGGAGGTGGAGCGCCGGCGCGGCCTCGCGGGCCAGCTCGTGATCTTTCCGCAGGGCACGCGGGTGAAGCCCGGCGCCGCCGCGCCCTACAAGCCGGGCTCCCATCTCCTCTATCGCGCCTACGGCCTGCCCTGCGTTCCGGTCGCGCTCAATACGGGGCATTTCTGGCCGCGTACCGGCGTGATGAAGAAGCCGGGCGTCGCCGTCGTCGAGTTCCTCGAGCCGCTGCCGGAAGGCCTCGGGCCGAAGGAGTTCGTCTCCACGCTCGAGAGCCGGATCGAGCCGGCGGTCGCCCGCCTCGCCGACGAGGCGCGGGAGCTTTACGGCGCCTGACCGGCCCCGCCGAGCGGCAGCGTGAGCCGGAACCGCGCGCCGCCCTCGCCTGTTTCTTCAAGCGTCAGCCGCCCGTGGTTCATCGCCGCCAGCTCCGCCGCGATGGCGAGGCCGAGCCCCGCGCCGCCGCGCCGCGCGCCGCCGCGGAAGGGCTGGAACAGGTTTTCCAGCGCCTTCGCCGGCAGCCCCGGCCCGTCATCCGCGATGACGAGCGTCGCCGCCTCTTCCTCCGCCACGGCGAAGACGGAGACGCGGCCCGGCCGCCCCGCGCCCTCGATCGCCTGCCTCGCGTTCCGCGCGAGGTTGGTGAGGATGCGGAAGAGATGTTCCGGGTCCGCCTGCGCCGTCAACCCCGCGGGCGCATGGTTCTCGAAGGCGACGGCGCCGCCCTCCTCGAAAACAGCGTCCGCCACATCCTCGACAAGGCGGCGGAGATCGACCGGTC
>JAUIDE010000045.1 GCA_030429105.1 Alphaproteobacteria bacterium
AAGATCGGGGACGGGCTGGACCACGGCATCGACCTCGTCCACCCGCCCTTCTGGTGGTGGGCCTGGGGGATCGGCCTAGGCGCAGCGCCCGGCGCCGTCGGGCCCGCCCTCGGGGTGATCCTTTTCGGCTATGTCGCGCAGCGGCTGATGGAGGGGCTCTTCATCGCCCGGTTCGGGATCGAGATGCATATCTGGCGCCCGTTCGACAGCTTCTTCCGCAAGATCACGGCGCGGCGGAACCCGAACCTTGTCATCCTGACTGCCGCGACGCTGCTCGGCGCGCCGGATGTCGGCTTCGTGCTGGTGGCCGCGTGGGTCGCGGTCGGGCTCGTTGTGCACGGGGTCCAGATTGTCCAGGGCTTCGCGGCGGCGAGGCGAAGGCCGCTGACCTCTTGGCTGGCGGATCAAAGCCCGAACTGAGCGACGGCGGCGGCGGCGGCCTCGACATCCTGCGCGAAATCGACCTCGGCCCACGGGAGCCCCTCGATATCGACGAAGCCGACGGCGCCCGTCTTGGCGATGCGGTCAATGATCGAGAGATACCAGAGCGAAAGGGCGGACTGGTCGGCCAGCACGCTTTCCAGCTTGGCGGCGAAGAGCGCGCCGCCTTCCCCGCGGAACCGGAGCATCCCGATGGACTCGCCGTCCACCGGCGCGGCGAGGGTCTTGCCGATGTCGGAGAGGCGGTCGCCCGACAGCCGCACCTTCATGTCGTCGGAGTCGTAGACGCCCTTGCGGTCGATGGTGACGGAGATCGGCGCCGAGGCGCGCTCAAGCACGCGCGCGAGGATGGCGGGGGAAAAGAGCGTGTCTCCGTTGATGAGGACAGTGTCTTCCCCGATCCGCTCCCGCGCCATCCAGCAGGAGCCGATATTGTCCGCCACCGCGTAGAACGGGTTGTAGAGATACTCGATCTCCACGGGCAGGGCTGCGGCCTCCAGGGCTGCGCGGATCATCGGGGCGCGGAAGCCGGTGACGATGCTGATGCGCCCTATCCCGTTGGCGAGAAGGGCGCGGACCTGCCATTCGACGAGGCTCCGGCCGCCGATGACGACGGTGCATTTCGGCCTGTCCTCGGTCAGCTTGCCGAGGCGCCGGCCCTGCCCGGCGCTGAGGAGAACGGCGTTGGTCACAGAAAGCCCGCCTGTCTTCGTTTCGTTTCGGCGGGCTTTCCCACAGAAAGCGCCGGCTTGTCCATGCTTGCCGGCCCCCGGGGGATCGGCTAGGGCGGAGCGAACCTGCAAAGGAGAGGGAAATGGGCCAGCCCCGCGTTGCAAGCCGCCTCGGGCGCGTCGCGCTGCGGCTCGGATTCGGCGTCGATCCGCTCGGCGAAGCGATGACGGCGGAGCCCGAGGTGATCGAAGCGGGGGACACCGGCGCCCCGGTGGAAATCTGGGTCGGCACGCATCCGACCATGTTGCGGGCGACGCGCGTACTCGTCTGGTCGGCGCTCCGGGCGCTGCCTGCGGGGCGGCGCGTTCGGTTTCATCTCATGTCCAACCTGAAGGGCGTAGCGCGCGACGGTTGGGCCACGGGGTGGCATGGCTATGCAGGGGAGGCGGAGCGGAGATCGAAGGGCGCGCGGGCGCTCTATTGCGATGCGACCTTCCTCTTCGAGACCGATCCCGCGGCCTTGTTCGACGCCGCGCCGAACGGGTTGCTTGACCTGACCCGGAGCCCCGCGAAGGGGGCGGAGCCCCTGCCCCAGCCCTTTCCGTGGGAGACGCCGCGCGGCGCGGCGATCCCGTCCGGCGAGGGGCCGCGCGCAGCCGCCTGGCGGGCGGCGGAGGCCGCGGCGGATGCGGCGCGGTTCATGCTCTTCAGCAAGGCGCGGCCGACAAGGGAGTTCGGCGTTCTGATCGGGCTCTATCAGCGGATGCATGAGGAGAATTTCTTCCCCGGAGGACGGCTCAAGCATCATGTCGAGGGTGTGAAGGCGCTGCTGGGGGAAACGGGGGCGCAGACGATCCTCGATTACGGGGCAGGAAAGGCCGAAGGCTACGACCGGATTCCGGGCGAGCCGGAAAGTTCACCGTGGCGGGCGATCGCGCTCTGGCCGGGCGTCAGGGTGCGGTGCTTCGATCCAGGCGTGCCGGCCTTCTCAGAGATTGGCGAAGGAACGTTCGGCGGCGTGATCTCCACCGACGTGGTGGAGCATCTCGCGCCCTTCGACGCGCCGTGGGTGCTGGACGAGATGTTCGCGCGGGCGCAGCGTTTCGTCTTCGTGATCGCGGCCTGCTTTCCGGCGATCAAGTCCCTGCCGGACGGGCGGAACGCCCATACCGCGGCGATGAACACGTCATGGTGGCGGGACGAGATGGCGGCCGCCGGCGCGGGCTATCCGGATATCGAATGGCGCATCGGCTGCGACGCCAAGGGGCTCTTCGGGAAGAGCACAGCGATCTTCGGCGGCAAGGGCGCGAAGGTGAGGTTCTGACCTGCGCGCACACAGTGTGCAGGGTAGTTATGTATCTGAATTCAAAAGGGAATCAGAATTAGCGCAAAAATTGAGGCCAACCCCGGATCGCGTCCGGGGTCGGCGCTCAAGCGGCCGCTGCGGTTCCCGACACGGACGCGAGGACGGCATCGACCGACGGCGCGGCGCGGACCTTTTCAAGCGCGTCGTGGCGGACATGGTTCGCCTTCATCTCCCGCCGGATATCCGCCTCCGTGATCTCTCCCGCGTCGAGGCACTCGGCAAGCCAGGCGAAGAACAGGTTCTCCTGCCGCTTGTCGGGGTGCGGCTTGTAGCGGCCGGGGAGCCGGATGCCGGCGTTCGGGAGCCATTTGCCGATCAGCGGCACGCGGTTCGTGAAGTCGATGGGAAGGCCCGTCTTCCACGGTTGCGTGCGACGCTTGGTGTTGTGGAGGAGCCGCGTCTCCGGCGTCAGCCGGTCGAAATGGTTCCAGACCTCCTCGAGCGGGCCGACCGTGCCCGCGGGCTGGTTGGCGAGGATGATCCAGTCCTCATAGTCGAGTTCGCCGCGGAACATCGCCTCGAACTGCTCCGCCATGTTCCAGTGCGTCAGCTTCGCACAATCCATGAGCATGACGGAGGTGGCCATGTAGTCCGCCCGCCCGTTATGCCCGCCGCGCGGGCGGGCAAGCACGGCCTTGCCGCCCATGTCGCGCCCGAGGAGCGCGCCGATGTCGCCGACGGCGAAGATGTCCGGGTCGATGACCACGGCGCGGCCCTGATACCCCATCGTCTCCGGCGGCGCGAAGCGGAGCGGGGTGAAGCTCTGAAGATCGTCGTTCCGCCAGACGCGCCAGCCCCCGGCGCGGAGGAACTTCCGCCCCTCGAAACTCTCGAATATCGGGAAATCCTCCCGGCTGAGGATGCGGACATCGAAGCTCGCAGGGTCGGCCGCCGTGCGCCTCAGGGAGTGGCGGGCGACGATGGCGCCAACCATCTGCTGCGCATTGGTGTGGATGAAGACGGCGTTCACGGTCATCTGCGCTCCTCCGGAGGGGGCGACGGCCCTTGCGGGGCCCGTTGTCGCCCATATAACCAACGCCCCGGCGGCTGGCCAGAGCCGCGACTTGAGGAAGGCCGGATGGACCCCCAGCGCGAATCGCCGCAGAGCGGCGGCACAGGCCGCGGCGGCGTCTGGCGGCGCATGAAGCGCAACGCGGGCATGATCCTCGGCGGGCGGGCGGTGTTCGGGCTCGTGAATCTCGCCGCCGCCGCGCTCGCCGTTCGGGCGGTAGGGATCGAGGCTTTCGGCGTCGTGATCCTGCTTCAGGCCTATGTCCGGCTGATCGCGGGGCTCCTCAAGTTCCAGTCCTGGGCGGCTGTGACGAAGTTCGGCGCGGAGGCGCTGGCGAGCGGCCGCGAAGAGGATTTCCGACGGCTGATCGGCTTCACGATCCGGCTCGACCTGATCGGGCTCGCCGCCTCCATCGGGCTCGGGCTGCTCTGCGCGCCGCTGGTCGGGCGATGGCTCGAATGGCCGCCGGAGGCCGTGGCGCTGGCCCCCTGGTTCGTGCTGACGATCCCCTTCATCACGGCGGCGACGCCGACGGGGGCGCTGCGCCTCTTCGACCGCTTCGCCGTGATGGTGCGGCAGCACGCCTATAACGCGCTCATCCGCTTCATTGGCGCGGCGCTCGTGCTCTGGCTCGGCGAGGGGCTGGAGCACCTGATCCTCGTCTGGATCCTCGCTTCCTTTCTTTCCGGCTTCCAGCTCATGCTCGCGGCGGCCGGGGAGTTGCGGCGGCGGCGGCTGGCGCCGCGGATGCTCGGCTCCTGGGCCGCGCTGTCAGAAGGCTTCCCGCGCATCTGGCGCTTCGTGATCGTGCTGAACGCGACCTCGCTGATGGACACTATCCTGACCCACGCCACCGTGCTCGCTGTCGGCGGCGCGCTCGGGCCGACGGCGGCGGGGCTCTTCGGCGTGGTGCGGCAGATGACGGAGTCGCTCAACCGCCTCTCCTCCCTGCTCGGGCCGATCATCTTCCCCGAATTCGCATGGATGGAGGCGCGGGGGGACAGGAAGGCCATCGCGCGCCTCCTGTGGCGCACGCTGGCGCTGGCGGGGGCCGGGCTCTCGGCCTTCTGCCTCGTTCTTTTCCTGGCCGGGGAGCTTCTTCTCACAGTTCTCTTCGGGACGGAGGCGGCGCCGGCGGCCGGGCTCCTGACAGTCGTGGGGCTATCGGCGGCGCTCATGGCGCTCGGCTTCGCGATCGAGCCCGTGATGCTCACGATCCGCAAGGAAAAGGCGTTGCTCTGGTCCGCCATCATCTCGACGGCGCTGTTTCTCGCGGCGCTCTGGCCCTTCATGGGCTGGTTCGGGCTGATCGGCGCGGGGTTCGCGCTGCTGCTGCGGCAGGGGATCGTCTTCCTGCATCGCCTCTTCATCCTCTACCGCGCGCTCGTGCTGAAACCGCGGCGGGCGGGATGAGCGCGCCGGTCTGGCTCCTGCTCGGCCGGAACGCCGGGGACAATGCGCAGGTCCGCGCCCTAGGGTCGATGGCGGGGGGCGAGACGCGGGAGTTCTCGCTTTCGCACAATCTTCTGAAAGAGGCTCCGGCGGCGTGGCTCGGCGGCTCGCTCGCGTCGCTGCGGGAGAGACCGGAGTTCGGGCCGCCCTGGCCTTCGCTCGTGATCGGCGCAGGGCGGCGCAACGCGCCGGCGGCGCGCTGGATCGCGGAGCGGAGCGGGGCGCGCCTTGCCTGGTTGGGGCGGCCGCGCGCGCCGCTCGACTGGTTCGCGCTGGTGCTGGCGACGCCGCAATACGGCGTGCCGGCCGCGCCCAACGTCCTGCCGCTCACGCTTCCGCTGACCGCGGAGACGCCGCGCGCCACGCCGAAGCGGATGCTGGCGCTGCTGGGCGGCCCCTCATGGTCCTCCCGGATCACGCCGGAGTATCTGCGGCTCTTTGCGAAGGCCGCGGCGGAGTTGGCGGAGGAAACGGGCGCGCCACTCTCTCTCGCAACTTCGCCGCGGAGCCCGGCGGGGGCGGCGGCGAAGATGAGGCGGCTGCTGCCGGGGGCGGAAGTCCATGAATGGCGGAAGGCGGGGGAGAACCCGTATCGTCGATGGCTTTCGGAGGCGCGGGAAATTCTGGTTTCGGGCGACAGCGTATCGCTCCTCGCCGATGCGGCAGCGACGGGGGCGCCCGTATCGCTCCTGCCGACGCCGGAGCCGGGATGGATGAGCGCGGTTCGCGCGACCGGACCCGGGCGCCGCTGGCTCTCGGGCGCGGGCGCGCGCGGGCTCGCTGCGCCGCCGCCGGACCTCGCGGGGCTCCACGCCGCGCTTCTCGCGCGCGGCTGGGCGGAGCGGCGGGGCGCGCTCCTGCGGCTCGAGGGCGCTGCGGTGCGGATGGGTGCGGAGCGGGCGGAGGCGGCGGCGCGGCTCGCAGCACTCCTCGGCTGAGTCAATCGGGCGGCGGGAGACGGAGGTCGAGCCCGGCTGACTTCGTCTTCCGGCGCCTGATCCCGGCGGCGACGCGGCGAAGGAGCGGCAGCGGCTTCAGGCCGAAGGCGTCCATCGGCGTTTCGACCACGAAATTGATGTATCGGCGCGTCCAGCTCGTCACGGGACGCGGGGTGACGCCGTGGATCGCCCTGCCCGAATTCACGAAGGCGACGAAGCGGTTGGCACCGTAGGGCACGGTCACCACCGCGTCGACGTCAGAGAGCTCGGCGTAGTGGCCGCCGAAGCCCTCGCGCCCCGGCTTGAAGCGGTAGAGCGAGAGGTCGCCGCCCGGAGTCGGGTCCCCCGCCTGCTTCATGTAGAAGAGGCCGCTGAAGATCTTGTTTTTCCGGTCGACATGGGCGGGGCGGACGGAGCTTTCCTTCGTCACAGGCGTGTTGATGACGAAGAGGAGGTCGAGCGAAACCTCCGCCTCACCCGATTCCCAGCGCCGCTTGACGCGCCACTCCTCCATCGGGCGGCCGAGGCGCGCCTCAAGCTCCGGGAATTCGGCGCGGATCGAGGGGCCGAAGACGCGAAGGATGTCCCTCCAGAAGCCTTCGGACGTGTGCCATTCGAAGAAGGCGCGCCATTCGGGCGAAAAGCGGGGCGAACCGATCACATCGGACGCCGGTATGCGGACGGCCTGGTTGTTCCTGATCTCCGGCATGTGCGCGAAGAAGAGATCGTCCGGCGGGAATGTCTCGGCGAGCCGACCGTAAAGTTCCTCGTTCAGGGCGTCGTCATTCACAAGGAAGGGATACGGATTGTCAGACAAGGCGTTCGGAAGACCGCCGCGCAGGACAGAGTAGATGTTCCCGTCGACGGCGGAATCGCGCTGCAACTCCAGAAGGTCGGACATCGGACACCTCCAGCAAACAAGAATATCCGCAGGATAGAGTCGCCGAAGCGGATCATCAACCCAAAGGACAAGCAATCTGCGCGCGTGATCGACGGCGAAGACGCTCGCCCGTCACATCGGGCGGAGGCGGCTCCGAGCGAATTCAAGATCGGCGGGCTTGTCCACATCGTGCGCGGCGTTCGGATGGTCCAGCAGCACAATGTCCGTTCGGCAGCCGGCCAGCCGACCGATCCGCGCCGCTGCGCTCTTCCGGCTGAGGCGGCCAAGGAGATAGAGGACCGGAGCTGTGAGGCCGATCTTCGCCGCCATTCGGAGCGGGCTTTTCCGGTCCGCTTCGATATCCAGCCAGAAGTCGATCGCGCCGGCGCCCCGTTCGTTGGCGATGTAGAAGAGGTTGCAGCCGGACAACCAACCGTCTGAAAAGCGGAGCCAGGTCCGGCGCGCGGGGTTGCCGGCCATCTCCACCACGGCCTTCAGGCTGGCCGCCGCGGCGGCGTCGGCCCCGGACGCGCGGGCTCCCTTCAGGAAATCCGAGATCATCGCAGGCGTTAGGAGCGGATGGTCGGCCGTGGCGATGAGGAGCGGCGCGCCGAGCGCCGCGAGACCTTCGGCGGCGCTTGTCGCCGGGGTCGGGCCGGAATCCAGCCGACGGGCCTCGCGCGGGATCGGCGGGGCGTCCGTCGCTATCGAGACGGCGATCTCGCCGATCTCCTCCACGCCGCGGAGCGCGGCGACGACATGGTCGATCATCGGCTTGCCGCCGACCTCCGCGAAGGCCTTGGTCGAGACGCCGGCGGCGCGGGAAACCGGGTCCTCCGGGCCGCGATCGCCGGCGAGGATCAGCGCCTTGAGCTTCGCCATGCTCAGAGCGGCCAGGCGGCGCGAAGGCGCGCGACGAGCGCGGCGCGCTGCCCCTCGTCCGGCGCCACGGCCGCGCCGAGCGCGGGAGGGCCAGGCCAGCCGGTATCCGTCACCTCAAGCCCATCAAGCGCCTTAGCGCCCGGATAGCGCGGCAGGACGTGGAAATGGACGTGAGGATCGACCATCATCAGCATGAGCCAGTTGATCTTTTCGTATCCCACCGCGGACTTCAGCATCACCTCCGCCGCAGCGACGACCTTGCCGAACTCGGCGAAGGCCGGCGCGCCGATCTCCCCGAATGCCGTCGCCTCGCCCTTGAAAGCGACGACAAGAGCGCCGAGCGTCGGCTGGGCGGGGCGCAGCATGACGCCCCAATGGTCGGTCTCGGCCACGCGGCTTCCGGGCCAGCCGAAGGTCGCGAAGGTGGCGTTCGGCGCTGCGTCGCTCATTGCTCTCTCCTCCGGCCGCCGACAATATCGCCCGCGCGCGCCGCCGCAAGCAGGAGAGACCGGATGCCGATGCTGACGCCGACCGACCATTACGCCACGATCATCTGGCTGGGCGTAGTGCTCGACCGTGCGGTCACGCTCCGTTCCGAGCCGCGAGATCGGCTCGACCTCGGCTTCGCGGGGGCGCCGGAGGAATGCCACGGCGGGCTGACCCGGCCCTCCTGCTCCCGCGTCAAGCTGCAATACGAGCGGGGGACCGAGATCGCCAATGCGCGTCAGCTTTCGCTGCTATCCGAGGAGGAGCTCGCCGCCGTGGCGGCGGAAATGGGAATTCCGCGGATTGCGCCGGAATGGACCGGCGCCAATGTGATCTTCTCCGGAATACCGGACTTCTCTTCGATTCCTCCGTCTTCCCGTCTGATCTTCGAGTCAGGCGCGAGCGTCGCGGTGGACATGGCGAACGGGCCCTGCCGCTTCGTCGCCGAAGAGATCGAGAAGGAGCATCCTGGGCGCGGGCGGCCGTTCCCGACCGTCGCTCTGGACCGGCGAGGGGTCACCGCGCGCGTGGAGCGGCCGGGATCCCTGGAGATCGGGATGCGCGCGCGGCTCCACATCCCTGTGCAGAAGCCCTGGGCGCATGGAACGGGTCGCGCCGCCGCTCAGTCGTAGATGCTGTGAGACCGAACTGGGCGGAGGACGCGGATCGTCGGGACGTCAGGCAGGGTGGTCGCGGAGAGGACGAGTTCATCCGCCGGCTCCGCGACGATCGCGAATTCGTCAGCCATTCCGGCGAGGAATTTCTGCAAAGCGAAATCCGAGAAGATGTGCATCGGGATGACGACGCGCGCCTTCACCCGCTTGAGGACGGTGATCATGTCCGGGATCGACATGGTGTAGCCGCCGTCCACCGGCGCCATGACCACGTCGAGCCTGCCGATTTCCGCGTAGTGCCCTTCGTCGAGCAGGTGATGCAGATGGCCGAGATGGCCGATGCAGAGCCCCTCGTATTCGAAGATGAAAATCGAATTCCCGTCCCTCTCCATCGCGCCGCCGGCGCGGATGTCGGTCGTCACGTTGCGGATCAAGAGGTTATCGAGCTGGAGCCAGTGCTGCGCCGGCTCGAGCCCCTCGCCCCAGCCCTTCAGCGGATGGGCGATGGCGGGGTCGGGGTTCGGGGTCCAGTGGGTGGAATGGGCATGGTTCATCGTCACCGCATCCGGCGTGGGGCCGGAACCGGCGTAGCCGAAATAGTCGGTGATGGCGGCTCGGCCCTCGTCCGTCTCGATCCGGAGGGCGGCGTGGCCGAGGAAGCGGATGCGCACCTCGCCCGGCTGGAGCGCGGCCCGCCAGATGCGGGCCTCGCCGTCCCCCGCGATCTGCTGGCATTGCGAGGCGAAGGCCGGAATGGCGGAAAGGAAAAGGAAGGCGGCGGCGAGACGGAGCATGGGCGGCCTCTCGATCTGTCGGCGTCGAGAGGGAGGATAGCGCGGATACGGGAAAAAACAGCCCTGCGCCGGCGTCAGGGCTACGGCGACGCGATCTCCCGCCGCCCCACGACGCGGGCGGGGGAGCCGACCGCGACAGACATGGGCGGAATCTCTCCGCGAACGACGGAGCCGGCTCCGATCACGGACCCCGCCCCGATCCGCGCGCCAGGGAGGACGATGACGCGGGCGCCGAGCCAGACATCCTCCCCGATCTCGACATCGGCCTCGTCCATCGCCTGCTTCGTGACAGGCGCGCCGTCATTGAACCGGTAGCCGGCGGCGGTGACGATCACTTCCGGCCCGAAAAGTGCGTATCGCCCGATGCGGATGCGGCCATGGGCCGGGCCGGCCCAGATCATGCAGCGGGAGCCGAGGCTCACCCCGTCTCCGATCTCGATCCGCTCCGGGTTCGAAAAGTTGACGTCCGGCGTGATCGAAACGCCGGCGCCGCGGCGGACGGCGCGGAGCGGCGCGACATGGGAATAGTTGTAATAGTTGACGATCTTCACGAGATGCGCCCAGGCGCGCGGGTCGAGCGCGGAAAGGATGAGGCGCAGAAGACGCGCCGGTCGCCCGAGCGACTTTTTCTGCGCCGGGCCGCCTGGGGCCGCCCCCTCTCCGAGCGCGATCCGCATCGCTTCCGGCCCGAGCCGGGCGGCCACTGCGGCGGGCGGCGCGAGGCCGAGGCCGCCGCGCAGCGTCGCCATGGCATGAACGGGCGCGCGGCGCGCGAGGAGGAGCCGCGCCGCATAGGCGAGCGTGTAGGCATGGGCGATCAGACGCCCCCGCCCGAACCGGCGCATGAACCGCAGCCGCGCGCGATGCTTGAAATAGAGCGAGAAGGGCGAGGCCACCCTCGATGTGGTCGGCGACCCGATCGCGGTTCCACCCCGGTGATAGACGACGAACCCCTCACACCAGAGGATCGGCAGGTCGCCGCGGCGCATCGCCCAGTCGACCTCCTCGTAATAGAGGAAGTAATCCTCCCGCATCGGGCCGACCGCCTCGTAGAAAGCGCGGCTCGCCACCATGCTGGCGCCGGTGACGAAATCCATGCCCGCCGGATCGGGCGGCGGCGAGGCGCTGGCGGACTGGCCGAGATTGACGTTGCCGGTGACGCCCGTCTTCCGGTTCACCGTGCCGCCGTCGATCTGGATCACGTCCGGCCGTTCGAGATAGACGACGCGCCCCCCAAGTAGGCCATAGCGCCCTGCCCCCTCCAGCCGCGCCGCGAGGGCGGGAAGAGTGGAGGGCGGGATCACACCGTCGGGGTTCAAGACCCAGAAATGCTCTATTTCCGGAAAGCGGGCGAGATGGGCGAGGCCGATGTTCACCCCGCCGGCGAAGCCTCCGTTGACGGGATTCCGGATCAAGGAGACCGGGGCTTCGCCGACCGTTTCGGGCACAAGGTCCGGCCCTCCCTCCGCGAGGGCTATGGGCTTCGGCAAGGGCGCGGGGGCGAAGGGGAGGTCGGGCGGCGGCGCATAGGGCGCCGCGCCTGACGCCCAGGCGCGCAGGCGGTCCAGCGTGTCGTCGCCGGAGGCGTTGTCCACCATGACGAGGCGGACAGCGAGACCGGCGGCGGCGGCGGCGGCGAGGACGCTTTCCGCGCAATCGACCGCCTCCGCCCCTGAATGGTAGGTGACGACGACGACGCCGAGGCCGGTCTGGCGCACCGGTTCAGGCCCGTGCGAGATCCGGCGGCGTCGCCTCGGCTGCGAGCGCGGCGACGGCCTCGACCAGCGGCAGGATCGTCTGGCCGTTGGAGCCGAGCCGGCGGATCGCCACGCTCCGCGCCTCGACCTCCTTCGCGCCGACGGCGAGGATGGCGGGGACTTTCGCCGCGCTCCACTCGCGAACCTTGTAGTTGATCTTCTCGTTCCGCAGGTCCGCCTCCGCCCGAAGCCCGGCGGCGGAGAGCGCGGCGGCGACCTCGGCGGCGTAGCCGTCCGCCTCCGAGGTGATCGTGGCGACCACGGCCTGCCGGGGTGCAAGCCAGAGAGGCATGCGGCCGGCATGGTTCTCGATCAGGATGCCGAGGAACCGCTCGAAGGAGCCGAGGATGGCGCGGTGGAGCATGACGGGGCGGGCCTTCTCCCCCTCCGGCGTGACGTATTCTGCGCCAAGCCGTTCCGGCAGGACGAAATCGGCCTGGAAGGTGCCGCATTGCCATTCCCGCCCGATCGCATCGGTCAGCTTGAAGTCGAGCTTCGGGCCGTAGAAGGCACCCTCGCCCGGGTCGATCTGGTAGGGGACGCCGGCGGCTTTCACCGCAGCTTCGAGCGCGGCCTCCGCCTTGTCCCAGATCGCGTCTGAGCCGGCGCGGGTTTCGGGGCGGGTGGAGAGCTTGATGTCGAACCCGTCGAAGCCGAGATCGGCGTAGACCGAGGAGAGGAGGGCGATGAAGGACTTCGTCTCTCCCTCGATCTGGTCCTCGGTGCAGAAGATGTGCGCGTCATCCTGTGTGAAGCCGCGCACGCGCATCAGGCCATGCATCGAGCCGGAGGATTCGTAGCGGTGACAGGAGCCGAATTCTGCAAGCCGCAGAGGGAGATCGCGGTAACTCTTCAGGCCTTGGTTGTAGATCTGGACGTGGCAGGGGCAGTTCATCGGCTTCAGCGCGTTCACGCGCTTTTCGTTTGCGTGTTCGCCGGCGCCGGTGGATTCGTCGATTTCCGTGATGAACATGTTCTCACGGTAGTTTTCCCAGTGGCCGGAGGCTTCCCAGAGTTTCCGGTCCACCACCTGCGGCGTGCGGATCTCGTGATAGCCGGAGGCGTTGAGCCGGCGGCGCATGTAGTCTTCGAGCGCGCGGTAGAGGCGCCAGCCCATCGGATGCCAGAAGACCATGCCCGGCGCCTCTTCCTGGAGATGGAAAAGGTCCAGCTCCTTGCCAAGCTTGCGGTGATCCCGCTTCGCGGCCTCCTCGAGCATGGTGAGATGCTGGTCGAGCTCCGCCTTCGAAGCGAAGGCTATGCCGTAGATTCTCTGGAGCATCTTGTTGCGGCTGTCGCCGCGCCAATAGGCGCCGGCGACCTTCATCAGCTTGAAGGCGTCCGCCGGGACCTGGCCGGTATGGGCGAGATGCGGGCCGCGACACAGGTCCTGCCAGTCGCCGTGCCAGTACATGCGGATCGGCTCGTCCCCCGGGATCGCCTCGATCAACTCGACCTTGTAGGGCTCATTCGTCGACTTGTAGTGGGCGACAGCGCGCGCCCGATCCCAGACTTCGGTGCGCACCGGATCGCGCGCGGCGATGATCTGGCGCATCCGTTTTTCAATGGCGGCGAAGTCTTCGTCAGAGAAGGGCTCCGCGCGGTCGAAATCGTAGTACCAACCGTTCTCGATCACCGGGCCGATGGTGACCTTCACATCCGGCCAAAGCTCCTGCACGGCGCGGGCCATGACATGGGCGCAATCGTGCCGGATGAGGCCCAGCGCCTCCTCCCGGTCCTTCATCGTGACGATGGAGAGGGCCGCATCCGCCGCGATGGGCTCGGAGAGATCGGTCAGCCGGCCGTCGATCTTGCAGGCAAGGGCGGCCTTCCCGAGCGAAGGGGAAATCGCGGCCGCGATCTCTGCGCCCGTCACGCCGGCCGTGAACGTGCGCGCCGCTCCGTCGGGGAGGGTGATCGTCACGTTCGGCGCGCCGTCGGCCATTGTCGGCTCCTGTGGTCGGTTCGATGGGGGCGCAAATTCCCCGCCGGGAACCGGGAAGTCAATGCGCTCCCGCGCTCATCCCTAAACGGAAACCGACGACGATTTCTTAACCCGGATGAGCACATCTTCGTATGGCTTGACGCTGAGAGTCGCCGGCCGGGCCATGATCGATCCGAAATCCGTAGTGATCTTCGCGGGCGCTTCGCTCGTCATCGTTCTGCTGCTCGGCCTCGCCATGCGCCGGACGGCGCGAACCGACCCGGCCATCCCTTGGCTCAATACGGCGAACGGCAGCTATCTCGTCGCCGTCGTCGCGCTGCTGCTTCGGGACGACATCGGGTTCGAACTAGCCACGCTTCTCGTGATCGCCGGCGCCTATGCGGGCATCTGCCTCGGTTTCGTAGCGCTGCTGCGGGCCGAGGAGCGACGGGCGCCGCTGCGCGCGCTGGCCCTGATCGGCGCGGCGAGCGTGGGCGCGCAGGCCGTTTTTTCGGGGATTGTGGAGAGCGTCTGGCCGCTTCTCGCCACATCGTCCCTCGTCAACAGCGCGCTGACGCTCTGGATGTCGCGCGAGGTATGGCGGCTGATCCGGCCGCGCGGGCGGGAGATCGCGCTGCTGGTCACCCTGCCCTTCGCGATGATCTTTGCGGGCTATTTCCTGAGGCTTCTGAGCCTTGCCTTCCTAACCATCGAGGCCGCGCTGTTCCTGACGGTGGTGATCATTGCGCTTCTTGCGAAGTCCTCGCTGATCCTCGCCCTCGCTCTCATCGCGCTCCGCGAACGTCAGGCGCGGCGGGCGCTGAAATCCGCTCTAAGCAAGGTCGAGGCGGCCTCGGAGGCGAAGTCCCGCTTCCTCTACGGGGTCAGCCATGAGCTTCGGACGCCGCTCAACGGCGTGCTCGGGCTTTCTGAGCTGATGCGGCAGGAGGCGCTCGGCTCCATGCCCGATCCCTACCGCCAGTTCACGGGGGAGATTCACAAGAACGGAAAGCGGCTGCTTGAACTGGTTACGGACCTGCTCGACATAGCGGGGATCGAGCAGGGAGCGATGCGGCTCGAGGAACGGGAGATCGAGCTCGACACGATTCTGGCCGAGATCGACGCGGGACACCGCGACGTGGCGGAAGCGCGCGGGCTTTCCTTCACCTGCCGCAGGCTGCCGGGCGCGCCGCGCCGGATCGTCGCCGACGGGGCCCGGCTCGGCAAGATGCTCTCCCATCTCGTCGGCAACGCCGTGAAGTTTGCGCCCGAGGGGGGATCGGTCGCCGTCCGCATCCGCGCGACGGAGGAGGGCGGCGCGCGGTTCACGATCAAGGATGACGGGCCAGGAATGTCAGAGCAGGAGATCGCTGTCGCGCTGGAATTGTTCGGTCGGGTCGGCGGGGTGGACAATCCGGCGAACGGCTCGGGCGTCGGCCTTACGCTTGCGGCGGAAATCGCGAAAGCCCATGGCGGGGCGCTCCGGATCAAGAGCGGGAAGGGCTGCGGGGCCGCCATCTCCGTTCCGCTGCCCGCAGCGCGGACGCAGCCCGAAGCGGAGCCGGTTCAGCCCGAAAGCGCGGCGTAGGCCATCGCCTGAAGATCGAAGCTTGCGCCCGGCCAGTCGAAATTCTGAGCCATCAGGACGGCGAACATGTCCGTCGCGGGGTCGACAGTAAACCAGGTCTCCGCCGCGCCGGACCAGCCGAAGGCGCCGGGACGGCTGACGAGCGGGCCGCCGGGCTGGCTGACGGCGAAACCGAGGCCGAAGCCCTGCCCGGCGAGCCCGGGATTGATCGATTGCGGCGGAAGCTCGATCCGGATCGGCATGCAATGGGCGACATGGTTGCGCGTCGCATGCTCCAGCACCGCGCGGGAGAGGAGGCGCGGACGCCCTTCGCCGCGCGCATCGCGCAGGAGCGCCCGGGCGAAGATCGCGTAGTCGGCCAGCGTGGAGAAGAGCCCGTGCCCGCCACGGGCGAAAGCGGGCTCGTCATGGGGGTAGCTCTCCGTCATCGCGTCGGGCGACAGCAGACCCGAGGACATGCCGCCCTTCAGTGGCGGGATGCGCGGCAGCGCGGCGGCGCCGGGGCGAAAGGAGGTGTCCGCCATGCCGAGCGGGCCGGTTACGCGACGGGCGACGATGTCCCGAAGCGGCGCGCCCTCCGTCTCCTCGACGAGGGCGGCGAGCACGTCCGTCGCGACAGAGTAGAGGAAGCGGGTTCCCGGTTCGAACTGGAGCGGGATCGCGGCGATCTTCCGGGCCTCTTCTCGCAGCGAGACCTTCGCGTCAGAGTGGACGCCGGCCTTGTGCAGCATGTGCGCCGAGGCGTCCGACATGAAGGCGTAGGAAAGGCCGGCCGTGTGGGTGAGGAGGTGGTGGATCGTCATCCGCCCCTGCGCGCGGCGCGGGCCATCCGGCGTGAAGACGGCGAGCTTCTCGTATTCCGGCAGGAAGCGGGAGACCGGATGAAATAGCTGGAGACGCCCCTCTTCAAGCAGTTGCAGGACGATGACGGAAACAATGGGTTTCGTCATCGAGTAGATGCGAAAGATCGAGGGGGCGGGCGTCGTCCTTCCCTGATGGATCAATCCGGAACTGTCGCCCACCGCCCATTCGAGGCGTTCATAATCCCCGCGCTCGACCCGCGCGGCCATGTGCGCGTCGAGTTGGGCGAGACGTTCCGGAATGAAGCGGCTCATGCGGCGAGCCGGGCTTTCGCGGCGGCGTATTCCGCGGCAAGGTGGTCCACCAGCGCGGAAACGGGCTGGACTCGGTCGATCACGCCGACGCCCTGACCGCAGCCCCAGATGTCCTTCCACGCCTTCGTGGTGCCCGAGCCGAAGTTCATCTTGGTCACGTCGCCTTCGGGCAGATTGTCCGGATCAAGGCCCGCATTCTCAATGCTCTTGCGGAGGTAGTTGCCGTGGACGCCAGTGAAGAGACTGGAATAGACGATGTCCTCCCCCGTCGCCTCGACCACGGCCTGCTTGTACTCCTCCGCCGCGCGCGCCTCGTCCGTCGCGATGAAGGGGGAGCCGATATAGGCGAGGTCGGCGCCCATCGCCTGCGCCGCGAGGACGGCGCCGCCGGTCGCGATCGAGCCCGAGAGGAGAAGCGGGCCGTCGAACCATTGCCGGATCGAGGAGATCAGCGCGAAGGGCGAGAGCGTGCCGGCATGGCCGCCCGCGCCCCAGGCGACGGCGATCAGCCCGTCCGCGCCCTTTTCCACCGCCTTCCGGGCGAACTTGTCGTTGATGACGTCATGGAGTGTGATCCCGCCCACGGAATGCATCGCGTCGTTCACCTCCTGCCGCGCGCCGAGCGAGGTGATGGTGATGGGTACGCGATACTTCACGCACATCTCGATGTCGTGCATCAGGCGGTCGTTCGAGCGATGCACGATCTGGTTGACGGCGTAGGGAGCCGCCGGACTATCCGGGTTGGCCTGGTTGTGCCGGTCCAGCTCCTCCGTGATCTCCTTCAGCCACGCCTCGAGCTGCTCCGCCGGGCGGGCGTTGAGCGCGGGCATCGAGCCGACGATTCCCGCCTTGCACTGCGCAATCACCGACTTCGGATTGGAGATGATGAAGAGCGGCGCGGCGACGACCGGGATGCGGAGGCCGGAGAGAAGGGACGGCAGGGCCATGTCGGTTCCTCGGGAGGTTTCTTTGCGCCGGACGCTAGCCAAAGCGGCGCGCGGCGGGAAGGGGTGACGCGGCGTTCGCGCTGGCGGGGCGGCGGCGGCTCGGATAGCGTCCGGCCCGAACGGGAGGTGCGAATGCGGATCGCGGCGGCGTTGATCTTGGCGGTTCTTTGCGCGGGCTCCGCCCAGGCGGAGCCGGCGAAGACTCTCTTCGGCGGAAAGCCGGGCCCGGCGGCCTCCCTCGCTCCCGAGCCGCTCGGCTCCCATGCGCGCGGCTGCCTCGCCGGAGCGGCGAAACTGCCGGAGACCGGCCCCTCCTGGCAGGCCATGAGGCTGGAGCGGAACCGAAACTGGGGGCATCCCGACCTTGTCGCCTTCGTCGCGCGGCTGGGGGCGGCGGCGCGGAGGCTCGGCTGGGAGGGGATCTTCGTCGGCGACCTGAGCCAGCCGCGGGGCGGGCCTATGATCTCCGGCCATTCATCGCACCAGATCGGGCTCGACGCCGATATATGGCTGAGGCCGGGCATGGCGCGGGAGCTCAGCTTTCGCGAGCGAAGCGAGATCTCCTCCTTCATCGTCACCACGACAGACCATCGCGCCGTGAACGACCGCTGGACGCCGGCGCATATGGCGCTGATCCGGGCGGCGGCGGAGGACGGCGTGGTGGCGCGCATCTTTGTTCATGCCGCGATCAAGGACCGGATGTGCCGCGATGCAGGCGAAGACAGGGCTTGGCTCGGAAAGGTGAGGCCGTGGTGGGGGCACAACGCCCATTTCCATGTCCGCCTCGCCTGCCCCGCCGGCGCGACGGCCTGCGAGGATCAGGCCCCGCCGCCGCCCGGAGACGGCTGCGACGAGACGCTTGCGTGGTGGTTCTCCGACGAGGCGCTGAACCCGAAGCCCGGCCCAGCGCCAAAGCCGAAGCCGCCGCTGACGCTGGCGGATCTGCCCGCCGAATGCGCCGTCGTGCTGGAGGCGGAGTGATCCGGGCTCTCCTTTTCGCCGCCGCGCTCGCGTTGCCCGCCCATGCGGAGGGCTTCACGGCGGAGCGGGCCGTCCGCGCCATTCCGCTCGACCTGCCGGCTCCGGCGAGCGACGCGCTCGAGTTCCGTGGCGCCGTGACGCTTTCGCCGCCGTTTCCGGAGTTCGGCGGCATTTCCGGCATCGTCGCAGAGCATGGCGGCGCCGTGACGGCGGTGAGCGACCGTGGGCGCTGGCTGCGGTTCAGGCTCGTTGTCGAGGACAGGCGGTTGATCGGCGTCGAAGGCGCGGCGACGGCTCCGATACTCTATCGCCATGGCCGGCCGCTGCCGGGTGAAGCCGGGGACGCGGAGGGGCTCGCGCGCGATCCCCGCACGGGGCGCTATTTCGTCTCCTTCGAGGGATGGCACCGGATCCAGCCCTATGAAGAGCCGGGCGGCGGGTCCGAACCCTTCTTCCTTGCGGAAGAATGGAGCGGATTCGCCCGCAACAACGGGATCGAGGCGCTGGCGATGGACGGCGACGGCGCGCTCTGGGCGATCGCCGAGCATGGTGGAGCCGAGGCGCCGATCTGGGTCGGCGGGCGGGAAGGCTGGGCGCGCAAGTCGCTGCCCCTGGACGGGCCCTATCTGCCGACCGGCGCGGATTTCGGGCCGGACGGGCGGCTCTACGTCACGGAGCGGGCGTTCTCCATCGTCGGCGGGTTCCGCTTCCGGCTCCGGCGCTTCGCGTTCGGGGGCGGGGCCGAGCCAGAGAGCGTCGAGACGCTCCTGCAATACGGCGCGGAGACCCGGATCGACAACATCGAGGCGATCTCGATCTGGCGCGAGGGGGACGAGACGCTGCTGCTCATCGCGTCGGACGACAATTTCCTGCCGCTTCAGGCCAACGTTCTCGCGCTCTTCGCGGTGCGGTGACGCGCTCAGCGCGCCACGAGCGGTTCGGAGAGCAATTCCTCGATGAAAAGGCTCAGGAGCTGCGAGCGGCCGGAGACGCCAGCCTTGGCGTAGACCGCGGCGGCCTGCGCCTTGACTGTTCCTTCAGCCGTGCCCCGGACGGCGGCCATTTCGGCTGTCGAGAGGCCCTTGATCGTCATCAGGGCCACGTCCCGCTCCGCCCTTGTGAGCGCCCACCGATCAAAGTGCTCCTCCAGCAGTTCGCCGAAGGCGCCGCCGGCGGCGCGCAGGCTGTCCTCTATCCGGGCCTGACGGGTCAGAAGCCGCCGCACTTCCAGCGCGCCGAACACGGTTCCGACCACAAGGGCGCAGACAACCCCGAGTTCGAGCAGGTTATGGGCCAGCGACCCACCCGAGAGCGGGTCGCGCCCGAGGTCCCCCAGCACGTCCGCAAGGAAGAAGGCCGAGCAGATCGCCTGCAGGAGCACGACGCCCGAGAGCAGAGTCGCGCGCCGCGCCTCGGGCCGCGCCCTGCTCATGCGCCGCCCCCTCGACCGCTACGGAAGGAGCCGACCATCGCGCGGACGAGATTTCGCCCCGACAGGAAACTCTCGAGAATCACGCCCGAGACATGGAGACCGACGGAGATCATGAGCCAGCCGAACAACACCTCATGCGCCTCCTCCACCCATTCGACGCCGAAGAACGCGACGCTTTCCATCATAAGCCCGGTCGCGCAGATCGCCAGCAGCGTGGCCCAGAGATTATAGGCCATGAGCGCGCCGAGGGGGTTGTGAGAGGCGTGGCGCCGCTCCCGCCCGTGCATAACCTCGTCCACATGGAGCCGGGCGGCGGAGAGACTCGGCGGGAAGCTCGCGAAGCGGGCGCGGACCGGACCTACAAGACCCCAGAGAAACCGGGCGGCGACAAGGCCCAGCACGGCGTAGCCGACCCAGACATGGGGCTGACCCTCATCTTCCAGCACGGCGCCGTTGAGAAGGACGAGGAGCGCTACGGACCAATGCGTCAAGCGCACCAGCGGGTCCCAGGTCAGGACCTCGGCGATGCGGCGGGCGCTCTCGCGCCCGCCTAAGCCCTGCGGCTCCATCAGTGCTTCTCCTTCACGCGGGTGACGGCGCCGGTCTCGGGATCGACGTAGATCTCGAAGCGGCGGCCTTCGCGCACCGCGTAGACCTCGACCTTCCCGTCCTCGCGCTCGGTCTTGCGGACCTCGTATCCGCGTTCGGACAGCGCCGAGGCGATCGCGCCGATCTCGGTTCCGATCTGGTCGCCTGGCGCCACCTCTTGCGCAATCACGGGGGACGCGACGAGCGTGAGGGCGAGGGCGCAGGGTGCAAGTTTCATCATGTCGGGTTTCCTTTCGGATGGCGCGGCGAAAATCGCCGGGCTGCGGCCGAGATGACGGCGCGCCGGCGGCGGCGCGAGTGGCCACAGGCTTAGCAGGGCCCGCATAAGCCGAAGATTATGCCCCCCAGGCGCCTCGCGCGCCGGACCGGCGCGCGCTAGGGTTTCGCCAAGAGACGGAATCGGAGAGGGAGAGGCTTATGGCGGGCAGCGTCAACAAGGTCATCATCGTCGGCAATCTCGGGCGCGACCCGGAGGTGCGGACGTTCCAGAACGGCGGCAAGGTCTGCAACCTCCGCATCGCGACATCGGAGACTTGGCGCGACAAGGCCTCGGGCGAACGCAAGGAAAAGACGGAATGGCATTCCGTCGCCATCTTCTCCGAGCCGCTTGCGAAGATTGCGGAGCAGTATCTGCGGAAGGGCTCCAAGGTCTACATCGAGGGGCAGCTCGAGACGCGCAAGTGGCAGGACCAGTCCGGCCAGGACCGGTATTCGACCGAGGTCGTGCTTCGGCCCTATCGCGGCGAGCTGACGCTGCTCGACGGGCGGGGCGAAGGGGGCGGCGGCGGGGGCGGCTATGGCGGGTCGCAGATGGAGGACCAGCGCGGCGGAGACGGCGGCGGCGGAGGCCGCAGCTTCGGCTCCGATCTAGACGACGAGATTCCGTTCTGAGCGGGGCGGAAGGGCGGGCGCGGCCCCTGCCCCGCGCCGAATCCGATACGCTCATCGCGGACCGTAGCGCAGGCGTCTCCCGCCTCCGCGAGGTGATGCGCAGGCTGCGGGACGCCGAGAACGGCTGCCCCTGGGACCTAAAACAGGATTTTCGCTCCATTGCGCCCTATACGATCGAGGAGGCGTTCGAGGTCGCCGACGCGATCGAGCGCGGGGCGATGGACGAGTTGGCAGATGAACTCGGAGACCTGCTGCTTCAGGTCGCCTATCACGCGCAGATGGCGGAGGAGGCCGGCGCCTTCGGCTGGGACGACGTGGTGGACGCCATCGTCTCGAAGATGGTGCGGCGGCATCCACACGTCTTCGGCGACTGGAGCCGGGAGGCGTTTGTCGCCGGCTCCTGGGAGCGCTTCAAGGCGGCCGAGCGCGCCGCGAAGGGCGCGACGCGAAAGAGCGCGCTGGACGGCGTTCCGGCTTCGCTGCCCGGCCTCACCCGCGCCGTTAAACTGCAGGACCGCGCCGCACGCATCGGGTTCGACTGGCCGGACGTTGGCGGGGTGATCGACAAGATCGCGGAGGAAGCGCGGGAGCTCGCGGAAGTCGCCGACGGCGGGACGAGTGAACGGATCGAGGAGGAATACGGTGATCTTCTCTTCGTCGTCGCCAATCTCGGCCGCTGGCTGAAGGTCGATCCCGAGGCGGCGATGCGTCGGGTCAACGCGAAGTTCGAGCGCCGGTTCCGCGCCGTCGAGGCCGGGCTCGCGGCGGCCGGCCGCACGCCGGGCGAGGCGACGCTGGAGGAGATGGACGCGCTTTGGAATGCGGAGAAGGCTCGCGAGAAAAAATCCGAGTGAAGCAATCGGGTATTGAAAAAGCAAAACACTCAGGTATTTCTGGTGGCGAACAACGAGGAGGAGCCCATCCATGTTCGCACGTCTCGCCGCGCCGCTCGCCCTTGCCGCGATCGCCGCGCCCGCCCTTGCCGACGAGGTCAACATCTATTCCTATCGGCAACCCGAACTGATCGCGCCGCTGACGGAGGCCTTCACCAAGGAAACAGGCATCGCGGTCAACACCGTCTTCCTCGAGAAGGGCATGGTGGAACGGCTTCAGGCCGAGGGCGATCTCTCGCCGGCCGATCTGATCCTGACGGTCGACATCTCGAGGCTGCTGGAGGCGGTGAACGCCGGCGTCACGCAGGGCATCGTCACAGACACGTTGACGGCGAACGTGCCCGCGGCTTTCCGGGACGCGGACGGCCAGTGGTACGGACTGACGACGCGCGGGCGGATCGTCTACGCCTCCAAGGAGCGGGTAGCCGAGGGCGAGGTGACGACCTACGAGGATCTCGCCGATCCGAAGTGGAAGGGCAGAATCTGCACCCGCTCTGGCTCCCACCCCTACACGCTCGGCCTGCTCGGGGCGGTCGTGGCGAAATATGGCGAGGAAACGGCCGAGACCTGGATGAAGGGCGTCAAGGCCAATCTCGCAAAGAAGGCCGAAGGAAACGACCGAAGCCAGGTCAAGTCGATCTGGGCCGGCGAATGCGACATCTCGCTCGGCAACACCTATTACATGGTGGCCATGCTCAACGACGACGAGCAGAAGGCTTGGGCCGAGTCGGTGCGGATCGAGTTCCCGGCCTTCGAGAACGGCGGGACGCACATGAATGTCTCGGGCGTCGCGCTCACCAAGGCGGCGCCGAACAGGGAGAACGCCATCCGCATGATGGAGTGGCTGGTCTCCGACGAGGCGCAGAAGATCTATGCCGAGATCGTGGGCGAGTATCCGGTGAAGCCGGGCGTCGAGCCTTCCGATGTCGTGAAAGGCTTCGGCGCTTTCACGCCGGACGAAACGCCGCTCACCGCCATCGGAGAGGCGCGACCGACGGCGCTGAAGATCGTGGAGCGGATCGACTTCGACGGCTGAAGACCCGGCCTCGAGCGAAAGGCGCGGCGCTCCTGCGGGGCGCCGCGCTTTCTTGTCCCCGTCGCGCGCGCGGGCTATGGCTCGCGCGCAATCCGCCTGAGGGAGCGAGACATGAGCGCCATCGTCGACATCACAGCCCGCGAGATTCTCGACAGCAGGGGCAACCCGACCGTCGAGGTTGACGTGACGCTGGAAGACGGGTCCATGGGCCGGGCCGCCGTTCCCTCCGGCGCATCGACCGGCGCGCACGAGGCGGTGGAGCTGCGCGACGGGCACCGCGAACGCTACAAGGGCAAGGGCGTCACCAAGGCGGTCGAAGCGGTGAACGGAGAGATATTCGAGGCGCTCGCCGGGCTGGATGCGACGCGACAGAGCCTGATCGACGCCGCGATGATCGAGATGGACGGCACGCCGAACAAGGGCCGCCTCGGCGCCAACGCGATCCTCAGCGTCTCGCTGGCGACCGCCAAGGCGGCGGCGGAAAGCGTCAGCCTTCCTCTCTATCGCTATGTCGGCGGCGTGAACGCGCGCATGTTGCCGACGCCGATGATGAACATCATCAACGGCGGCGCCCATGCCGACAACCCGATCGATATCCAGGAATTCATGATCATGCCCGTTTCCGCGCCGACCCTCCGGGACGCAGTGCGGATCGGCTCGGAAGTGTTCCACACGCTTAAGAGCGAGCTGTCTTCCGCGGGTTTCGGCACCAATGTCGGCGACGAGGGCGGGTTCGCTCCGGACCTTTCCTCCACGCGCGAGGCGCTCGACTTCATCATGCGCGCGATCGAGAAATCCGGCTACCGTCCCGGCGAGGACATCTTCCTTGCGCTCGATGCGGCTTCGACGGAGTTCCACCGGGACGGTCGGTATCATCTCGAAGGCGAAGGCAAGACTTTCGACGCAGCGGGCATGACGGAATACTACGCCGGCCTGATCGCCGCCTATCCGATCATCTCTATCGAGGACGGGCTGGCGGAGGACGACTGGGAGGGCTGGGCGCATCTGACTGAGACGCTCGGCGACCGGTGCCAACTCGTCGGCGACGATCTCTTCGTCACCAATCCGGCGCGGCTTTCCGAAGGGATCGCGCAGGGGGTCGGCAACTCCATTCTCGTGAAGGTGAACCAGATCGGCACTCTGACCGAGACGCTCGAGGCCGTGGAGATGGCGCATCGCGCAGCCTACACCGCCGTGATGTCCCACCGCTCGGGCGAGACCGAGGACGCGACGATCGCCGATCTCGCGGTCGCGACGGGCTGCGGGCAGATCAAGACGGGCTCGCTTTCGCGTTCCGACCGCATCGCGAAGTACAACCAGCTCATCCGGATCGAGGAAGAGCTCGGCGACTCGGCGCTCTACGCCGGCGCGCGCCTTCTACGCGGCTGACGCGAGATGCGGGCGGGCCGGGGCGCCCTGCCCTTCATCTTCGTGACGGTGATGCTCAACTCGATGGGCATCGGCTTGATCATGCCGGTCATGCCGGCTCTGATGGAGGAGCTCGGCGGCGGCGGGATTGCGGAGGCCGCTGCCTGGGGCGGCTGGCTCAGCATGAGCTATGCGCTCATGCAGCTTGTGATGAGCCCGACGCTCGGCAACCTCTCCGACGCCTACGGCCGGAAGCCGGTGCTCATTCTCTCGCTGCTCGTCATGGGGATTGACTACCTGGCGATGGCGACGGCGCAAAGCCTCACGCTGCTCTTCGCGGCGCGGATCATGGCGGGCGCGGCGGCGGCGACTTTCTCGACCGCCAACGCCTTCATCGCCGACGTGACGCCGCCGGAGAAGCGCGCTCAGGCCTTCGGCCTGACCGGGGCGGCCTTCGGCCTTGGGTTCGTAATCGGCCCCGCCCTTGGCGGCCTGCTTGGCGAGATGGGCGCCCGGGCGCCGTTCTGGGCGGCGGCGGCGCTCTCTTTCGGGGCGCTTGGCTTTGGCTTGGTCTTTCTTCCCGAGTCGCTCCCGAAGGCGCGGCGCAGGCCCTTCCGTCTGTTGCGCGGCAATGCCCTCGGCGTCGCGATAGTGATGGCGAGGCGACCGGCGACGGCGTGGCTGCTGATTGCGCTCCTTGTCTACAACATCGCGCATTTCGTCTATCCGACGATCTGGAGCTACTATGCCGTCGCTCGCTTCGGATGGTCGGCCGGGGAGATCGGGGCCTCGCTAGCGGCGATAGGGATCGGGTTCGTCATCGTCCAGGGATTCCTGATCGGCCGTATCGTCCCGTGGATTGGCCCGGAGCGCACGGCCATCTTCGCCTTGCTGCTCGACGCCGCTGCGTTTCTCTGCCTCGCCTTTGCAACGGCGGGATGGATGGCCTACGCGGCGATGCCCTTCGCCGCCCTGGCCGCCGTCTTCAGCCCCGCGCTTCAAACGATGCTGACCAACCGCACGCCGGAATCGGAACAGGGAGAGTTGCAGGGCGCGATCTCTTCACTTTCTTCACTCGCTTTCGTCCTCACGCCCGTGATGATGAGCCAGATCTTTTTCACCTTCACGGCGGCGGACGCGCCAGTCTTCTTTCCGGGCGCGCCGTTCCTTGCCGCCTTCTTCTTCTCTCTCCTCGCCATCGTTCCGCTCCGGGCGGCTCTCCGGCGCTGACCGGAGCCGGCATTCTTTTCTTTGTCGGAAAACTGGGGCATGCTCCGCACAAACGCGCCGGAGAGCGCTAGAACGAGGCGAAGAGCTTATGAAACGAGGCGGACTCAGGCCGCGCGCTGTCGACATGACCATTCTGGCCCTTGTCGCAGCAGCCTCTCTTTATTTCGCGCATCGCGGCGTGCAGGGCGGGCTCGGCCTGCGCGTCGGCTTCACCGCTTCGGAAGAGACAAGGCGACTGGCGGCGGAACTCGATGCGCTCCAGCAGGAACGCATTGAACTCGAAGTCCTAACCGGGCGGCTTGGCGGCGAGACCATCGACCTTGATCTGCTCGACGAGCGGGCGCGTGTAATTTTGGGTCGGGCGCGCCCCGACGAGATCGTCATACGTTGAACTTCTTCGCTCCGGACCAAACGAAAAACCGTCCCTGAACCGCTCCGCCGCCTTCCCTCCAATTTTTCTCCCTTACGAAGCAGGGCGATTGCGCGCTAAGGTCGCGCTCAAGGGACGCGGGGAAGCCCGCGCCAGGGGCTTCGCGGCCCCGAGGTTCAAAGGGGAGGGAAACCCGCATGGCCGCCACGCGCAAGCGGACGAAACCGAACGCCTCGAAAGAGGAGCTTCTGAAATTCTATCGTGAGATGCTGCTGATCCGCCGTTTCGAGGAGAAGGCCGGGCAACTCTACGGCATGGGCGCGATCGGCGGCTTCTGCCATCTCTACATCGGGCAGGAAGCGGTCGTCGTCGGCATCGAGGCCTGCGCCAAGGAAGGGGATCAACGGGTCACCTCCTATCGCGACCACGGCCACATGCTGGCCTGCGGCATGGACCCGAAGGGCGTGATGGCGGAGCTGACCGGTCGCGAAGGCGGTTATTCCCGCGGCAAGGGCGGCTCGATGCACATGTTCTCCAAGGAGAAAAACTTCTATGGCGGACACGGGATCGTCGGCGCGCAGGTGCCGATCGGGGTCGGCCTCGCCTTCGCCAACTGGTATCGCGGCAACGACAATGTGAGCTTCGCCTATTTCGGCGACGGCGCGGCGAACCAGGGCCAGATATACGAGGCCATGAACATGGCCAGCCTATGGAAGCTCCCGGCGATCTTCGTAATCGAGAACAACCAGTATGCGATGGGCACGAGCCTGAAACGCGCCTCCTCCACGCCGGCGCTTTATACCCGTGGCGAAGCCTTCGGCATTGCGGGCGAGGCTGTGGACGGGATGGATGTTCTCGCGGTCAAGGCCGCGACCGAGAAGGCCGTCGGCCACTGCCGGGCCGGGAACGGCCCGTATATCCTCGAGATGAACACCTATCGCTATCGCGGGCATTCCATGTCGGACCCGGCGAAGTACCGGACCCGCGAGGAAGTTCAGAAGATGCGGGACGAGCGGGACCCTATCGACCATGTCCGCGATCTACTGCTGATGGGCGGCGAGACTACGGAGGATGACCTCAAGGCGGTGGACAAGGAGATAAAGGCCATCGTCAACGAGTCGGCGAAGTTCGCACAAGAAAGTCCCGAACCGGATCCGAAAGAGCTCTGGACCGATATCTACGCCTGAGGGGGGCGCGCAATGACGATCGAGATCAAGATGCCCGCCCTCTCGCCGACGATGGAGGAGGGAAACCTCTCCAAGTGGCATGTGAAGGAAGGCGACGAGGTGAAATCCGGCGATGTGATCGCCGAGATCGAAACCGACAAGGCGACGATGGAAGTGGAGGCTGTCGACGAGGGGAAGGTCGGCAAGATCGTGGTTCCCGAGGGAACTGAAGGCGTTAAGGTCAACGCCGTGATCGCGATCCTGCTTGAAGACGGCGAGGATGGATCGTCCCTTTCCGCGGGAGATTCGAAGATCGCGGCTCCAAAGACGCCGGCTTCAGCCCCCGCTGCGGCGCCGCCCACCCAACAGCCGGCCCGCACTGAGCCGAAAGCGGCTGTGAAGGCTGAGCCGGAATGGCCCGCCGGAACCCGAATGAAGACCCAGACGGTGCGCGAGGCATTGCGCGATGCGATGGCCGAAGAGATGCGCCGGAACGAAGCGGTCTTCCTGATGGGCGAGGAAGTCGCCGAATATCAGGGCGCCTACAAGATCAGCCAGGGCCTGCTTGACGAGTTCGGGCCGAAACGGGTGATAGATACCCCGATTACGGAGCATGGCTTCGCCGGCCTCGCCGTGGGCGCAGCTTTCGCCGGGCTGAACCCAATCGTCGAATTCATGACCTTCAACTTCGCGATGCAGGCGATCGATCAGATCATCAACTCGGCGGCGAAGACGCTCTATATGTCCGGTGGTTTGATGGGCTGCCCGATCGTCTTCCGCGGCCCGAACGGAGCGGCGGCGCGGGTCGCGGCACAGCACAGCCAGGACTATGCAGCCTGGTATGCGCAGATTCCGGGGCTTAAAGTGGTGCAGCCCTATTCCGCATCGGACGCCAAGGGGCTACTGAAATCCGCCATACGCGACCCGAACCCCGTTATCGTTCTCGAGAACGAGATTCTTTATGGCCGCAGTTTCGAGGTTCCAGACCTCGAGGACTGGACGGTGCCGATCGGAAAGGCGCGGATCTGGCGGGAGGGGGAAGATGTCACCATCGTCTCCTTCGGTATCGGCATGACTTATGCGCTGGCCGCGGCGGAGGCGCTTGAGAGCGAGGGGATTTCCGCCGAGGTGATCGACTTGCGCACGATCCGCCCCATAGACACGGCCAGCGTCGTCGCTTCCGTGAAGAAGACCAATCGCTGCGTAACCGTCGAGGAGGGCTGGCCGGTTTGCTCGATCGGAAACCACATCTCCGCAGTGTTGATGCAGGAGGCGTTCGACTGGCTCGATGCGCCCGTCATCAACCTGACCGGCAAGGATGTTCCGATGCCTTATGCCGCAAATCTCGAGAAACTGGCGCTGGTGACAACCGAAGAAGTGGTCGCCGCGTGCAAGTCAGTCGCCTATCGCTGAGGGAGCGGATCATGCCGATCAACGTCACGATGCCTGCGCTTTCCCCCACGATGGAGGAAGGCAATCTCGCGAAATGGCATGTCAAGGAAGGCGACACAGTCTCATCCGGAGACGTGATTGCGGAGATCGAGACCGACAAGGCGACGATGGAAGTCGAGGCGGTCGACGAGGGCGTTGTCGGAAAGATAGTCGTCGCCGAAGGGACTGAAGGCGTCAAGGTGAATGCCGTCATCGCCATTCTTCTTGAGAAGGGCGAGGATGCGGCTTCGCTTGCGACGGATGGAGGCGCTCCGAAGGCCGAAATGACGAGAGGAGCGGCGCCGGCGATCTCCGAGCCCACAAGAGCAGAGAGTTCTGGGGGCGCGGCGCCGCAACATGCGTCGGCAGGCGCGGAAAGGGTATTCGCCTCTCCACTAGCGCGCCGCATCGCACGGGAAAAGGGGCTTGACCTTGCCGCGGTAAAGGGAACCGGACCCCATGGCCGGATCGTCAAGGCGGATGTCGAAGCGGCGAAGCGCGCGTCGACCGACGTTCCGACGCAAGAGGCTGCAAGGGCCGATTCTCCAAAGGTCCCGCCTGCGCCAGTTCAGAGCGCATCCGCCGAGCAGGTGAAGAAGCTTTACGGGGGCAGGGTCTTTGAGGAAGTTGCGCTCGACGGGATGCGGAGGACCATCGCCGCGCGTCTGACCGAAGCCAAACAGACGATCCCTCACTTCTATCTCCGCCGGGACATCGAGTTGGATGCGCTTCTCGCTTTTCGTGGCGAGCTCAACAAGGGGCTCGAGACGAAAGGCGTTAAGCTTTCGGTCAACGACTTCGTGATCAAGGCATGCGCGCTGGCGTTGCAGGATGTGCCGGACTGCAATGCAGCTTGGGCCGGCGACCGTATGCTCCGCTTCAAGGCGTCCGATGTCGCCGTCGCAGTGGCGATAGACGGTGGGCTGATCACCCCGGTCATACGGGACGCCGAGAGCAAAAGCATGAGCGCCATCTCACGGGAGATGAAAGATCTCGCCGCCAAGGCGAAGGCGCGAAAACTATCCCCTGCCGACTATCAAGGCGGCAGCTTCGCGATCTCCAACCTCGGAATGATGGGCATCGAAAACTTCGATGCCGTTATCAATCCGCCGCACGGAGCGATACTTGCCGTCGGGGCCGGCGTTCGAAAGCCGGTGGTGAAGGAAGAAATGGTGGCGATCGCTACGGTGATGTCGGTTACGCTTTCTGTGGATCACCGGGTGATCGACGGAGCGCTTGGCGCATCGTTCCTCCAGGCGATCAAGGCTTATCTGGAGGAACCGATGTCGATGTTGGCCTAGATCGAGTTCAACTCGAAGGAACGATGTCCGCTACCATCTGATCCATCGAGGCTGCGGGCCTCGCACAGCCAGCCTCGCCTACGATGCGCGCGGGAACGCCCGCCACTGTCTTGCATGGCGGCACATCCTTGAGGACGACGGAACCTGCTGCGATTCGGCTGCAATCGCCGATCCGGATGTTTCCGAGCACCGACGCGCCTGCGCCGATAAGAACCCCGTTTCCGATCTTCGGATGACGGTCTTCTTCCGCCTTTCCTGTGCCGCCAAGCGTTACTGAATGCAGCATGGAGACGTCGTCCCCTACCACCGCCGTCTCGCCGATAACGATCGAGTGGGCATGATCGATCATAACGCCACGCCCGATCCGGGCCGCCGGATGAATGTCTACGCCAAAAACCTCGGAACTCCGCATCTGAAAGAAATATGCAAGGTCTTTCCGTCCCTGGCGCCATAGCCAGTGAGCGATCCGATGTGTTTGGATCGCAAGGAACCCTTTGAAGAAGAGCAGAGGCTGCACATACCGGTGGCATGCGGGATCGCGCTCTTCGACCGCCGCGATATCAGCGCGAATTGCAACGCCGATCTCGGGATCGGAGGTCTCCGCCTCGTTGCAGATCTGCCTTATCAGCATTTGCGGCATGTCATCGGTGGCAAGTTTCTGCGCCAGTCGATAACTGATCGCTGCTTCGAGGCTTCTGGCCTGCAGGACCACAGCATGCACGAGACTGGCCATAAGCGGTTCTGCCGAAACAATCTCCTCAGCTTCTCGTCGAATTCGGCTCCAGACGGGATCGAACTTGGCGGAGGCTCGGGCCGTGTTCTGGACAATCATCGTTCTTTCCTCCCGTATCTCTCATCAGATCACTATCGTAATACGAAATGTCGGTTTCAACCGCGCTCACCTACAAATATTCTATCCCGAGAGAACGATCTTGGCGCCTACACCCTCCGAAAGAAGGCGCCGCAGCAAGAGCGGTGCCTTCGAGTTAGCCAGCCTATTTCGGCACGAAGCGACCGCCGACGATCTTTCCACGATCCTTCGCATAGCCGACATTCAGGGCGAGCATATCGATGATCTTGTAGACCCGTGCAATAAAGGAGTCGTCAGCCGGCGTCGGCGTCAGCGCCGCAATTGCGGAGGCGGCGGCGATGATGAAGAACGCGATGTCGAAGACACGCGGCGCATAGTAAGCGATGCACAAGGCAAGGTCTGAGCAGGTGGTCATCAGGATCTCCTTGGTGGGACGTCACGGGAATGATGGGGGCGTGAGTTCGAGATAGTGAACAGAAATGCGGACGGTTCCGCCGACAAACGCTCCGCCGCCTTGCGGCTCGATCCGTAGCGGCGTCGCCGCGTAATATGACACCGGAGCGCTTGTCACTCCGACGAGAGAGGACCCGGTGACAAGACCGATCCCGTTGCCGTAGCGGTCCGCCGCGTCGTCGACCCCGATCCGCCAGCCCGTCAACCCTGGACCGGACATGTCGTCCATCACCCGTGCAGTGACGCCGAGCACAATCGCGCGGTCCGGAATGGTCAGCGTCGTCAGAAACCCGAAACCAGGAAGTATCGGCTCGTCTGCTGTAGCGAGCGCGCCGATCGTCCCTGATCCGAAGACTACGGGCCCAATCGGGGCCGGGCGCCACGACATGCCGTCGAAGATCATGCGCTCAGCGCGATCCGCCACCCACGCGGCGTACCCTGTTGGAGGAGAGAAGAAATCCCATCCTCCGTTGATGAAGAAGGCGACTTGCCCGTCACGTCCCGACCACGCGGCATCGCCCGGCGCGCTTACAGCATAAGCGTCACCCTCCTCGGGAGTTGGCGGCGGAGCGGAGTGTTCCGTACTCTCCAGATGAGCCGCGGTGATCGCATCGAGACGCGCCAATGCTTCGTTGACCGTCACGTGCTTCTGCGCCTGCGCAGCAGAAAGAAGCGGCAGGCGCATTTTCGAGGTGTCATACATGGTGGGTGACCTTTGCAGAAGGGCCTTCGCCAAACTGATCAGACAGCTGAGAGACCGAGATCTCGACCGGACCGGCCGCACCCGCCGCGACCTGAGAAGAAACCGACCAAACGTGACGCGGCGCGAAGGTCTCCAGATCGACGAAAGAGCCTATGCGGACACGGTACGCCTCCCGCGCCTCACTGAGCGGGGGCTCGATGTCAGACCAACCATCCCCGTCAATACGTGTTCTTCTGATCCAGGAAATGTGAACATCACCAGACCCAAGGTCCCGCTCGACCCGTAGATGCGCGGGCGCATAAGGTCGGAGCCGAACGCCGCGATCGACGATCTGCATCGTCGAGTAGCTGTCATGACCGTACGGCTTCCTCGCCGGGCCAAGTCTCAATGATCGGGGAGCATCGCGAAGAGCGGGACTTGCGGCGATTTCAGCCTGGCTCCCATCGAGGAGCACGAAGGTCGAGCCAGCCGGAGTCGGATCTCCAATGAAGGGCTCGGTTCCGGCCTGCCCGCGGAGCAGCCCGGTCAGCCGCCAGAGTTCTGGCCCGACAAACTCGGCCTCAAGGAATTGAAGCACCTCCCATTCACCCGAGGGCGACATCACCGCGGCCCGGTTCGCGCCGTTCAGGACTGCTGCGACCGATCGCGAACTGAGCGAACCGCCATGGAGACGCACTATCGCTCCAGATCCGCACGACCAGATGTGAGGTCGGCTTGATGGGAGATCGTCGGCAAGAAGCCCGACGACGGATGGGCGCGGTATGGTGGTTTCGAGACGGTACTCGTCATCTCCGTCCGCAGCGTAAACTGCGGCGGCCCCGGTCCATGGATACGCATACGCCGCGACGATCGGTGAGGCGCCGTCATCGCCAACTAAAGGCAAGTCGAGGAACAGGCCTTCAATCGGAAGCGCCGGAACGGGTCTCTCCACCGGTGCGGCTGGTATGTCGGTGCGGAGCGGCGAAGGGCTGAAGTCCGCGATGCGAGACAGCGTCAGGCTTCGGGTCACGTCCTCTTCGAGAGCGTCCACGCGATACCGTGCGCCATTCGCACGATCCGGGAATGAAAGCACGTCGCCGATCTCGATGGCGAGATGTTTACGGCCAACCCTTACGACGCCCCCTTCGCGCGAAGCCCGGCTCTCGG
>JAUIDE010000164.1 GCA_030429105.1 Alphaproteobacteria bacterium
TGGCGGCGATCGAGCGGGCGGACGGGGGCGGCGAGGCGGTGGTGCGCGGCTGGCTCGCCCGCGCCGTCGCCGCGCCCCGCGCCCCGCAATGGACCTGCGACGCCTGCGGCGCGCGGCATGGAGAATGGGCGCCCGTCTGCCATCGTTGCGAGGCCTTCGACACGCTCGCATGGCGCGAGGGCGAGGGCGAAGGCGCCGGGGCTGAGACCGCGGCGCTCCTGCCGATCGTCACTGCGGAGCCGGAGCCCGAGCCGGAACCGGCGCCGAAACCGAAGCCGGCAGCCGCGCCTCAGGCCGCGCCCGTTCGCCCCGAAGCGAAGGCGCCGGAGCCGCCGGCGCCTGAGGCCGCCGCCGCTCCCCTTCCGCCCCGCCCCCGCCCGCCGCAACCGACCGTGCAATAGGATCGGCGCGAAGGCATTGCGGAGGCGGGCGAAGCCGCCTATAGGGTCGAGAAGCGGCACCCGTAGCTCAGCTGGATAGAGCGCTGCCCTCCGAAGGCAGAGGCCAGGGGTTCGAATCCCTTCGGGTGCGCCATTCTCTCAACTGCGCTTCCGCCCTTTGCGCTGCTTGAGCGCGTTACGGGCTCTCCGCTCCGTGCTTCGCGCATTTGGAGCGCGCCAGCGTAGCTTGGCGGCTTGCAGCGCAATCATTGCGCTTGACCGTCGCCGCGTTATCTTTATGGCATATGCGCGGCTCGTCATGCGGGTCGCGCCGATATCGTTGAAACGGTGAAGGAACCGAACCATAGCCCGCAGACCGCACAACGCCCCGCCGACCCGGGAGACCGGACCGCGTATCAATCACATGATCCGCGTCCCCGAAATCAGGCTCATTGACGAGAACGGCGACAATCATGGCGTCGTGACCCCCGCCCATGCCATTGCGATGGCGGAAGAGGTCGGGCTCGATCTCGTCGAGATTTCTCCGAACGCCGTGCCGCCCGTCTGCAAGATCATGGACGTCGGCAAATTCAAGTACGAGAGCCAGAAGAAGGCGGCCGAGGCCCGGAAGAAGCAGAAGGTAATCGAGATCAAGGAAGTGAAGTTCCGGCCCAACATCGACACGCATGACTATGACGTGAAGATGAAGAACGTCGGCCGCTTCCTTGAGGATGGCGACAAGGTTAAGGTCACCTTGCGGTTCCGGGGGCGCGAGATGGCGCATATGGAGTTGGGCCGTGCGCTCCTGGAGCGGATCGCCGGGGATATCGAGTCTGTCGCAAAGGTCGAGTCGATGCCGAAGGTCGAAGGCCGCCAGATGATCATGGTCGTGGCGCCCCGCGCCTGACCGGATAGCCGGGGCGCGCGCGCCCTGGCCAAGAACTCCTTTACGCGCCGACGAGTTCGATCACCGGCTCCATGCCGTCAAGCACGGATGCGGGGAGGTGGCACTTGATCTGGTGACCCTCCGCGAGGCGGACCATGGGCGGCACCTCGCGCTCACAAAGTCCTCCGGGGACGGAGGACTTGCGCGGGCAGCGGCTCTGGAACGGGCAGCCCGGCGGTGGATTCATCGCCGAAGGGATGTCGCCCTCCAGCACAACATGTTTCTTTTTCACCCGTGTATCCGCAATCGGGACGGCGGAGAGCAGCGCCTCGGTATAGGGGTGATAGGGGGGGGAGAAGACCTGCTCCGTCGAGCCGATCTCCACCACATGGCCGAGATACATGACCATCACCCTGTCCGCGAGATAGCGGACGATGGAAAGGTCATGGCTGATGAAGAGCATCGTGGTCCGTCGCTCGCGCTGGATCTCCATGAGGAGGTCCGTCACCGCCGCCTGCACGGAGACGTCAAGCGCGGAGACGGGCTCGTCCGCCACCACCACCTTCGCGTCGCCGGCGAAGGCGCGGGCGATGCCGATACGCTGTTTCTGGCCGCCGGAAAGCTGCCGGGGCATGCGTTTGGCGAAGGCGCGGGGGAGCTTCACGAGGTCGAGAAGCTCCAGCATCCGCGCCTCCCGCTCGGCCTGGTTCTTGCCGACCTTGAACTTCTCCAGCACGCGCATGATCTGCGAGCCGATGCTGTGAGAAGGGTTCAGCGTGTCGAACGGGTTCTGGAAAACCATCTGGATTGAGGCGACCGTCTTCGTCTCCCGCTTCTCGATCTCGATCCCGCCGATCTCCTGATTGGCGAGCTTCACCTGCCCGCCCGTCGCCGTCTCAAGGCCCATCAGCACCTTGGCGAGCGTGGACTTGCCGCAGCCGGATTCGCCGACGATGGCGAGCGTCTCAGCCTCACGCGCCTCGAAGGTGAGGGTCTCGTTCGCCTTGACGACCTTGGTCGCGCCTCGGCCGAAGCTGCTACCCGAAACCTCATAGTACTTCTTGAGGTTATCGACGGAAAGGACGACGTCCCCCGGTTCGGTCGGCGTCATGTCCCTGTCTGAGACGGCGGGCGCCGCCCAGTCGATCTCCCGCCAGCGGAGGCAGCGTGTCTCGTGCCGGTCCCGGTCCGGCAGGGCTTCCATCGGGATGTCGCCGGCGTCGCAGCGCCCGGCTTCGAAATACGAGCAGCGGGGGCCGAAATTGCAGCCGTTCGGCCGTTCGTTCGGCAGGGGGAAATTGCCGGGAATGGCGATGAGGGGACGGGCGTTCTTGTCTGCGCCCGGAAGCGGGATCGAGCGGAAGAGCCCCTGCGTGTAGGGGTGACGCATGTGATCGAAGACTTCCTCGATCGAGCCCGTCTCCACCGCTTCGCCGGAATACATGACGCAGAGCCGGTCGCAGACCTCCAGCACGAGGCCGAGATTGTGCGAGATGAAGAGCATCGAGGTACCGTATTTCACCCCCAGCTCCTTCACCAGCTGAACGATCCCGGCCTCCACCGTAACGTCGAGCGCCGTGGTCGGCTCGTCGAGGATGAGAAGCGCGGGTTTCGACATCAGCGCCATGGCGATGACGATCCGCTGCTGCTGCCCGCCCGAGAGCTGGTGCGGGTAGGAATCGAGAATGCGCTTCGGGTCCGGCAGCTTCACCGAGGCGACCATTTCGAGGGCGAGCGCGTAGGCCTCGGCGGAGCTCATGCCCTCGTGGATCATCGGCACTTCCATCAGCTGCTTGCCGATCTTCATCGCCGGGTTCAGCGAGGCCATCGGCTCCTGATAGATCATCGCGATCTCGGAGCCGCGGAGCTGGCGCAATTCCTCCTCGGACATCTTGCCGAGGTCGCGCCCCTTGAACTTGATCGTCCCGCCGACAACGCGGCCGTTCTTGCCAAGGTCCTGCATCACGCCGAGCGCGACGGTGGACTTGCCGCAGCCGGATTCCCCGACGAGCCCCATCGCCTCCCCGGGCTGCACGGTGCAGGAGAAGTCCATGACGGCGGGAATCTCGCCGCCCTGGGTGAAGAAGGAGATGTGGAGGTTCTCGATCTCGAGGATCGGGCCTTCGTAGGCGTCCTTCGCGGCCATCATCGCCTCCTCAATCCTTCAGCGACTGTTCGCGGAGCCCGTCGGCCAGGAGATTGAGGCCGAGGACGAGACTCATCAGCGCGAACGCGGGCGGCAGGGCGGGGTGGGGGTAGATCGAAAGGAGCTTGCGCCCTTCGTTGATCGTCGATCCCCAGTCCGGGCTTTCGGGGGAGACGCCGAGGCCGAAGAAGCCGAGCGTGCCGAGGAGGATCGTCGTGTAGCCGATCCGAAGGCAGAAATCGACGATCAGCGGGCCGCGGGCGTTTGGCAGGATTTCCCACAGCATGATGTAGAAAGGCCCCTCTCCCCGCGTCTGGCCGGCGGCGACATAGTCCCGCGTCTTGATGTCCATCGTGATGCCGCGGACGATGCGGAAGACGGTCGGCGAGTTCACGAAGACGACCGAGACGAAGACGTTGAGGAGGTTCGGGTCCATCGAGAAGACGCCGAGCGGGTCCGCATTGAAGGCGAGGCCGCTATAGGCCCAGAAGCCGATCACCAGCGTGCCCGTCAGGAGCGGATACATAAGTTCGGGCCGTGTCTCGTAGCGGCTGTAGAAGAAAACCCAGAAGAATACGATGGGGAAGAGGAAGAGCACCCCGGCGAGGACGACGGGAATGCCCGTCTGCCGGATTTCCGGCGTCACCAGCAGGTAGAAGAGCAGGATCACCGGGAAGGCGAGGACGAGATTGGCGAGGAAGGAGAGCACCGTGTCCATCCGCCCGCCGAAATAGCCGGCCGGAAGCCCGAGAGTCACGCCCACCATGAAGGCGAAGAGCGTGGCCAGCGGCGCGATGGCGAGCACGGATTGCGAGCCGTAGACCATGCGGGAGAAGACATCCCGCCCCAGATTGTCTCCGCCGAGGAGGTAATAGGCCCCCTCGATCGTCGGGTGAGCTACGCCCGGCGTCTTGTTCTTGAGCTGCGCCACCTGGTCGAGCGGCGCGAAGGTCGCGATCTGGTCCGCGAAGAGGGCGGTCAGGACCCAGAAGAGCACGATGCCGAGGCCGATCATGCCGATGGGCGAGTTCATCAGCTTGCCATAGAGGCTGAGGCGCCGCTTGAACCGGATCGAGAGCGCAAAGATGAGCGCCAGACCGATCCAGACCGGCGTGAACTGGACGAGCATCGCGGCGAAGATGCCGCCCCATCCCAAGGGTTCCATCGCCCGCCTCCTACTTCACGCGGATGCGCGGGTTGAGATAGACATAGCCGATATCCGAGATCAGCTGCGTCACTAGCACGACGAAGACCGCGACGACGGAGCAGCCGAGCAGGAGGTCGATGTCGTTGTTTCCTGCGGCCTGCACGAGCAGCCAGCCGAAGCCCTTGTAGTTGAACAGCGTCTCCACGATCACCACACCGGTCAGCAGCCAGGGGAACTGGAGCATGATGAC
>JAUIDE010000165.1 GCA_030429105.1 Alphaproteobacteria bacterium
GTCGATGACGAGGTGGTCGAGTTCTGCCGCGACAAGCGCGCGGTGATCATGGTCGAGGAAGGTCACCCGAACTACATTGAGCAGTCGCTGATTTCGGTGCTTCACCGCCACGAGCTGACCACCCGGATCCATGGCAAGGACATGCTGCCAATGGGTGGTGACTACACCGCTGCCGTGGTCGAAAAGGGCTTGCGCAGCTTCCTAGAGAAACACGCGGCCGATATGCTGGGCAACCGCCCCCCGGCGCCTGATCCCGTTCCGATCCTGACCTCCGCGCCGGTCAAGAAACTGGCCGACGTGGTGCCGCCGCGTCCGGCCGGGTTCTGCACGGGCTGTCCCGAACGGCCGATCTTCGCCGCCATGAAGCTGACCGAAAAGGACATTGGCCAGCACCATGTCTCGGGCGATATCGGCTGTCACATCTTTGCCAACCTGCCGCCCTTCAACGTCAGCGGCAACACCATGGGGTACGGGCTGTCCGGTGCCGGGGCGTCGGCCTTCAACGTCAAGTCCGATAAGCGCACGATTTCGGTCATGGGCGACGGCGGCTTCTGGCACAACGGCCTCACGTCGAGCATCGGTAATGCCGTCTTCAACGAACATGACGGCGTGATCATAATCGTCGACAACCATTACGCAGCCGCGACCGGCGGGCAGGACATCCTGTCTTCACGCGCCGATAATCCCCGGCGCTCGACCCAGCACAGCATCGCCACCGCGGTCAAGGGCATGGGCGTGAAATGGGTCCGACAGATCGACCGCACCTATGACGTGGCAAAGATGCAGGCGACCCTGACCGAGGCGCTGACAACCGAGGAAACCGGCCCCAAGGTGATCATCGCCTCGTCCGAATGCATGCTGAACAAGCAGCGCCGGGTAAAGCCCCAGTTCCGCGCGGCGGTCAAGGCGGGCAAGCGCATGGTCAAGGAACGCTTCGGCGTCGATGAGGACGTCTGCACCGGGGATCACGCCTGTATCCGCTTGTCGGGTTGCCCATCGCTTTCGGTCAAACAAACCGATGACCCACTCAAGGATGATCCGGTTGCCGCCATCGACAACACCTGCGTCGGCTGCGGGAACTGCGGCGAGGTCTCCGAGGCGGCCGTGCTCTGCCCCTCGTTCTACCGCGCCGACGTCATCCACAACCCAACCCGCTGGGATCGACTTGTCGCGCGAATGCGCAGCGCGGTGATCGGAACCCTGCAAGGCATCGCGGACAACCGCCGCGTCACCTTTCCGGACTGAGGGAGAATACAATGAATGCGCTTGCTGACCATCTGACCGGCGCTCCGGTCCTCGACAAACCCATCTCCATCGCCATCCTCGCCATGGGGGGGCAGGGCGGTGGCGTCCTGTCCGACTGGATCGTGTCCATCGCGGAATCCCAAGGCTGGGCCGCGCAATCCACCTCTGTTCCCGGTGTCGCGCAGCGGACCGGCGCGACGATCTACTATGTCGAGATGATGCCGTTGCATAGCGGCAAGCGTCCGGTGTTCTCGCTGATGCCGACGCCCGGCGCCTTGAAGAAGCCGCCGGACGGGTAGCTGTCCGGCACGCCGCCCGTCGCGATGCGGACGGTTTCGTCCGCGAGATCGTCGAAGAAGGTCTGCCCGGTGACGAGGAAGGTGCGGCCCGTCGATATCTCCCGCACATAGACGTCGTTGGGGCCGTCCAGATCCCCGAAGTTGAAGTCCGAATGCCGGACGCCGCCGAACACGGCCTGCCCGCCGGTCTGTTCGCCGAAGAACCCGTTCGCCGCCGTGACGAAGACGACACGGTCGCCATCGTCCGACACGGCGAGGACAGGCGGGGAGGCGGTGTTGAAGGCGGCCGTGAAATCCGGCGCGGGGACGCCGCCGGTTGCGAAGTTCCCGGCATTGTCCGGGGTCGAGAGGCGCGTGACGAGCACCGGGTCCTCGTCCAGATTCAGCATGTCGCGGCGGTATATGTCCCCCGGCCCGAAGAAGCCGTTGGCGCCGTTGTTGTTGTCAGGCTCCGCCCCGAACGCATCGGCGTTCGTGGCGAAGAAGACGTAGCGCCCGTCCGCCGAGATGTCGGGGCTGTAGAACTGCGCGAAGTTGAAGTCTCCCGGATGGGCGAAGAAGGCCGAACCGTCCCGCGCCGCCTCCGTCACGCGCAGGGCGGCGCCGGTGGCTGTGTTGGTGACGAAGACGTCCATCGAGGCGTCCTCGATGACGAAGCCGTCTTCGCTCAAACGCCGCGGGTCCGGATCGGTCGCGAACCCGTCCGGGTTGCCCTTGTCGACCCACACGGCGATGCGCCCGTCCGGCGTGATCGCCGGGTCCGCGGCCGTGTTGGTCTGGTTCGTGAAGCCGTAGGGGTTCGGGTCGAAGGCGACGGCGGCCGGCGGGGGGGCGACAAAGCCGTAGGTTGCGAGCTGCGCTGTGGTGAAGCTCACGCCTTCGAGAAAAAGCGCGTCCTGAAAGCCGGCGCCGCGGTTGACCGCGATCATCGTCCCGCCGGCGACCGGCGTGGCGCGGACGACGTCGGCGATGGCGTCGAAGTCGATCCCGGCCAGCGCTTCGGTCAGGCTGATCTTGTCTCCGAACCCGTATTGGAAATCGGCCACCCGATCGACCTGGGCGTCGATCTGGCCCTCGAGGAGGCGGATGACGAAGGTGTCCGCCCCTTCGCCGCCGGTCAGCCTGTCGAGGCCCGCGCTCGTGCCGATCACATCGTTCCCGCCGAGGCCCAGCACCGTGTCGTTCCCGGCGCCGCCCTGAAGCGTGTCCGGGCCCTCACCGCCGGATATCGGGCTCGGGGGCGTTACGGGCGGCGTCACCGGGGGAGTCACCGGCGGTGTGACGGGGGGCGTGACAGGCGGAGTGACGGGGGGCGTCACCGGGGGCGTGACGGGCGGCGTCACCGGGGGTGTTACGGGGGGCGTCACGGGCGGCGTGACGGGCGGCGTCACTGGCGGAGTAACGGGCGGTGTGACGGGGGGCGTCACCGGGGGCGTCGCGGGCGGCGTGACGGGGGGCGTGACAGGCGGAGTGACGGGGGGTGTCACTGGCGGCGTCGCCGGCGGCGTCACGGGGGCGCCAGGGGATGGGCCCTCGGGCAGGCCGAAATCGGCCGCCGAGAGCGCGCCGGCTTCGAGGCCGGAGAAGACGATCCGCCCGCCGCCCGGCAGGGTCAGCGTCAGGCCCTCGGGGCCGGAGGAGAGGGCGAGGTCGTCGAAGGAATCGATCCCGGCGAAGCCGGAGAGCGAGACGCGGTCCACGCCCGGTCGGAAATCCGTGATCGTGTCGGTCGCCGGCGCGCCGGCGAAATCGGCGGCGCGGAAGAGGAACACATCCTCCCGCCCGCCGCCGGTCAGCCGGTCGTCGCCCTTGCCGCCGCGGAGCGTGTCGGCCCCCCCGCCGCCGATCAGCCGGTCCGCCCCGCCGCCGCCGTTGAGATCGTCCGCGCCGCCGCCGCCCCGCAGCGTGTCGTTCCCCGCCCCGCCCTTCAGCGTGTCCTCGCCGCCCCCGCCTTTCAACTGGTCGGCGCCGCCGCCGCCGATCAGGCGGTCCGCCCCGCCGCGGCCGATCAGGAGGTCGTCGCCGCCGCGGCCCAGCAGCCGGTCCGGCTCCGCGCCGCCCGAGAGCGTCTCGTCCGCCCCCGAGCCCGCGAATGTGGCGTTGGCCATCGGGGCTCTCGCAAGGGCGGAGAGCACGGTGTCCGGCCGCTCGCCGAGGCGTTCCACCGCCGGCTCGTCAAGGCCCCAGACCGGCGCGTCGCTCTCCGCCGCCTCCGCCCGCCTCGCCCGTTCCGTCCACAAGCCGGTCATGCCGATCCCGCCCCTTCGCGCCGGCCGGAAAGGCGACGCGCGGGCGACGATAGCAGAGCCGCCCCCCGGACACAGCGCCAAAGCGCACGCGGCGGGCGGCGCGCGATGTGCGGCGGGTCACGTCGCGGTCACGGAACGGACCTTATCTCTTCGTTATGAAATGGCGTGACGCTCCCCCCGCCGGGCCTGTATCATCCCCTTCCGGGGGCGAAGCGCGTGTGAGACGGAGACGGAAGCCGATGCGCCGGGCCGCTTGCCATGTCTGAGTCGGAAGGCGCGGGCCTCGGCGTCTGGGAATGGATCGAGGCCGAGCCGCGCCCGGAACGCGACGAAATCATCTTCGAGGCGCTTCTCGCCTCGGCGCGCCGCGCCTCCGTCGCGCGTTCGGGCGACGGCGGGGACAACCTGCTCCAGGGAACCGGCGCGCCCGACCGCCTCGTCGGGCGCGGCGGCGACGACACGCTCGAAGGCGAGCGCGGGGACGACACGCTCATCGGCGGCGGCGGGAACGACCGCCTCGTCGGCGGAGGCGGGAAGGACAACCTGAAGGGCGGCGGCGGGAACGACACGCTCATCGGCGGCGGCGGCAAGGACAAGCTCAAGGGCGGCGGCGGGGCCGATGATCTCAACGGCGGCGGCGGGGCGGACGACCTCAAGGGCGGCGGCGGAAGCGACACGCTGATCGGAGGCGGCGGCAAGGACGACCTCAACGGCGGCGGCGGCGACGACCTGCTCGAAGGCGGGGGCGGGCGCGACGCGCTGCGCAGCGGCAAGGGCTCCGATACGCTGACAGGCGGCGGCGGGCCCGACACGTTCATCTTCTTCGCCAACGAATTCGCCGGAGGCGCGACCGACACGATCACGGATTTCGTTTCGGGGACCGACCGCATCTCGCTCTCCGGTTTCGCGGACATCGACTCCTTCGACGACCTCGCCTTCTCCTCCGGCCCCGAGGGCCTGACG
>JAUIDE010000046.1 GCA_030429105.1 Alphaproteobacteria bacterium
AATCAGAAATAGCGCTTCGAAAGCGCTCACCCCTCACTCCGCCGCCGCGAGCGGCGCGCGGAGCACGAAGCGCGCCCCTTCCACCGCTTCCGCGATCTCGATGCCCCCGTCGAAGAGCCGCATGATCTTGCGGCAGATCGGCAGGCCGAGCCCGGCGGAGCCCTTGGTGGAGCGGCGGAAGAAGGTCTCGAAGATGCGCTCCCGGTCCTCCTCGGCGACGCCGGGGCCGTTGTCGGAGACTTCGAGCGTCCATTCGCCGTTTTCCGCGCGCGTCGCCAGAGTCAGCCGGGCCACCTCCTTGTCGTTGTGGATCACGGCGTTGGAGATGAGGTTGATGAAGACCTGCGCCAGCCGGTCCGGGTCCGCCATGATCGTCGCGCCGCCGCTGCGCCCCGCCCAGAGAAGCTCAACGCGCCCGGCGGGATGGGGCGCGAGGGCGATCTCGGCCGCCGCGTCGAGCGCCGCTTCGGCGTCCACCGGGCGAAGCTCCGCCCCGGCGTACGGATCGTCGAGGAAGGAGAGGTCCCTGATCTCGTCGAGGAGGCGGGTGAGGCGGAGGCTTTCGGCCTGGATGATGCCGGCGAAGCGGCGGCGTTTCGCAGCGTCAAGGTCGGGGTTGGTTTCGAGAATCTCCGCGAAGCTCCGCACCGAGGTCATGGGCGTGCGAAGCTCGTGGCTCACCTGGCTCAGGAATTCGTCCTTCCGCGCGTCGAGCGTGCGGAGCTGCTCGTTCGCGGCGCGGAGCTGGCGGGCCGTCTGCTCCGCCTCCGCCGTCTTGGCGCGGAGCGCCTCGGTCGCGCGGCGAAGCTTGGCGTTCTCGTCCGCGATGTCCACCAGCTCGGCCATGGAGATCGTCTCTCCCCCGGCGATGCGGTTCACCATGGCGTGGGCCGAGGCGGCGCCGACGGAGCCGGCGAGGTTGCGCTCAAGCCCCGAGATGAAAACGGGCGTCGGGTCCGGCAGGCCGGCGGCCTTGCCCTGCCGCGCCGCCGCGCTCTGGAAGAGGGCCGTCGCCGGCCCCGAGCCGAGGATGCGCTGCGCGAGGATGTAGAGATCGGTCGAGGCGGCGGAACGGCGGACGAGCGAGAAGGCGCGGATCGGCTCCGCCCGGAAGGCGCCGACGAAGAGCGTGGATTGCAGGCGTTCGAGCGGGCTCATCGTCGTCATCAGCGAGACGAGGACGAGCGTCGCGGCGTTGAGCCCGACGCTCCAGGCCGTGGCGTGGACCAGCGGGTCTGTCCCTTCAGCCCCGAAGAGGCCGTGCGGCCTCAGCCAGGAGAGGCCCCAGGGGCCCTCCGCCAGCACCGAGGCGGGGATCGCGACATCCCCGCCGAAGCTCGGGAGGTAGAGCGTCCAGAGCCAGAGCGCGAAGCCCACCGCGAGCCCCGCCGCGGCCCCCGCCTTCGTCGCCCCGCGCCAGAAGATGCCGGCGAGGAGCGGGGGCAGGAACTGCGCCACGCCGCAGAAGGCGATGAGGCCGGTCGCGGCCAGCGCGTCCGACCGACCGGAAACGCGGAAATAGACATAGCCTAGGCAAAGGATGAAGAGGATCGCCACGCGCCGCGAGGCGAGGAGGGCGTTCCGCACGTCGCCCGACCGCTCCTCCCCCTCCCGCGCCATGAGCCGAACCGAGAGCGGGGCGACGATGTGGTTCGAGACCATGGTGGAGAGCGCGATGGTGGAGACGATGACCATCGAGGTCGCGGCGGAAAAGCCGCCGATGAAGGCGAGGATCGCCAGCGCATCGTCCCCCCGCTTCAGCGGCAGGGTGAGGACGTAAAGATCGGGGTTCCCCCCCGTTCCCGCCATGGCGCCCACGGCGGCGATGGGGAGGACGAAGAGCGAGATGAGGAGGAGATAGGCCGGGAACATCCATGAGGCCGTGAGAAGATGCCGCTCGTCCGTGTTCTCCACCACCGTCACCTGGAATTGCCGGGGCAGGCAGATGATCGCGGTGGCCGAGAGGAACATGAGCGCGGCCCAGCGCGCGTCGAAGAGCTGGTCGAGCTTCAGCGCCTCCGCGTCCGTCTCGACAAAGGTCGCGTCGAGCCCGCCGGCGACCCACCAGATCGCGTAGAGGCCGACCGCGACGAGCGCGGCGAGCTTCACCACAGCCTCCACCGCGATGGCGGCGACGACGCCGTGATGCCGCTCGTTCTCGTCCAGCGTCCGGGTGCCGAAGAGGATGGTGAAGAGCCCGAGACCGAGCGCGGCGACGGCGGCGATGGCGGCGTCCTGGCTCGGGTCGCCGCCGGTGATCGCTTCGTAGGAGAGCGTGAGGGACTGGAGCTGGAGCGCGATATAGGGCGTCGTCGCCGTCACCGCGACGATGGTGGCGAAGGCGGCGAGCGGGCCGGACTTGCCGTAGCGGGAGGAGATCATGTCCGCGATCGAGGTGATCCGGTGGGTGCGCCCGATCCGCACCAGCTTCCGGATCAGCCACCACCAGCCGATGAAGAGGATGGTGGGGCCGAGATAGATCGTCACGAATTCGAGCCCGTTGCGGGCTGCCGAGCCGACCGCGCCGTAGAACGTCCAGGCCGTGCAGTAGACCGAGAGGGAGAGGGTGTAGATGACGGGCGAGCGGAGCCAGCGCCCGCCGCCGCGCGCCGCCCTCCGGTCCACCCACCAGGCGAGGCCGAAGAGAAGCGCCACATAGGCGAGCGAGACGAGGAAGATCGTGTTCGGCGCGACCGTCATCCGCCGCCCCCTTCGCCCTCGGCCATGATCCGCCCGAGCCGGCGGGCGAGCCGCCAGGCGAGGAAGATCAGGAGCCCCCAGGCGGCGAAGAGCCAGACGACGATGAGCGGGACGCCGAGGATCCGCGCATCGGTGGCGAAGACGCCGACCAGCGGCGGGAGGAAGAGGAGCGCGCCGAAGGCGGGCAGGATCAGCGCCGCGTCCCGCGCCCGCGCGGCGGCGAAGCCGGCGGCGTCCGCCTCCGCCTCCTCGGGCGTGAGCGGCGGCGGCTCCCGCTCACCGCCGGTGAAGCCGGGGCCGCTCATCTCAGGCGGGGGCCGCGAGGGCCTTCACCGCGGCGACGAGCTCGGCGTTGGAGAAGGGCTTGGTCATGAACCGGTCCGCCCCCGCGGCCTCCGCGATCTCCCGGTCGCGGCGCTGGCCCTTGGCGGTGAGCATGAGGACAGGCAGGGATTTCAGCGCTGGGGCGGCGCGGAGACGCCGGAGGAGTTCGAACCCGTCGAGCCCCGGCAGCATCACGTCGAGCACCAGAACGTCCGGCGGTTCGGCCTCCAGGGCGCGGAGGGCGGCGGCCCCGTCATCCATCGCGCGGACGTCGAACCCCTCCCGCGTCAGGAGGAAGCTGAGGCTCTCGACGATATGCGGTTCGTCCTCCACGATCATCACGCGGGTCATCGGCGATCTCCCCCGGCGCCGGGTTATCCCCCCGGTCCTCCGCATTAGGGCAGGGGCGGGGCGCGCGGTCAATCGGGATGACGGGCCCCTCCCGCCGGGGCGGATTCGGGCCATAACCGTGGTTATCAAGGGCGAGGCATTGATTTAACTTGATAAAAGTCGTGATGAATTGTTTCAAAGAGCTCCGGCAGGATTGTGGCCGCCTTGGCGCGACGTTCCTTGGGGCCCCGGATCGGGTCCGGGGCCGGGAAAGAGAGGCGCCGCGCGCCGCCGCCGCAGGGTCGACGCATTGATCGCGCATCCCTATACCTTATCTTCACGTGAACGCGGGATGACGCCCCGCGACGTCATCGAAGGATTCCGTATCCGTGGGAAACGCGCGCAACTTCGCCTTCTGGGCCGTCGCCATCCTCCTCCTCGTCGCGCTCTTCAACGTGTTCAGCGACGGCGGGTCGCGCACGACGGGCGGGCAGGTCGCCTTCTCCGAGTTCCTGAACAAGGTGGAGCAGAAACAGGTCGCCGAGGTGGCGATCGACGGGGAGAAGATCACCGGCCGCACCACTGACGGCCGCGCCTTCACCACCTATCAGCCCATGGGCGCGAACATCATCGACACGCTGCGCCAGGGCGACGTGCGGGTGATCGTGGAGCCGCAGCAGCAGGGCGGGCTCCTTTCCACGCTCGGCTTCTGGCTGCCGATGCTCATCATCTTCGGCGTGTGGATCTTCTTCCTCAACAGGATGCAGGGCGGTGGGCGGGGCGCGATGTCCTTCGGCAAGTCGAAGGCGAAGCTGCTGACGGAGAAGACCGGCAAGGTCACCTTCGACGACGTGGCCGGCATCGACGAGGCGAAGGAGGAGCTCGAGGAGATCGTCGAGTTCCTCAAGGACCCGCAGAAATATTCCCGCCTCGGCGGCAAGATACCGAAGGGCGCGCTGCTCGTCGGCCCGCCGGGCACCGGCAAGACGCTGCTCGCCCGCGCCATCGCGGGGGAGGCGGGCGTGCCGTTCTTCACCATTTCGGGCTCCGACTTCGTCGAGATGTTCGTCGGCGTCGGCGCCTCCCGCGTCCGCGACATGTTCGAACAGGCGAAAAAGAACGCGCCCTGCATCGTCTTCATCGACGAGATCGACGCAGTGGGCCGCCATCGCGGCGCCGGCTATGGCGGCGGCAATGACGAGCGGGAGCAGACGCTGAACCAGCTCCTTGTCGAGATGGACGGGTTCGAGGCGAACGAGGGCGTGATCCTTATCGCGGCGACCAACCGGCCCGACGTGCTCGACCCGGCGCTGCTGCGCCCCGGCCGGTTCGACCGGCAGGTGACGGTGAGCAACCCCGATGTCGGCGGGCGCGAGAAGATCCTCCAGGTTCATGCCCGGCAGGTGCCGCTCGGCCCGGACGTGGAGCTGAAGATCATCGCCCGCGGCACTCCGGGCTTTTCGGGCGCCGATCTCGCCAACCTCGTGAACGAGGCGGCGCTCCATGCGGCGCGGGCGGGCAAGCGGCTCGTCACCATGGAGGATTTCGAGAAGGCGAAGGACAAGATCATGATGGGCGCGGAGCGGCGCTCCATGGTCATGACCGAGGAGGAGAAGACCCTCACTGCCTATCACGAGGCGGGGCACGCCATCGTCGGCCTGCATGTGCCGGAGCATGACCCGATCCACAAGGCGACGATCATCCCGCGCGGGCGGGCGCTCGGCCTCGTCATGTCCCTGCCGGAGCGGGACCAGTATTCCGTGACGCGGCGGAAATACACGTCGAAGATCGCCATGGCGATGGGCGGCAAGGTGGCGGAGGAGCTGAAGTTCGGGGAGGACAGCGTGACCTCCGGCGCGACCTCGGACATCCAGCAGGTCTCCAAGATCGCGCGGGCTATGGTGACGCAGTTCGGCTTTTCCGAGAAGCTCGGCAATATCGACTATGCGGACCAGACCGAGAGCTATCTCGGCGCCTATGGCGGCAATCTCCGCATCTCCTCCGAGACGCAGCGGCTGATCGAGGAGGAGGTGCGCCGGATCATCGACGAGGGCTACACGACGGCGAAGCGCATCCTCACCGAACATGGCGACGAATGGGAGCGGTTGGCGCAGGGCCTGCTCGAATACGAGACCCTGACGGGAGACGAGATCCGCAAGGTCATCGCCGGCGAGCCGCTCGACCGGCCGGAGGACGGCGCGCCGCCGCCCTCGGGCGGCGCGAAATCCCGCCTCGCCTCGATCCCCAAGGCGGGCAAGCGCCGCGGCGGCGAGGCCGACGGCGGCATGGAGCCGCAGCCGAATTGACCGGCGGGGCGGGGCTCGGAACCTGGAGCCCCGCCGCCTACGGCCTTTTCTCCGATCTCCGCCTCCGGCCCGCGCTCGACCTTCTGGCGCGGGTTCCGGCGCTTCCGCCCGGGCCGCTGGTCGATCTCGGCTGCGGCGCGGGCGCCGCGGCGCCGGCGCTCCGGGCGCGGTTTCCGGACCGGCGGCTGACCGGCGTGGACGGCTCCGCCGCGATGCTGGCGAAGGCCACGCCGTTCTTCGACGCCGTTGAGGAGGCGGACATCGCCTCCTGGAAGCCGGGCGAGAAGCCGGCGCTGATCTTCTCCAATGCGGCGCTGCACTGGCTTGGCGGCCATGAGGCGCTGATCCCCCGCCTCGCGGGATTCATTGTGGAGGGCGGCGCGCTCGCCGTGCAGATGCCGGGGCAGCTCGACCGCCCCTCGCACCGGACGATGATCGCGGCGGCGGCGGCGGTGCGGCCCGATCTCTTCTCGGGCTGGACGCCCTTTCCCGGGCCGCTGCCGCTGCCGGCCTATGCTGACCTCCTGCCCGGCTTCGCGCTCGACCTCTGGGAGACGGAGTATCTCCAGCGAATGGAGCGGCCCGGGGCGGGGGGCCACCCCGTCCGCGCCTTCACCTCGTCGACCGGCGGCCGGCCGATCCTCGACGCGCTCGACGCAGTGGAGACGGCGCGCTTCGCCGCGCTCTGGGACGAGGCGCTCGAAGCGGCCTATCCGCTTGACGGGGCGGGCGGCTGCTGGTTTCCGTTCCGCCGCGTCTTCTTCACAGCGCGGAAAGGGAGCTAGGCATGGACCTCGAACTCGGCGGCAAGGTCGCCCTCATCACCGGGGGGAGCGACGGGCTCGGCCTCGCCACGGCGCGGCGGCTGGCGGCGGAGGGCGCGAAGGTCGTCATCTGCGGGCGGCGGGAGGATCATGTCCGCGCCGCCGCCGCGGGGATCGAGGGCGACGTGCGCGCAGTCCGCGCCGATGTGACGAGCGCGGCGGATTGCGAGGCGCTGGTGGCGGAGACGGTCTCCGCCTTCGGCGGGCTCGACATCCTCGTGAACAACGCCGGCGCCTCCGCCGCCTTCGGGCTGGAGGCGCTGGGGGATGCCGCCTGGGAGGCGGATTTCCAGCTGAAGGTGATGGCGGCGGCGCGGCTTTGCCGGCTCGCGGTTCCGCATCTCCGGGCGCGGGGCGGCGGCTCCATCGTCAACGCCTCGATCGGCGGCGGCAAGGCGCCGGGGGCGCGGATGCTGCCGACGAGCGTGATGCGTTCCGCGGGGCTGAACCTCACCAAGTCCCTCGCCAACGAATATGCGGGCGAGAACATCCGGGTGAACGCGATCTGCATCGGGTTCCTCAAGTCCGCGCAATGGGACCGGCGCGGGGGGGAGAACGGGCCGGGCGCGATCTACGAGAATTTCGGCAAGATGGTCCCGCTCGGGCGGGTGGGCGAGGCGGAGGATTATGCGGACCTCGTGGCCTTCCTCGTCTCTGCGCGGGCGACCTATATCACCGGGGCTTCGGTCAACCTCGACGGGGGGCTCTGCCCGGTGGTGTGAGCGCATCTGCGCCGGCGCGGTATCATGGTAGGGAGCCCTTTGGCGCCAATGGGTTGCCCCGCCTGCTCACTGTGAGCAGGCGGCGCTTCAAAGCCTGTCGAAAGTCGCCGGCGCCGGGCCGCGCACGACCTTCCCGCCGATGAAGTGGATGCCGCATTCCGTTTTCGCCGAACCGCGCCACCGGCCGGCGCGCGGGTCCTCGCCGGGCTTCACGGCGGTGGTGCAGGGCGCGCAGCCGATGGAGGGGTAGCCCTTCGCGACGAGCGGATGCGGGGGCAGGGCGTGTTCCTCCACATAGGCGCGGACCGTCTCCGCATCCCAGTCGGCCAGCGGGTTGAGCTTCAGCCGGCCCTCCTCGTCCGTCTCGAAGCGGGGGAGCGCGGCGCGGGCGCCGCCCTGGTAGCGCTTGCGGCCGGTGATCCAGCCGTCGAAGGGCCGCAGCGCGGCGCGGAGGGGGAGCACCTTCCGGAGATGGCAGCAATGGTCGACGTCCTCCGGGCTCGCGGTCGCTGCGTCCTCCGGCGCGGGGCGGATGACGCGGAGGTCTTTCAGGCCGATGAGCTCCGCCACCTCGCGCTGATAGGCGAGCGTTTCGGGGAAGAGCATCTCCGTGTCGAGGAAGATCACCGGCGTCGCCGGGTCCACATTCGCGACGAGATGGAGGAGCGCGACGCTTTCCGCCCCGAAGGAGGAGACGAGGGCGATGCGGCCGCGGAGCGGGCCGAAGAGCGCCTCGCGCAGCATCGCCTCGGCCTCCAGCCCGTCGAAGAGGCGGGAGAGCGCCTCGGCCCGCGCCTCCGGCGTGAGCCGGGGGAAGAGCCGCGGCTCGGGGAGGGTTTCGATCACCGCTCGCGCGCCTCGGCCCGCGCGGCGAGGATGTTGCGGCGCCCGTCATAGCCCTGCTGATAGGCGAGGCCGACGCGCTTCGCCGCCGCGGCCCACTGCGCCTCCGGCTGACGGGCGGCCAGCGCCTCCGGAATCTCCACCTCGTCGAAGCCGCATTCGCGGAGATAGGCGTACTGGTCCGCGATCACCGGCCCGGCGGCGCGGAGACGGCCCGCATAGCCCTTCGCCCGGAGCGCGCGGGCGAGGGAGAAGCCGCGCCCGTCATTGAAGGCGGGGAAGGCGACGGCGATGAGGGAGACGCGGGAGAGCCAGGGCGCGAGGCGGGCGCGTTCCGTATCATTGGGGATGGCGAGGCCCAGCGCTTCGGGCGCGACGCCCTCCAGCGCCTCGCCCCGCGCCTCCGCATCCTCCAGCGCGAGGAGGGAGCGGCGGGCGAGGGGGGCGCCGGGCTCGACCCTTGTCCAGTCGTCCGGGATCGGGCCGGTATCGTCACGCAGCGGCATAGAGCCTCTCCTTGAACGCATCCATGCCGAGACGCCGGTAGCACTGGAGGAAGGTCTCCCCCGCCTCCCGCCTTTCGAGATAGGTCTCGACCAGCGCCCCGATCGCGCCCGTCACCTCCTCGTAGGAGAAGCCGGGGCCCGTCCTGTCCCCCAGTGCGGCGGTCTCGGTCGCGTCGCCGCCGATGGTGATCTGGTAGGATTCGACCCCCGCCTTGTCGAGCCCGAGGATGCCGATATGGCCGACATGATGGTGGCCGCAGGCGTTGATGCAGCCCGATATCTTGATCGAGAGCGGGCCGATCTTCTCCTGCAGCGCCTGGTCGGTGAAGCGCTCCGCGATCATCTGGGCGACGGGGATGGAGCGGGCGGTGGCGAGGGCGCAATAGTCGAGCCCCGGGCAGGCGATGATGTCCGTCACCAGCCCGCGGTTCGCCGCGTCGAGCCCCTGGGCTCGGAGCCGGGTCCAGACGGCGTAAAGATCGTCCAGCGCGACATGGGGGAGGACGATGTTCTGCTCGTGCGTCACGCACAGTTCGTCCAGCGACCAGCGCTCCGCGACCTCGGCCATCATGCGCATCTGCTCCGCCGTCGCGTCCCCCGGCGCGCCGCCGATGGGCTTCAGCGAGATCGTCGCGGCGGCGTAGCCGGGGACGCGGTGGGGGTGGACGTTGCGGCGGGCCCAGGCGGCGAAACCCGCATCCTCCCGCTTCATCCGCTCGAAGAGCGCGCTCGTCGCCGGCCGCTCGCGGTAGGCGGGGGGCGCGAAATAGGCTTCGATCCGCGCGACCTCGGCGGCGTCGGGCGCGGCCGTGCCGTCCATCGCGGCGAATTCCTCCTCGACGAGGCGGGCATATTCCTCGATCCCGACCTCGTGGACGAGGATCTTGATGCGAGCCTTGTACTTGTTGTCCCGCCGCCCGAAGAGGTTGTAGATGCGGAGGCAGGCCTCGAGATAGGGCAGGAGGTCCGCCTTCGGCAGGAAGTCCCTGATCACTTTGCCGATCATCGGCGTCCGCCCCAGCCCGCCGCCGACGAAGAGCCGGTAGCCGGGCTCGCCCGCTGCGTTCCGCACCAGCTGCACGCCGATGTCATGGACGCGGATCGCCGCCCTGTCCGCCTCCGCGCCCGTCACCGCGATCTTGAACTTGCGGCCGAGGAAGGTGAATTCCGGATGGAGGGAGGACCACTGGCGGATCAGCTCGCAGGTCGGCCGCGGATCCTCGATCTCGTCGGGCGCGACGCCGGCGAAAGGGTCCGTCGTCGTGTTGCGGATGCAGTTGCCGGAGGTCTGGATCGCGTGCATCCCGACCTTCGCGAGATCGTCGATGATGTCCGGCGCGTCGCGCAGCTTGGGCCAGTTGAACTGGATGTTCTGCCGCGTGGTGAAATGGCCGTAGCCGCGATCATATCTTTCCGAAATTTCTGCCAGCGCCCGCATCTGCCCGCCGTTCAGCACGCCATAGGGGATGGCGACGCGCAGCATGTAGGCGTGAAGCTGGAGGTAGAGGCCGTTCATCAGGCGGAGGGGGCGGAACTCCTCCTCCGTCAGGGCGCCGGAGAGGCGACGGGCGACCTGGCCGCGGAATTCCGCCGCACGCGCCTCGACGAAGGCGGCGTCGAACTCGTCATAGCGATACATGAGAGGCTCCGGTCAGGCCGCGTCGCGGAGCGGGGCGGCGGCGCCATAGGCGAAGGTCGGCTCCCGGTCCGCCCGGATCGCCTCGCGCCGGAGGCGGGGGCGGCCCCCATCGTCCAGCTCCACGAGATAGGCGCCGACGACGCGCGCGCCCTCCGCCGGGTCCGCCGCGCGGGCGGACAGGCCGGCGGCCTCCGCCTCGTCCCGCGCGATCAGCGCCGCGGAGAGGCTGGGGGACCAGATTTCGCCCGTCCACCACACGGCGTCCCCTTCGAGGAGGTCGTTGGCGGTGAGCGCGACGGGGATGAAGGGCTTTGCCATGATCCGGTCCTTTCCGTTCAGGCGATTTCGTGCAGGCGCGCGTGGTCGCGCGGGGCGGCGGGCGCGAGGCGGGCCGCGGCGGCCTCCGCCGCGCGGAGCGCATCGGCGAATCCGGCGGCGAGATAGCCGGCGCCGCCGACCACCTCCCGCCCGTCGCCGACGGCGAAGACGCCGGGAACCTCCGTCTCCCCCGTCGCCGCGTCGGCGACGGGCGTGAGGCCGGTGAGGCCGCGGCCGGCAAATTCGAGCCCCGCCTCGACGAGGAGGAGATCGGCGTCGAAGGCGCGGCTCCCGGCCTCGCCGCGCGCCTCGACCGCTTCGAGGCGGCCGCCCTCGGCGCGCAGGCGCTCCACCGCGCCCTGGAAGATGTCGAGCCCTGAACCGGCGGCGGCGGCGAGGCGCGCGGCCCGCTCCTCGTTCGCGCGGAGCGGCAGGGCGTGGATCAGCGTGACGCGGCGGGCGCCGGGGGCGGCGGCGAGAGCGGCGTCGATGGCGGCGGGGCCTTCGCCCACTACGGCGACGGCGCGCGCGTCCCGCCCGACCGCGCCGTCATAGCGGATCGCGTCTGCGGAGACGGTGGAGACGCCCTCGGCGAGGAGCCGCTTCGGCCGCATCGCGCCGGCGCCGCCGGCGAAGATGACGGCTGCGCCGGTGATCGTCTCCCCGGTTTCCGTCTCCAGATTGAAGCCGCCTTCGAGCCCGCCCCAGAGCGCGGTGGCGCGCCGCCCGTAGAGGCGGAGCGGGCGGAAGGGCGCAAGCTGCGCCTCGAGCCGCGCGGCGAGCGCGCCGGCGGAGACGAGCCCCGCGCCCGGCGCGTCCTCGATCACGCCCTCGGGATAGAGCGCTGCGAGCTGTCCGCCGGCGAAGGAGAGGGACTCGACGATCACCGGGCGGACGCCCCGCATCCCGAGCCGGAAGGCGGCGTAGAGGCCGACGGGGCCGGCGCCGACGACTAGGGCCGGCAGGGCGGTCTTCTCCTGGCTGCGAGGCTTCATGGCGCGTTTCTCCGGTTTCCGGGCGACTGACGGAGAACCTAGGCGCGCTGCATGTGGATAGCAATAAAACACACAGCCAAAACTTCACAAGTAATAATTAACGTCAAAAAGATGTGCTTAAGCGCGGTTTGCCCTGCATCCCTGAATCCGTTAACCCCTGCGCGAAGAGACCGAGCGAGGGACGCGTTGAGAGACTTCCTGTTACGGCCGATCTGCGAGGCCGGGGCCGGCGGCGATGGCATGATTCTGGCGGGCGGCCCCGTCCGCTTCCACAAGGTCGAGACGGTGAGCGTCAACCGCGACTCCCGGAAGCTTCCGTTGAAATCGGTGGCGCCCGACGCCCTCGCCACCTTCGCGGCGCCGCGGGCTCCGATGGCGGGCCTGTCGCTCGACCGGCCGCAGGTGATGGGCGTTCTGAACGTGACGCCGGACAGCTTTTCGGACGGGCGGCCGGGCGAGAGCGTGGGCGAGGCGGCGCGGCGCGGGCTCGACATGGCGGCGGCGGGCGCGTCCTTCATCGATGTGGGCGGCGAGTCGACGCGGCCCGGCGCGCGGCCCGTCAGCCCGGCGGAGGAGCAGGAGCGCGTGCTGCCTGTCATCGAGCGGATGGTCGCTTCGGGGCTGAGCGTTCCGATCTCCATCGACACGCGCAACGCCTCGACGGCGCGCGCCGCGATCGGGGCGGGCGCCGCGATCTGGAACGACGTCTCCGCGCTGTCGCACGACCCGGAGTCGCTGGCGCTCGCCGCCTCGCTCTCCTGCCCCGTCGTGCTGATGCATGCGCAGGGCGACCCGCGGACGATGCAGGACGCGCCGAGCTATCGCCATGCGCTGATCGAGGTCTACGCCTGGCTCGAGGCGCGGATCGCGGCCTGCGCGGAGGCGGGGGTGGCGGCGGAGCGGGTGATCGTCGACCCCGGGATCGGCTTCGGCAAGACCGGGGCGCACAATCTCCAGCTCCTCGCCGGGCTAGCCGCCTTTCACGGGCTGGGGCGGCCGCTGCTCGTCGGCGCCTCGCGCAAGCGCTTCATCGGCGCGCTGACCGGGGTGGACGAACCCGCCGCCCGGCTCGCCGGCTCGCTCGGCGCCGCGCTCGCCGCGGCCGGGCAGGGCGCGCATATCCTCAGGGTGCATGACGTGGCGGAGACGCGGGCGGCGCTGACCGTCTGGTCCGCCGCCTCGGGCTACGGGGGGGAGGGGCGGTGAGCGGCCTTTTCGGGACGGACGGCGTGCGCGGCGAGGCGAACGGGAGCGTTCTGACCGCGGAGACGGCGATGCGCCTCGCCATGGCCGCGGGGCGCTATTTCACGCGCGGGGCGCATCGCGTCGTGATCGGGAAGGACCCGAGGCTTTCCGGCTACATGCTGGAGGCGGCGATGCAGGCGGGCTTCACCTCCGTCGGCATGGAAGTGCTGCGCACCGGCCCGATCCCGACCCCGGCGATCGGGATGCTCACGCGGTCCATGCGCGCGGATATCGGCGTGATGATCTCCGCCTCGCATAACGGGTTCGAGGACAACGGCGTGAAGTTCTTTGGCGCGGACGGGTTCAAGCTTTCCGACGAGGACGAGGCGGGGATCGAGGCGCTGATGGACCGGCCCGCCCTCGCTCCCTCGCGGGAGATCGGGCGCGCCAAGCATCTCGACGACGCGGTCGGCCGCTACATCGAGGTGGCGAAGGCCAGCTTCCCCAAGGCGCTCTCGCTTTCCGGGCTGAAGGTGGTGGTCGATTGCGCGAACGGCGCGGCCTATCGCACGGCCCCGACCGTGCTCTGGGAACTTGGCGCGGAGGTGCTGCCGCTCGGCGTCACGCCGAACGGGACCAACATCAACGAGAAATGCGGCTCGACCGCGCCGGACGCCGCAGCCGCCTGGGTCGTCGCCAACGGCGCCGCGCTCGGCGTCGCGCTGGACGGGGACGCCGACCGGGTGATCCTGATCGACGAGACCGGGCGGATCGTGGACGGAGACCAGATCATCGCGCTGATCGCGGCGCGCTGGCGCGAGGCGGGGCGACTCTCGGGGCGCGCGGTCGTCACCACCGTGATGTCGAACATGGGGCTGGAGCGGATGCTCGGCGGCGTCGGGCTCGGCCTCGTGCGCACCCCGGTCGGGGACCGGCATGTGGTGCGGGAGATGCGGGCGCGGGGGCTCAATCTCGGCGGCGAGCAATCCGGCCATGTCGTCCTCACCGATTACGCCACGACGGGGGACGGGCTCGTCGCTGCGCTCCAGGTGCTCGCGGCGATCCAGCAGAGCGGGAAGCCCGCCTCCGAGGTGCTGCGGATGTTCGCGCCGCTGCCGCAGGTGCTGGAGAACGTGCGCTATCGCCGCGAGGGGCCGGACCCGATGAAGGCGGCGCCGGTTCTCGCCGCGATCCGGGAGGGGGAGGCGCGGCTCGCCGGGACGGGGCGGTTGCTGATCCGCCGCTCCGGCACGGAGCCGGTGATCCGCGTCATGGCCGAGGGCGAGGACGAGGCTCTGGTGCACGAGATCGTCTCCGGCATCGCCGCCGAGGTCGCCGGCGCTTGAACGCGGCTACCGTGAGAAAATGCACATCCGCGCCGAGAAGGCGGGCGCATGGTGCTATTCGCGAGCGGGGATAACCGCTTGACTTAAGAAACCGAATTGCGATTGCAAGCCTGCGGTCTGCGACCTAATGTCGTTTTGTAGACTTGTGACCTGTATCCAAGGCGCTGTGCGCGCCCGATGGAAAGAAAAAATGCGGGGCTTGGCGATATTCGGACGGATCGCGGCGGCGATCATGCTGTTCGGGTTGGGAGCCGCGGCTGCTCTTGCAGGGGAGGCCGCGCTCGGCGTCGCGCTCGGTGCGACGACCTGCGGCGCCTCGACCTGCCACGCCGCCTCGAAGCCCTGGCCCAACTCGGCCGTCAGCCAGCGGGAATACATCGTCTGGAAGGAGCGCGACCCGCACGCGAATTCGTGGACGGCGCTGAACTCGCCGCGCGCGAAGGCGATCACGGCGCGGCTCGGTCTCGGCGCGCCGACGGAGCAGAAGCTCTGTCTCGGCTGCCATGCGCTGCCGCTGCCGCCCGAGAGGCGGGAGGAGAGCTTCGACATCACGGAGGGCGTGACCTGCGAGGCCTGTCACGGCCCCGCTTCGGCCTGGCTCGGCGTCCATACCGCGGGGCTCTACTTCTATGGTGAGAACCTCGCCAACGGGATGTACCCGACGACGGACCCGGTCGCCCGCGCTGATCTCTGCCTCGGCTGCCATGTCGGGGACGGGGAGCGGTTCGTCAGCCATACCATGATGGCGGCGGGGCATCCGACGCTGCCGTTCGAGCTCGGGTTCTATTCCTGGTTCACCAAGACGAACCCGGAGAAGCGCGCCGGCTACGCGCATTTCACGGTCGATGACGATTATCTTCAGCGGAAGCCGTGGCCATTCGGCGTCAAGGTCTGGGCGTTGGGGCAGGTGGCGCAGGCGCGGCGAATCCTCGAACTCGTAGTGGACCCGAAGCATGGGCCGAAGGGTCTCTTCCCCGAGCTTTCGCATTTCGAATGCCGGGCCTGCCACCGCTCCCAGAAGGGCCCGGGGGTGGAGCGGGTGGCGCTGCCGCGCATCAAGTCGGCCAACATCCTCTTCGCGGGCTTCGCTGCGGAGCTGGTGGACCCGGGCCTCGCTGCCCGCATCCGTGAAGACGTCGAGGAGCTGAAGCGCCGGTCCACCGAAAGCTGGGAGGCGGTGATCACGGCCTCCGGGAGTCTCAAGCGCACGCTTGAAGCGGTGGAGGCGAAGCTGAAGGCGCACGAGTTCACGGTGGAGGACAACCGCCGCTCCCTCATCCGCATCGCCCGCGCCTATCAGGAAGGGCGGCTCGCCGAATACGAGGCGGCGGAGCAGGCCGTGCTCTCCGCCGGCTCTCTGGTGGACGAGCTGGACAGGCTCGACGCTCTTTCGGCAGCGGACGCCGCTTCCGCGCTCGAGGCGATGGCGCGGGGCGTTTCCGCGTTCGCCTCCGCCAACGCCTATTCAGCCGCCGATGTGCGCGCCTCCCTCGGAGAGATCGCGCGCATCGCCGCCAGATGAGGACCAAAGCCATGCGACCCCTCCTGTTCGCCGCCCTCGCCCTCCTCGGGCTCGCCGGGGCCGCCGCAGCGCAGGCGGAAACGCCGACGGACTCGACTTTCTCCGTCGCGCAGCGGAGCGAGCTCCGCGCGCCGGCCGATCCGCACGCCGCAGTGTTCAAGGAATCGGAGTTTCCCTCCGCCGTGCAATGCGCGGAGTGCCACCAGAAGATCTTCTGGCAATGGGCCTCCTCCAACCACGCCTACGCCTCGATCAGCCCGATGTTCCACCGCTTCGAACAGCGGCTGAACGAGCTCGCCTCCGGCACGATCAACACCTTCTGCGTGCGCTGCCACCAGCAGATCGGCACGCAGCTCGCCGAGCCGCGGGAGCAGCCGCTCTGGGAGCGGAGCCAGATCGCGCGGGAGGGGATCACCTGCGTGACCTGCCACCGCGCCGCCGCGCAGTTCGGCAAGGTGAACGGGGAGCGGCACATCACGCCCGGCACGATCTACGAGCCGATGAAGGGCGCAGGCAACGGGCCCGGCATCGCGACGGTGCTGGAGGATGCGGACCGCTATGGCGTCGCCACCGGCCCGCAGGACAGCGGGAGCCCGATGCATCTCGGCGCCATCGAGTTCGACCAGATCTCGAAATCCGAGTTCTGCGTCTCCTGCCACCAGGTCGCCGTGCATCCCGGCATCAAGCTCGAAGTGGTGTGGGAGCAGTATCGCGCCTCCCCCGCGGCGGAGAAGGGCATCACCTGCCAGGATTGCCACATGGGCAAGGACCCGGGCCTGCATAACGGCTACGAGACCTGGCCCGTCGCCATCGTGAACGGGCGGCCCGTGGGCGACCCGAACCGCAAGCATTCGAACCACGCCTTCTTCGGCCCGGGTTATCCCATCGCCCATCCCGGCATCTTCCCGTTCAATCCGCGGGCGCTGAACTGGTCCATCACCGAATGGCTGCGGTTCGACTGGCGCGCGGGCTGGGGCGTTCCGGACTGGGAGGACAGGCTGGCGCGCGGGGACGTTTCCGCGGAATTCCCCGATGTCTGGCGCGAGCGGCAGGAGCGGGAGACGGCGCGCTATGTGCTCGACCAGAACCTGCGGCTGCTGGAGCTGAAGCGGCAGGACAGGATCGCGGTGATGGAGAATTCCTCGCGCCTCGACGGGCCGTTCTTCGACGATGGTGGGCCGAAGGTGGGGCGCGACCTGAATTTCCGCTTCCGCGTCAACAACATCGACGAGGGGCACAACCTCCCCTCGGGCTCGCTCGGCGCGCAGCCCGAGATCTGGCTCAACGTCGCGCTGATCGACCCGGACGGGAAGACGGTGTTCGAGTCGGGCTATGTGGACAGCATCGGCGACATGGCGGACATCCACTCGACCGACGTGGCGGCCGGGACGATCGAGCATGACGACCAGCTCTTCAACCTCCAGACCAAGTTCCTCGTCACCTCGGTGAAGGGGCCGGACCGGGAGATGTATCTGCCGGTCAATTTCGACATCGACCAGATCCCCCATATCCGGCCCTCGGGCGTGCCTTCCTCCGTGCTGAACCACCCGCCCTTCATCCGGATGGAGGGCCGCTCCATCCCGCCGCTCGGGTTCAAGGATGCGGAATACGAGGTTCCGGGAGAGCTCATCGACCGGCCGGGGACATGGCGCATCCAGGGGCGGCTCAGGAGCCGGGCTGAGCCGATGTATTTCATGCGCTTCGTCCTCGCGACGGAGGAGATGGAGCGGACGATGAACGAATGGATGATCGACATCCACCCCGTCGCCGTCGAGTTCGAGGTGACGGAGTGAGCCTCGCGGGCCTTCTCCGGCGCGGCGCCTCCGCCTTCGCGCTCTTCGCCGCCGGGGCGGCGGCGGCGGCGGGCGCGCCGGTCGATCTCGGGCTCGCGCTCGACGAGGCGGACCGGGCGCTCCTGCTCGCGGCGCCGCTCGCCGCCGCGCCGATCCGCGGCTTTCCGGGGCGCGCGGCGATGGAGATCGCCGACCTAGCGGCCGAGCTCCGCCCGCACGAGCGCGACCCGCGGACGCGGGAGATCGAGTTCGACGACGGGGCCTTCAAGCCGGACCCGACCTATTCCGAGGTCTACGACCCGGAGGCGCAGATTCAGGTCTATGGCGGGAAGAGCGCGGTTCCCGTCGTCCGCCCTTTGCTCGAGATCGGGCGCGACCTCTACGGGCCGGGCGAGATCGGCGAGGGAATCGCGATCTTCGGGGAGAAGAACCGGATCACGCCGCAGCTCCTCCTCTTCGGCGACGCGCGGACGGCCATCGCTTACAACAAGGACGCCGCGGGCAAGGAGGTCGGCCAGGCGGCGGTGGACCTCAACCTCTTCGCCAACCTCCAGCTGACGGGCACGGAGCGCGTGCTGATGTTCTGGGAGCCGTTGCAGAACGGCGCGAACCAGACGCGGTGGGAATTCGCCGGCCCGGACCGGGACCGGAAGCAGGACCCGAGCGTGAAGCTCGGCAACCAGCCGACGACGCTCTTCTTCGAGGGCGATCTCGGCGCCATCGTTGCAGGGCTTTCGGACGAGTACCAGCCGTGGGACCTCCCCTTCTCCTTCGGGCGGATGCCGCTCCTCTTCCAGAACGGGATCTGGCTGGAGGACGCGTTCATCGGCGCCGCCTTCACGATCCCGGCGAAGAACAGCGCCGCGCTCGGGATCACGAATTTCGACCTGACCTTCTTCGGCGGCTTTCAGGAGATCACGACGCCGGGCGTGCGGAACGGGGCCGGACAGCAGGATGACGCGGAGGCGGCGATGATCGGCGTCGCCGGCTTCTTCGACGTGGCGGAGGGCTATCTCGAAACGGGGGTCGCCTATATCCACGACAAGGACAAGTCCGACGGCGACTTCTCCTATCTCAACCTCACCGCCGGTTTCTCGAAGCGGTATTTCGGCACGGTCTCCAACGCCACGCGCGCCATCATGAATGTCGGGCAGGCGCCGGGCGGCGGGCGGAAGAAGGCGGCGAACGGGTTCCTGCTGCTCTCGGAGAACGCATTCATCACGCATCTGCCGCTGACGCTCATTCCTTACGCGAATTTCTGGCTCGGCAAGGACAACCCGCAATCGGTGGCCCGCGCCGGTGCGGCGGGCGGGGTGCTGAAGAATACCGGCCTCGCCTTCGAGACGGACAACCTCACCGGCTTCCCCACGCTCGACCCGACGGCGGGGGACACGCTCGGCGGCGCGATCGGGGTGCAGTATCTCTTCGGGCTCGACCAGCAGCTCGTCGCCGAGGTCGCCGCCGTGATCCCGTGGGACGGGGAGAACGGGGCGGTGAGCGACAACCAGTATGCGTTCAGCCTGCGCTACCAGATCCCGATCACGAACCAGTTCATCATCCGCGCCGACGCGATCTACGGCGTGCAGGACGGGCCGGCGGACGACCTCTACGGCGCGCGGCTGGAGCTTCGCTACAAGTTCTGAATGGGGCGGGAACAGAAAAGGGCGGCCCGGCGGGCCGCCCTTCGCTTTTCCGGCGCCGGGTTCAGGCCGCGCGTGCGGCCTTGCGGCGCTTCCGCCAGCCGAGCCCGCCGAGGACAGCCGCTCCGGTGAGCGCGAGCGGCAGGGCGGCGGGGACGGGGACGGGCTGGATCGTGAACACGCCGCTGAACTCGGCGGAGCCCGGCGGCGCGCCGAGACCGGTCGCGCCGAGAAGCGCGTCCGAGAGAAAGGTCGTCAATCCGAAGCTTCCCTCTATGGCGTTCCCGCCGAATCCGGTGAGCCCGATTGTGAAGGCGACTTCGGGCAGGAGCGGGGCGAAGGGCAGCAGGTCGTTCAGCGTCGTCCCGAAGAGCGAGAGATCGACATCCTTGATGTCGAACACGCCCTCGATGAGCGGCGGCGCGAAGGTCGTCACGTCGATCGTCGGCCCGAAGATCGCGAGTCCGGCGAAGAGGAGATCGTCGATCACGATGGGGCCCGTCTCCGCCGACCCGCTGAACACGGTGGAGCCGTTGAGGCCGATTTCGGCGGAGGCGATGAAATTCTGCGGCGCCGAGGTGCTCGCGAGGTTCGATGCGGCGAAGAAGGAGCCGTTGATCACGACGTCGAAGCCGTCCACCCCTCGCTCCGAGAAGAGCGTTCCCGAGGCGCCGGCGATGGCCCCGCCCGGCGGGGCGACGGGCGCGGCGAGCGCGGATGCGGCTGCCAAAAGTCCCGCTGCAAGAGCGGATGCGAAAGCGAAGTGCTTCATGCGGGGCCTCCCGGTAAATGGTGGATTAAGAGGTCGCCCGAATCGCGCTTGCCGGTCAAGCGGGCCGCCGCCGCCCCGCCGTCGCCGCGTAGAGCACCGCAGGGGCGGAGAGGGCGAGGCCGGCGGCGATCAGCGCGGTGTGGGAGAGCCCCGTCTCCCCCCCGCCCGGCATGGCGAGGAGGAAGCCGCCGACCGCGAGCGCCGTGCGGAGCGCGAGGCCCGCGGCGCCGTCCCCCAGCCGCCCGACGAGGCTCAGATAGCCCTGAAGCGCCGCGGAAATAAGCCAGATTCCGACGAGCGCGGTGGTGAGCGTGACCAGCACCTCCTCCATCGTGCCCTCGCCGACCAGCGCCGGGTTCAGGATGAAGAAGAAGGGGGCGATGTAGATGACGCCGCCGAGGCGCATCGCCTCCAGCCCCGTCCGCATCGGCCCGGCGCCCGCCATCGTCGCCGCAGCGAATGCCCCGAGCGCTACCGGCGGTGTGATAAAACTCACCATGCCCCAGTAGAGGATGAAGAGGTGGACGGCGAGCTGGTTCAGCCCCGCCTGCTCCAGCGCAGGCGCGAGCACGACGGCGAGGAAGATGTAGCAGGCCGTCACCGTCATCCCCATGCCGAAGACGAAGGCGGTGAGCGCGCCCATGAGGATCAGCGCGATGGTCGACTCGCCGGCGAGGAAGATCAGCTCGTTCACCAGCGTGCCGGCGAGGCCGGTGGCCGAGAAGGCGCCGACGATGAGGCCGACGCCGAGCAGCACCGCCGTCAGCTCCGCCAGCGCGCGGCCTATGCCTACGACGAGCGTGAGCACGCCGGCGCCGGTGAAGCGGTGCCGCTTCAGAAGCTGGTTGATGAGGAGGAGGAGCGCGGTGGCGTAAAAGGGCGCCAGCGTCTCCATCCGCCAGGCGACCATCAGGAAGATGAGGACGGCGAAGACGGCGATATAGGGCCAGCCCTCCTTCATCGCGCCGGAAAGGCTCGGCACCTCGGAACGCTCCAGCCCCTTCAAACCGCGCCGCGCAGCGTAGGCGTCGATCTGCGCGAAGAGGCCGAAATAGAAGAGGAGCGAGGGGATCGCCGCCGCCATCGCGATCTCGATATAGGGGCGGGAGAGGAAGGAGGCCATGACGAAGGCCGTCGCCCCCATGATCGGCGGCATGAGGACGCCGCCGGTGGAGGCGCAGGCCTCCGTCGCCGCGGCGTAGCGGGCGGAGAAGCCGGTCTTCTTCATCGCGGGGATGGAGACGGCGCCGGTCGTCAACACGTTGGAGATGACGGAGCCGGACATCGAGCCCATGAAGCCCGAGGCGAAGATCGCCACCTTCGCCGCCCCGCCGCGGAAGCGGCCGACGAGGGCGAGGGCAAGGTCGTTGAAGAACTTGCCGCCGCCCGTCTGCTGCAGCACGGCGCCGAAGAGGATGAAGCCGATCACGAGGGAGCCGAAGGCGCGCATCGGGATGCCGAAGGAGCTTTCGGACGAGATCATGTGATAGGGTGCGAGATCCCAGAACGGGGAGGCGAAGCCGGAGATCGGGCCCGGCATCCTGTCCGCCACCGTCGGGTAGAGCGAGATCAGCGCCACGAGAATGAAGAGGACGAGCCCGCCGGCGCGGCGCGTGCCTTCGAGGATCAGCGCATAGAGGAGGATCGCGGCCCAGCGCGCCTCGTCGGGCGCAGCGAATTCCCAACCGCTTTCGAGGCTTTGAAGCGCGGTGGCGGCGAAATAGGCGCTGACGGCGAGGGCGAGGGCGAAGAGCGCCCAGTCATGCCATTGCGCGCCCTTCGCCCGGCTGAGCGGGAAGACGAGGAAGGTGAGCGAGAGGAAGAGCCCGGCGAGGATGTAGAGATACCGCCCCTCGATCAGCACGATCCCGAAGAGCTGGATGTTGAAGAGCTGATGGATCGAGAGGGCGATGGCGGCGAGCGTAAGGGTCGCCGTCGCCAGTTCGGCGGCGCGGGACATGGGCGCGGGCGCGGCCAGCGCCGCCTCGCGCGGGTCTGAAGATGCCATTCTGCTCGCCCTTCGGTCAGGGTCGGCGCGGCGGGGCCCGCCGCGCCGAGGTCAGCCTCGCCGCTCAGAAGACGAGGGCGAACCCGCCGGCGGCGAGCGCCTCGTTGCGCTTCGCGGCCCAGGCTTCCTGCCAGTTCTCGGGGGCGGCGGCCTTCAGCTCCGCCCAGGCGGCGGCGAGCGTCTCCTGCCGGGCGATCAGGTTGTCGTTATGCGCCTGCGCCTCGTCGGTCCAGACGCCGGCCTCCTTGAAGTAGCGCACGGCCCCCTCGTGATAGGGGACGACCCACTGGAAGTCCTGCTTCGCAAGCGCCCAGCCGCCGATGCCGGGGGCCTTCCCGTCATATTCCGGGAAGAGCTCCACCATCGCCTTCGTCATGTTGTAGACGAGATCGGCGTCCTGCGTGTCCATCGCGGTCAGCACCGGATAGGCGTAGCCCGCCGTCGGCGCGCCGGGCGTGCCGTCGATCGCGGCGCCGACCTTGGCGACCATCGGCGCGAAGAAGGGCGCGATCTCCCGCATCCGGGCGATGCCCTCGGCGTCGTTGGGGTCCACCGGCGGCCACATCAGGCCGCGCGGGCCTGCCGCCGCCTCATAGGCGAGGCCGGAATTGGTGGAGGCGAAGGCGGCGTCGACCTGGCCGTTCGTAAGGCCCTTCCAGCTGTCGCCGAAGCCGCCGAAATCCACGCGCTCCACATCGTCCCAGGTCAGCCCGCCATAGGCGAGATAGGCGCCGACATTGACGTTGAGCGCCGGAGCGCCGGCGATCCAGGCGACGCGCTTGCCCTTCAGGTCGGCATAGGTCGTCACCCCTGCATCCGCCGCGACGCCGACGGCGAGGCCGACCGTGCCGCCATTGTTGGCGAGCAGCACGCGGATCTTCTGCGGCCCCCAGTTCTCCGCCCCGAACTCGAACACGCCTTCCTGCGCCATGAAGGAGCCGCCGACCCCGGTGGCGGAGAACTCGACGCGGCCCTGCCGGAGCGGCTCGGTGCGCGAGACGTCGTTCTTGCCGGGCAGGACGCGAAGGCTCGTTCCGGCGGCGTTCTGGAGCGCGGAGCCGATGGCCACGGCCTGGTTGTAGCCGGCGGAGCCGGTGTCATAGGCCGTCCAGGTCAGCTGTTTCGGCAGTTCCAGCGCGAGGGCCGGGGCCGCGAAAAGCGCGGCGGCTGCGATGATTGGCGTGAATCTCATGACTCTCCTCCGATTTCCGCCGCCTCAGTCTCCGAGCGGCTTTCGGCGGCGATATGAACAGGGGGCGGCGCTCGGTTCAAGCGCGAACGGACGAAACGGCGACGGAGCCGGGGGATGGCGCCGTTTCGCACGGTATGGATGCGCCTTTTCGGCGAAAGGCGCTATCATGCGCGGTGAAGGAGCAAGGGGCGGACATGCGGTTTCTGATGCGGAGCATCGCGGGCGGGCTCTGGCTCGCGGTCGCCGCCGGGCTCATCCTCTGGGGCGGCTGGCGGTTCGTCGATGCGCGGCGCGACGCCCCCTCGCGCCCGGCGGCGGCGGCGGCGGAGCGCGTCTTCGCCGTGGACATGCGCGAGATAGAGACCGGCGTGGCGCGCCCCGTGATCGAAGCCTATGGCGAGATCGCGAGCTGGCGGACGCTGGAGCTCCGGGCCTCCGCCGCCGGGCGGATCGTGGAGATCGCCCCGGAATTCCGGGACGGCGCAGCCGTTTCCGCCGGCGCCGTGCTTCTTCGGGTAGATCCGAGCGAGTACGAGGCCGCCGTCGGGGATGCGGAGGCGGCGCTCCGCGAGGCGGAGGCGGACCTCGCTGAGGCGCGGCAGGCCGTCGTCATCTCCCGGATCGAGGCGGAGGCGGCGGATACGCAGCGGGCGCTGAGGGAGGCGGGGGCGCAAAGACGGCGCGATCTCGCCGGGCGCGGCGTCTCGACCTCGGCGGAGCTGGAGGAGGCGGAGATGATGCTCGCCGCGGCGGAGCAGGCGCTCGCCAGCCGCCGGCAGGCCGTGATCTCCGCCGAAATCCGCATCGACCGGGCGGCGCTGAACCGGGACCGGGCGGAGATCGCGCTCGCCGAGGCGCGGCGGGCGCTGGCGGACACCGTGATCCGCGCGCCGTTCGACGGGCTGGTGGCGGAGGTCACCGTCGTCCGCGGCGGGCTCGTGGCGCGGAACGAACGGCTTTCCGCGCTGATCGACCCCGGCGCGCTCGAGGCCGCGTTCCGCGTCACGACCGAGCAGTTCGCGCGGCTGCTGGACGGCGAGGGCCGGCTGATCGAGCGGCCGGTTCTCGTCTCCCTCGCCGCAGGCTCCGCGCCGCTCTCCGCGCCGGGCGTGATCGAGCGGGCGGGGGCGATGGTCGGCGCGGGGGAGACGGGGCGGCTCGTCTATGCGCGTCTCGACCCGGAGGCCGCCGCGATCTTCCGGCCGGGCGATTTCGTCACCGTGACGGTCGAGGAGCCGCCGCTCGCCGATGTCGCGATCATCCCCGCCGCGGCGGCGGACGAACGCGGGGAGCTTCTTCTCGTCGATGCGGAGAGCCGGCTTCGCCCGCTCCTGACGACGATCCTTCGCCGGCAGGGCGACCTGCTGATCGTGTCCGGCGCGCCGGACGGGGCGCGCTATGTCGCCGCCCGCGCGCCGCAGCTCGGGCCGGGCGTGCTCGTGCGCCCGCTGGAGGGCGCGCCGGAGCCGCTGGTGGAGCTCGACCCGGAGCGGCGGCTGCGGCTCATCCGCTTCGTGGAGGCGGACGAGATGCCGGCCCCGGCCCGCGCCCGGCTCCTCGACGCGCTCCGGAGCGGGCGGGCCCCGGCCGGGATCGTGGACGAGCTGGAGACGCGCATGGGCCGCGCGGGATGAACGCGATCATCCGCTATTTCACCCGCCATCCGACGGCGGCGAATCTCCTCCTCCTCTTCATGCTTGTCGGCGGGCTCGTCTCCGCCACGAATCTCCGTAGCCAGTATCTGCCGGACATCGTGGTGGAGCGCGTCACCGTCTCCGTCGCCTGGCCGGGGGCCGGGCCGCAGGACGTGGACCGCGCCATCGTCGCCGTGCTGGAGCCGCCGCTCCTCGCGCTCGAAGGGGTGGAGTCCACCGCCTCGACCGCGCGGGAGGGGCGGGCCGTGATCTCCGTCGAGTTCACGGAAGGCTGGGACATGAGCCGCGGGACCGACGACGTGAAGGCGGCGGTGGACGCGGTGCTGAATCTCCCCGACACGGCGGAGGAGCCGGTCGTCACCCGCGCCGCCTATCGCGACCGGGTGACGGACGTGGTGATCCACGGCCCCGCCGACGTCGCGCAGCTCACCCGCTACGCCGCCGAATTGCAGACGCGGCTCTTCCGCGCCGGGGTGACGCGGACGCGGATATTCGGCGCGGAGGATCCGGTGATCCGCGTAGCGGCGCCCGAGGCGATGCTGGTGCGGCATGACCTGACGCTCGCCGAGATCGCCGCCGCGATCCGCGCCGGGGCGGAGAGCCGGCCGGCCGGCGCCGTCTCCGAAGGCGGCGCGCGGCTGCGGACGGGGGAGACGCGGCGGAGCGCGGAGGAGATCGGGGGGATCACGATCCGCTCCGACGCAGGGGGCGAGCGGCTCCTCGTCCGCGATGTCGCGACGGTGGAGACGGAGGGGGTGGAGAAGGGCGTCGCCTATTTCTGGGGGGAGAACCCCGCTGTCACGCTCCGGGTGGACCGGGAGGAGAAGGGCGATTCCATCGCCATGCAGCGGCTCGTGCAGAGCCATGCGGACGCGCTGGCGGCGGAATTGCCCGAGGGCGTGGAGATCCGGCTCACGCAGATCCAGGCGGACCAGATCACCGACCGGCTGAACATCCTGCTCGAGAACGGGCTGCTCGGCCTCGCCATCGTCGTCGGGCTCCTCTTCCTTTTCCTCTCGGCGCGCACGGCCTTCTGGGTGGCGATGGGCGTGCCGGCAGCCTTCGGCGCGGCGATCGGCTTCATGTGGATGGCCGGGATCACGCTCAACATGGTCTCCCTCTTCGCGCTCATCATCTGCCTTGGCATCGTGGTGGACGACGCGATCGTGGTGGGCGAGCACGCGGACCATCTGGCGGCGACGGGCCTGCCGCCCGCCGTCGCGGCGGAGGAGGGGGCGATCCGCATGTCCTCGCCTGTCTTCGCCGCCACGATCACGACGATCATCGCCTTCGCCGGCATCACCTTCGTCTCGGGCCGGTTCGGCGCGATGATCCTCGACGTGCCGCTGACGGTGATCGCAGTGCTGGCGGCGAGCCTGCTGGAGTGCTTTCTCATCCTGCCTGCGCATATGCGCCATGCGCTCGCCGGGCGGGCGAAGGAGGCCTGGTACGACGCGCCGGGCCGGGCCTTCAACCGCGGCTTCGAGAAGTTCCGCGCCGGCGCCTTCCTGCCGCTGATGCGCCTCGCGATCCGCGCCCGCTATGCGGTCGTCGCCGGGGCGATCTGCGCCGTTCTGCTCTCGGTCTCCCTCTTCCGGGACGGGACGGTGACATGGCGCTTCTGGGCCTCGCCCGAGGTCACGACCGTCAACGCCAACATCGCGATGCTGCCCGGCGCGACGCGGGAGGACACGCTGGCGCAGCTCCGCGAGATGCAGGCCGCGCTCGACAGGGTGAACGCCCGCTTCGCGGAGGAGCGCGGCGTCGCCGGACTCGATTATGCGGTGGCGCAGGTCGGCGGCAATATCGGCTGGCGCGGGCTCTCCGGCGCCGACGCGAAGGACCCGGACCAGCTCGGCGGCCTCGCCGTCACGCTGATCGACCCGGACCTCCGGCCCTATTCGCAATGGGTCTTCATCGCGGCCTGGGAGGAGGAGATCGCCCGCCTCCCGATGCTGGAGACGATGGCGATCCGGCATGACGGGCGGGGGCCGGGCGGCGATTCCATCGACGTGAAGCTCGTCGGCGCCGAGGCGGAGACGCTGAAGGCCGCCGCCGAGGCGCTGAAGTTCGAGCTTTCCAAGTTCGCCGCGGTCACCTCCGTCGAGGATTCGCTGGCCTGGGACAAGACGGAGCTTCTCCTCACCCTCACGCCGAAGGGCGAGGCGCTCGGCCTTTCGACGGAGAGCGTGGGGCGCGACCTCCGCAACCGGCTCTCGGGCGTCGAGGCGGCGGAATATCTGCTGGACGGGCGGACGGCGACCGTCCTCGTCTCGCTGCCCGAGGCGGAGATGAACGCGGATTACCTCGAAAGGGCGCGGGTCCGCGCGCCCTCGGGCGCCCATGTCGCGCTGTCCGAGGTCGCGGAGTGGACGGCGCGGACTGGCTTCTCCGCCGTGCGGCGGGAGGACGGGCTGGCGACGATCCGCGTCTCCGGCGACGTCTCGGAGGACGATCCGGCTGCGGCGGCGGAGGTTTCGGAGTTCCTCCGCACGCGGCTCATACCGGATATCGAGAGCCGGTTCGACGTGAAGGCGGAACTCGCCGGGCTGGCGGAGCAGGAGCGGGACTTCCTTTCGGACGCGACGGTGGGCTTCATCTTCTGCGTCTCCGGCGTCTATCTCGTTCTCGCCTGGATCTTCGGCTCATGGACGCGGCCGTTGGTGATCGCGCTCGCGATCCCGTTCGGGATCGTCGGGGCCATTGCCGGGCATCACTGGGCGGGATTGCCGCTCTCGCTCCTCGGCATGTCCGGCATCATCGTGAACGATTCCATCGTGCTGGTGCGGCGGGCGGACGAGCTTTCGCAGCTCCGCCCGCGTCTCGCCGCGCTGGCGGAGGCGGCTGCGGACCGGCTGCGGGCCGTGCTTCTCACCACGCTGACCACGGTCGGCGGCCTCGCGCCGCTGATGTTCGAGACGAGCCAGCAGGCGCTCTTCCTCAAGCCGACGGTGGTGACGCTCGTCTGGGGCCTGTCGTTCGGCATGATCCTCGTGCTCTTCGTCACGCCGGCGATGATGGCGATCCAGCACGATCTCGGCTCGGCGATCCGGTCGTTCCGGCGGATGCGCGCGCATCTGGTCCGGCGCCGCCCGGGCCTCGGGCGGCGCGCCGCCTGATTTGGGTCAGCGGGCCAGAATGTCCCGTATCTCGGTCATATTGGCGCGGGCGCGAAGCATCTTCTGCGCCATCGCCGAGAGATGGGCGGGGGCGAGGAGCCCGTCCTCGTCCCCGTTCGAGACGATGAGCGGCTGGAGCACGGCGCCCTCCGCGATGTGCGCCTCCATCCGGTCCCACACATCGCCGAGATTGCGCTGCGCGATCACCTCCGCGAAGTCGATCCGCGCGGCCTGCAGAAGGCCGTGATAGGCGAACATCCGGCCGCGCGCCTCATGGAAGAGATTGTCCGCCCGGAAGTCGAATACGCCGAGATTGTTGCCCGTTCCCTCCACGAAGGTCTTGGTCGCCGGGTCCCATGTCCGGCTCAGGCTGCGGAGGGCGACCTGCTCCACATTGGAGCCGAGATCCGCAGTCATGCGGTCCATGAGCGCGAAGAGATTGTCCGCCCGCGCGTCGAACAGCGCCTCGCAGGTCGCGAGGCGGCGGTTGTATTCGCCGAACTGGGCGATCGCATTCCTGTAGGACGTCGCCGCCGAAGTGGACAGGAAGGGCAGCCGCGAATCGAACGGGTTTACGAGCCATGTCCGCTCATCGACCGAAAGAAGCCCGCGCGCCGCTTCGAGATTCGGGTCGGCGCCGGAGGTGCCGCGGACGCGGCCGAGCACGTCCGTCAGTTCGAGCGACATGCGGCGCGCGGCGGAGAGGGCGCCGCGCTGGAAGCTCGCCTTGTTGTCGAAGAACGGCGTCGCCTCCCAGGAAAGGAGGCCGAACACGCCGATCTTGAATTGCGGCGTGGCCGGCGCCCAGTCGTTCCGGTTCACAAGTATGTCGACCAGCGCCTGCTGCATGACGACGACGCGGCTGATCTCGCAGCTTTGCGCGCCCGCGGCGGGGGCGGCGGGCGCCTCCATCGCGGCCAGCGCCTGCTGCGGCCAGTCCATCTCGTCCCCGCGGATGAAGGCGAAGCGCCAGATCATCGTCCCGAAATAGACGAGGATCAGGAGCATCAGCAGCGGGCGCAGGAAATAGGCGAAGCGGCGAATGAAGCCTCGCCCTTCGAGATCGGCGCCGCGGCCCTTCCGCGTCAGCCGGTTGAAGCCGAAGAGGCCGCGCAGACGGTCCCAGATCTCGACCAGGACGTCGAAGAATCGCACCATGCCCGCCTCTCGCCCGTTACTCTTCTTTCGCGCCAATATGGGCGGAGCCGGAGGCGGGCGCAACGCGGCCCTCGGACGCCCCCCGCGCTTGCCGCTTCCCCTCGGCCCGCCGGCGCCCTATCTGTGACAGAGGCGAGTTCTGTCCTTCCCGTGCCGGAACGTGAATCCTGCCGGCCGTAAAACTTCTCGCGGGAGCTGGCTCTGTGTTCGGCCCTGGCCTTATGCATCTGGCGCCCACCTGGTAAACCAGGCTCGCGAGGATCACAGACCGACGGTCGCGATGGGCTCGCCGCCCGGAACGTCTCAGAGAAACAAGATCCGACAGGACGACCCCGCATGTACAAGCTTTACGGCTCCCCCGCCTCCCGCGCCGCCCGCGTCATGTGGGCGCTGGAGGAGATCGGCGCCCCTTACGAAATCGTCGCCGCAAAGCCGCACAGCGACGCGCTGAAGGCGGTCAACCCGCTCGGCAAGGTCCCAGCGCTCCTCGACGGGGAGACGGCGGTGTTCGATTCGACGGCGATCCTGCTCCACCTTTCGGACAAGCACGGAATGCTGACCTTCCCTGTCGGCTCCCCCGAACGGTCCCGCCTGATGAGCGTCGTCTGCTTTCTGATCGACGATTTCGAGCAGCCGCTCTGGACCGTGGCGAAGCACAGCTTCATCCTGCCCGAGGCGCTGCGGGCGAAGGAGGCGATCCTCCCCGCCTGCCATCACGATTTCCGCAACGCGCTCGCCTCGCTCGGCGCGCTGCTCGGCGACGGGCCGTTCCTGATGGGCGAGACCTTCACGATCGCGGACATCATCGCCGGCCATCTCGGCGGATGGGCGAAGGCGACGGGCTTTCCGGAGCCGGAGGGCGCCGTGGCAGATTACATGGCGCGGGTGCGCGCGCGGCCGGGCTGGCAGGCCGTCGCAAAGGCCCGCGCCGCCGCCGCGTGAGCCCGGGGCCGGATACGGTCCTGATCGAGGTCGTCGCCGTCTCCGGCTCCGCCCCGCGCGAACCGGGGGCGGCGATGCTGGTGAGCGTTTCCGGCGAGACGGGAACGATCGGCGGCGGCGCGTTGGAATGGCTCGCCGTGGCCGCGGCGCGGGAGATGCTGGCGCTTCGCGAGGCGCGGCGGGAGATCGACCAGCCGCTCGGCCCCAACATTGGGCAATGCTGCGGCGGGCGGGTGACCTTGCGGCTGACCCGCGGCGCGCCGACGCCGGAGCCGGCGCCGCGCCCGGCCGTGCTTATTTTCGGCGCCGGGCATGTAGGCGCAGCGCTGGCGCGGGCGCTGGCGCCGCTGCCGCTCTCGCTTTCCGTCATCGACGAACGGACCGCGCGACTGGCGCCGCTCGCCGGCCTCTGCCGGATCGTGGAGACGGCGCTGCCGGAAGCGGAGGTCGCGGCGGCGCCGGCGGGCGCGGCCTTCGTGATCCTCACGCATGACCATGCGCTCGATTTCCTGATCGCGGAGGCCGCGCTCCGGCGCGGGGACGGGGCTTATGTCGGCATGATCGGCTCCGTGACGAAGCGGGCCGTGCTGGCGTCGCGGCTCCGCGAGGCGGGGCTTTCCGATGCCGGGCTCGTCTGCCCCATCGGCGCCGCAGGGCCGCGGGACAAGCGGCCGGAGATCATCGCCCTCGCCGCCGCGGCGGAGGTCTCCGCCGCGCTCTTCGGGCGCTGAGGTCAGAGGGCGGCGACCACGTCCCCCGAATTCGCCCGGTCGGGCAGGGCGCGGAGCGTGGCCTCCATCCCCGCCCGGTCGAGCCAGTCGGTCTCCCAGACATGGCTTTCGCCCAGCGTGAGGCGGAAGCGGCGGTAGCCGAGCGCCGCGGCGGCTTCGAGCGCCTCCAGCGCGGCGGGGCGGGCCATCGTCACGATCTCGAAGGCGAGGCGCGCGGGCGGCTCGCCGACGCCGCGCAGCACCTCCGCCTCGAATCCCTCAACGTCGATCTTCACGAAGTCGGGCTGGCCATGCGCGGCGGCGAGGGCGGCCACGGTCGTCACCTCCACGTCCAACGCGTCGTCCCAGACCTGCCCCTCCCATCCCGGCGCGCCCGAGGCCGCCTCCGCGAAGCCGGCGGCGAGAGTGGAGACGGTGGGGTTCGCGGTGTTGAGGCGGAGCGTGGCGCGGCCGGGCGCGGCGCCGGCGCATGCGCCGACGAGGCTCACCCCATTGTCCCACCCATGCATCAGCCGGAGCGAGCGGAGCATGAGCGGATTGGGCTCCACCGCGACGACCCTGGCGCCGAGCGCGCGGAAGGCGCGCACCCGGTCCCCCGCATGGGCGCCGATGTCGAAGACGAGCCGCGCCCCCGGCGCGACCTCCGGCAGGAAGGCGGCGAGGCTCCTGTGATGCGCCTCCGCCCGGTAGAGGCGGAGCGAGCGGAAGACGCCGCGGAGGGCGGGGGAGGGGGTTCGCATGGCCGGGAAGGTGGCGATGCGCGCGGGCGCGTCAAGCGGAGAGAAGGAACCGCACGGCGGCGGAGACGCTTTCCTCGCGCCAGAGCACGTCCCGATGGCCGAGGCCGGGGAGCGGGTGGAGGCGGGCGTTGGGGAGGGTCGCGAGGCGCTCGGCCTCCCGATAGGCGATCTCGGCGTCGTCGGGGGCGTGGAGGAGAAGGATTTCGGTGGGCTTGCCGGGCCATATCTGGAGGCCGTCGAGCGCATCGAGGCGCATCCCCGCCGTTTCCTCCGTCAGCCGCTCGAAGGCGGCCTTGGCTCGAGGATGAAGGGCGAAGGCGGCGGCGAAATCGTCCGTCACGGCGCGGAGCGTCGAGGGGGAGGCGAGGCAGGCGAAGCGGCGGGGGGCGATCCCGCCCAGCGCGAGGAGGCCGGCGACGCCGCCGCCGAAGGAATGGGCGAGAAAGAAGT
>JAUIDE010000047.1 GCA_030429105.1 Alphaproteobacteria bacterium
TGAACTCAAGGCGTGCGCGGCGGTGGGTCTGTTCGGCTTCGAGCATGGCGGACGGGCGTGGTTGTCGGGCGATGTGGAACGTGCCGGAGCGTTGCTATATGTTACAGCAATGAGTTCACGCCGTATGCCCGGCCCGCGCCGCCGACACTGACCCGCAGACCATGGCCGGCCGGTTACTCAAGTTCGTCCTCGGCCTGCTGGCCGGCCTGTCGCTGCTCACCGCGGGCGGCGCCTGGTACCTCACCACGGACAGCGGCAGTGAGTGGGTGGCGGGACACGCCAGCCTCTACACCGGCCACGACATTCGCATCGACGGCGGCATCTCGCTGCGGTTCTCGCCGCCCGGCGTGAGCCTGCGCGAGGTGTCGGCGTCGCATCCGGCGACCGGCGCGCAGGCTGCCACCTGGCTCGAGGCCGGCGCCGTAAGCCTCGGCCTGTCGAGCCTGTCGTGGCCGCCAGCATCCGATGCGCCGCTGCGCATCACGGTGCGCGATGCGCGGCTGGACGTCAGCCGGCTGGCCGACTTGCGCGACGAGGATGCCGACCCCCCGCGCGTCAAGCCGATACCGCCGTTTGCGATTCTCGCGCGCTTCGAGGCGGTTCACCTCCACTGGCCGAACCGGAAGTTGCCGGCGCTACGGGTGCAGCGGGCGAGCGTCGATGCGGACCCGGGACGGGGCATTCGAGCCGGCATCGAAGCGATGCTCGGGCGCAAACCCGTCAACGCACGCTTCGCCGTGACGCTTGGGGGGCCGGTATCGGCCGAGCGCGTGCCGGGACGTGTTGACGGGCGCGTCGACTTCGCCGGTCTCAACGTCGAACTGGGAGGAACGATCGCGGACCTCGCCCGCCTCGGCGGCCTGGATATCGAGCTCGCCGCCGCCGGTGACATCGCCGCCCAGGCCGGCGTCTCGACGGCGTTTACCGAGCAGATCGTCAACGGCAGGCTGGCCGGAGATTGGGGCGACCTCGCATTCGAGATGAGCGATCTGCGTGCACGCACCGGCAATGGACGCGTCGCGTTGTCGGGCACGCTTCGACAGCAGCACGACCGGATCGTGATCGAGGCCGCCGAAGTCGATGCCCGGACCGAGGACCTGGCGGCGTTTCTCGGTGACTTCGGTGTCGAGTCAGCGGTGACGTCGCCGGCGAGTGTCCGCGGTGGATTCGCCGGCAACTACGATGGCGTCGATGTCGACGCGCTCGAGTTCGTACTCGGGGACGGCTTGGCGACCTTGCGCGCGACCGGCCGGCTCGCCCGCGATGACACCCACGGCGTTCGCGTCGAGGCGGGGCAGCTGTCACTGCAGGCGGCTGACACCGGCCGCCTGTTCGACGCGCTGGGTGCGTCGTCGTCGCGTGTCAGCGGGCGGCTGGCGGCAACGGCCAGGGTACATGGACCCTGGCGCCGGTTGAGCGTCGAGGATCTCGCGGTCGAACTGGGGCAGGGTGTCGCGACGTTGCGCGGCACCGGCCGCCTGACGCGCCCCGGTCGTGGCGAGACCCTTGTCGAAGCCGGAACGCTATCGCTTCAGGCCGCCGACGCGGGTCCATTGGTCACCGCGCTGGGTGCGACGTCGTCACCGGTTTCGGGGCGACTGGACGCATCGGTCGAGCTGGCCGGTCCGTTCCGCCGACTCTCGCTCGACGGGTTCACGGCCGACCTCGGTGACGGCGCGCTCGAAGCCAGTGGACAGGGCGAGTTGGCGGTCGTCGGCAACGGCTCGGCGCTGCGACTGCAGTGGGATGCCCGTGCAACCGATCTGTCGGGCGCCGTGCCGCTCGTGCCGTTGCCGGAGTGGTTCGGCGGCAGCGCAACCGCCGCGGGTGAATTGCACTGGCGCGAGGGCCGTGTATCGCTGGCGGATCTCGATGCCCGATTCACGGGCGTTCGCGGTACGGCGAAGGTCGCCGGCGAGGTATCCAACGTCGTCGAACTGGTCGCGCCGCGACTGCGGGTCGAACTCGATGCGGGCGATGACCGGACGCCGGGCGTCGAAGAACTGTCACTGGATGTCAGCCTGCCGGGCGGTCTCGATCAGCCGGCGCAGGTCACGATGAATGCCCGGCTCAGGCGGGGACGGCTCGGCTTCGATGGTAGCATGGATCTGCCGCGTGAACGACGAGGTATCAGCGGCGACTTCCGCTTCGAGGTCGATGCGGGCTGGTACAAGGGACGCGGTCCGGGCAAGGACGGCGCCGTGGTGTTGGCAGGGCGAGTGGAGAACGGCGACCTCGGTGAGCGGCGCTTCGAGGCGACGGCCGCGATCGAGGGGGCTGCCGGTCGTATCCACTACCGCGGCCAGGTCGACGACTCGCTGACCGGCGGCGGTGCGCTCGAAATGGTGGGACTGGATGCCAACGTGCTGGCCGCGATCAACGATGTCGAAACGCATTTCCCCCACCCCGTGTACCTCGCGGGTACCCTCGCCCACGACGAAGGCGGCTTGACGTTGAGCCGCGCCGAGTTTTTTACCGGCGCAACCGGGGTGTCGGGCGGTCTCAGGGTGCAGTGGCCGGTGGCCGACGGCGCGCCGGCGCGATTGACTGTCAATGCCCGCTCACCCGGACTCTACCCGGCCGACCTCGGTGCCGGGAGCGGCGACGACGACGACCCGACGTACTATTTTTCTCGTGCCGAGCTGCCGTTCGACGCGATAGCCAGCCTCGATATGGACGTGGTGCTGAGTACCGAGCGCCTGCATACGAGGGCCATCGTCTACCGCGACGTCACGCTCACCGGTCGGGCTCGCGGCGGCGTGCTTCGCCTGTCATCCGACCAGCAGTTGCTGGGCGGTCGCGGTTCGAGCCTGGTGGCAACGGTCGATACGCGGGAAGATCCGCCGCGGGTCGATTTCCGGTTGACCCTGGACGGTATCGATCCGGGCGAGCTGCGCGCGGTGAGGGCGGGCGAGGACAAATACAGCGGCGACATCGATGCCGAACTCGACGTTCGCGGCGCGGGCCGATCGATCGGCGCCATCCTCGGCAGTGCCAACGGCTATAGCCTGGTTCGCATCAATCATGCCGTCCTGCCCAATCGCAAACTCAACCTGCTGTCCGCCGACTTCCTGCTGGAGGCGCTGCGGACGGTTAATCCGTTCGTTCGCCAAAGCGCGGAACTGGACATCGAGTGCGGCGTGGTGGCGTTCGCCGTCAGGGACGGCATTGCCAGGGCAGACAAGTCGGTCGTGCTCAAGGGGAAGCGACTGCTGCTCGCGGCCGAGGGCGAAATCGATCTCGATACGGAGCGCGTGGCATTTGCCGTCAGGCCGAAGGCGCAGGAAGGATTCGGCTTGAACACCTCGGGCCTGGTCAAGTTCATCGGCATCGGCGGCACGTTGTCCGATCCCGTGATCCGGACCGACCCCAGGGGACTGCTGGCGACCGGCGCCAGCATCGGCGCCGCCTTCGCCAGCGGCGGCATGAGCCTGTTCCTGCAGAACATGTTCGACCGCCTGACCACCGGCGCCGGGGAGTGCGAGCGCGTCGAGACCTCGTTCCGCGAACGGCTGGCCGGCACGAGCAGCGATCGCGGATTGCGCACCGGCCGCGCCCGCTGACCGGCACCGCGATTCGGTTTTATGCCGAGCGCTGGTTCACGTATCCACTCGGCATCTCGAGCACCGCCATGGTGACGCGCGACAGGCAGACCGGCTTGCCCGCCTCGTTGACGATCTCGATTTGCCAGACCTGCGTGGTGCGGCCAAGGTGGGCGGGGCGGGCCGTACCGGTTACCCAGCCTTCGCGCACCGCGCGCACGTGGTTGGCATTGATCTCCAGGCCCACGCAGTGATGGGTCGCGGTGTCCACGCAGAACGTCGCCGCCCAGGACGCCAGGGTCTCGGCCAGCAGGACCGACGCGCCGCCGTGCAGCACGCCGGCCGGTTGACGCGTTCGTTCATCGACGGGCATGCGCCCGCGAAGGAAGTCGTCACCGATCTCCGTGAGCTCGATGCCGAGGGATTCCAGTGCCGTCCCGCCGGCGCGACGGTTGGCCTCGTTCAGGTCGAGCGGATGGGTCCAGATGACGTTGGGCATGTGCGATTTCCGGCTGGGCGCCACGGGACGCGCGAGGATACCGCCGGCGTCTCATCGCGAATGATACCCGAAACACGTGCATGCCCGAACACGGCGGGTCTCGGCTTCAGGCCCCATCGAGTTGACGGTGCATGGCGTCGTCCCAGTCTTCGGTCAGGCTGCGGAATATCCAGTTTCCCCGGTTTCGCAGTCGCCGGTACGCATCGGCCAGGTCGAGCAGCAACGTGATGCGGCGACTGCGGCAGTAGAGTTCGCCGCGTTCGTGGGTGGCCACCGGAACGAAGCCCATGACGCGCGTGTGAAATCCGTACGGAGAGTGCGGATCGTCCTCGAAGACATCGGTTACGTAGTGCGTGAACCGGCGTCTTACCGTGTCCATGGTCGCCGCACGCATCAGGGCGACGGCCACGAACATCTGGTTGCGTCGGCTCGGGATGACCGCGAACCGGCCGATCTCCGCGATGCGGTGACTCTCGAGAAACTTCTCCACGTCGACCGAGCCGTCGAGGAACTCGACGCCGTAGCGGGCATACTGCTCTACCGGCGGTGCGTAGTGCACGCGCAGTACACCAATCGGTCTGCCGCGAAGCGTGGCCAGGAACCAGGCGATGTCCGGGTTCGACAGGTCCGACGACGGAAGCTGGGACTGGGCGTCGCGGACCCATTGCTTCTCGTCGAGATAGGTTGCCTCGAGCACCTCAAGTGCCTGGCGGCGCCGGGTTTCGTTCGTCACCGCGCGAACCTTGATCGTCGTGGGAATCATCTGCGGGTATCTCCAGGGTTGATGTGTCGTCGAAAGGCGGTGGGACTTGCCATGGCTTGCCGCATCGTCGGGCGATGGCTTCCATCACCGCGGCATGCCAGCAACGGACTTCGCGGACGTCGGCGCGTGCCGCGCGGCGCAACGGCGGCGGCACCATGGGCGGGCCGAAATCCAGTCGTACGGGGGCGTGCAGGGGCTTGTGCGGCGCCAACGGGTGGTCCGGGTAACTGATCCCCACGGGAACGACCGGCGCGCCCGTCTCCAGCGACAGTCGCGCGCAGCCATGGCGGCCGCGCAACAGGCGGCCGCCGTCCCGGTTCGTCGTACCCTCGGGAAACAGGCCGACCGCGCGCCCGTCCTCGAGTGCCCGGCGCGCCGCTTCGTAAGGCGAAAGTTCTGCGCCCAGAAGCGGTTTGAGCATGTCCAGGAAGGCGGGGCGGGCCGGCTTGCGATTCACGGTGATGGCGCCGGCCCGCCGGTACAGCGAGGCCACGCCCGGGATCAGCTTAAAGTTCCAGTCGGCGAGAAAATGAACCGGCAAGCCGCCGCGCGCCATGAGCAGGACGGCAGGAAGAAACACCGCGTCGCGACGACAGGCGTGGTTGGCGGCGACGATGAAGGCCCCGCGCGCGGGGTGTACGTGCGCCAATCCCGTGATCGATCGGATTCGCCCGCGAACCACCGCCAGCACCAGCCGGTTGAGAGAGTCATTGACGGTGCTGTCGGCGTGATGAGGCAGCGGCCATCGCCACAATTCGTTGAGCGGCGAGGTGAGCCACGGCGCGTCCGGCGTCGGTGACTTCGTCGACGATGGCGGCATGCAAGCGGCCCCGTGTTGAACCAGGCGCCATCATGCAACCGGCCAGGTTTCAGCTTGGTGAAGGACCGGTTCACGCGACCCGTTCGTTGCGAACTCGCGTCTCGTCGGGGAGGAAAAGCATGCCGCCATGGCGCGCACTCAGGGTCGCCCGAGCAGGCCCTGGCCCGGCGCTATGTCATGCGATCGTCACGTTGGCCGGCGGGATCGGTCATGCACGCTGCCCGCGTCCCGCGAGGTGCACGGCAGGTTGCAGTCGGCGCCTGTCGTGTTTGCCGGCACGGTGCGACGACGATCGGCGGCGCGGGCTTGCCGCGCCATCGGGGATCAATTGGTCACGAACAGGTGAATGCCGATTCCAACCAGGAGTATGCCGCCGAGTATCTCGAGCAAAGTGCCGAGTCGACGGTTTCGCCTGACGCGGTGAATCAGTGCACCGCCGGTCACCGATACCAGGATGTCCGAGGGAATCGCGGTCAACGGCACGAGCACGCCAAGAATCAGCATCTGCCACACCACGTCGCCTCGCGCCGTCTCCACGAATTGCGGAACGAATGCGAGAAAGAACAGTATCGTCTTGGGATTGAAGATCTCGACCAGTACACCCTGTCCGATGACGCGCGAATAGGCCATGGGTTCGACCTTGCGGACACGGGCGTTATCTCGCTCCGCCTTGTACAGGGATTCGACGATGCCGCTTGTGCCGAGGTAGATGAGATAGGCTGCTCCCGCCCACCGAATCGCCTGGTAGGCAATGTCCGAGGCGTGCAGAAGGGTCGTCAGTCCCAGCGCCGCCGCAATCGCCAGCAGTATGCCACCAAGGGCGAGCCCGAATGCCGAGGCGAAGCCCGCCTGCCATCCCTGGGCAAGCGTGCGCGACAGCACGTAGACCATCGACGGACCGGGCGACAGGGAGAGCACGAGACCCGACAGCGTGACCACGACAATGGCTTCCAGGCTGGGCATGTACAGGCTCCCTGGCTGATTTTCGTCAACGGATATTTGAAACGACGCGCGGCGTCGTAACCCGCACGTCCCGGTTGGCAGACGTTGCGGACGGCGCGTTCTCAAGCCGGTCTTCGAACGGGTTTCGTATTGTGACCTCGCCGGCGGCTGCCGTCATCCACGCGTCCCGGTAGCGACGACGCAGATAGGGGAAATCGCGCATCAGCATGCGCAGCAGGTGGTCGCCGGCCACGAACGGGCGGTGCCTCGGGCAATCGCTTTCGAAGCCGGGGGCGGGCCGGATCAGGGCGTCGTAGTCGGCTGCCATGAAGAACGGCATGCTGTAGCGCTCGCGGCCATTGTTGACGACGCGATGCAGGGTCGAGCGGAAGTATCCTCCGGTCCACGTTTCCATCATGTCGCCGATGTTGATGACATAGGCCTCGGGCTTCACCGGCACGTCGACCCATTCGTCCTGGCGGGTCATCACCTGAAGGCCCTTCTGGCGCTGATGGAGCAGCGTCAGGCACTCATAGTCGGTATGCGCGCCCATGTTGACGCTCTTTGTCTCCGTCACAGCACGTGCCCGCACATAATGGAGAAGCCGGAGCTGAGAGATCGGTTTGGTCATCTGTCGCGTCAGATCGCCCTTCGGAAGATCGAGGTGCAATTCGAGCGCGCCGCAGATTCGCCGGCCGACCTCGGACACGGCCGCGTAATAGGCGCCGATCCGCTCACGGAAGCCCGGAAGGGCCGGCCAGACGTTCGGGCCGAGCAGAAGGTTCCCGGCGAGGTAATCCGGGTCGTCATGAGGCAGGTCGAGTGCAAGGTCGAAGGCCTCGTAGTTCCGGTTCACCTCGTCCGCATAGTCGCCCTTCTCCGTAAAGGGCACGTAACCGCGGTGATTGAGGCTGTCGCCGATGTAGTAGGCGCGCTTGACCTCATCCGGCTGTGCGAAAAACTCCTCAGCGGCTCCATACGCGCTTTCGATCATGGAAAGCGGGATGCCGTGATTCGCCACATAGAAGAAACCGACCTCCCGCGCCGCTTCGCCCATTTCATCGGCGGCGCGACGGATTGCTGTTTCGTCGCCGCTCGCAAGAGGCGAAATATCGATGACAGGCAAGACGTCAGTATTGGACATGACCTTCATCCCGTTCGAACCCGGCCGCAATCGACGAAGCCACCCTGGCGTCCGCTGGCCCCGCGACACGCCACGGTTGCAGGCGGCGCGCGACTCAAGAAATAATTAAGTTTGATGAGACGTAAATGTTCTTTTGTGGCGAATTATTCGCAAATTTTCGCCGCATTGAGAAGATTTTGGGAAAATCCCTGATTCTCATGCTGTTAGCATGTTAACGAAACTTAATGAACCGAAAAAAAGTCCGCGGCGCTCGGCAGCGCCGCGCAGCGGACGGCCCCGAGCTTCCCGCGAACCGACTCGCCCGGGAGGGGCGTGAAGGCCGCCAGCAGCGGCGCGAGAACCGGCGCGTCTCTTCCTGCGGCCTCGAGCACGTCGATGCTGGCGACGATCGCGGCGCTCTCCTCCCTAGTCCGCTCCTGCAGGCGGCTCGCGATGTTGACCACGTCGCCTAGTACAGCGAGTTCGAGGCAGCGAGAATCGCCGATATTGCCGACGACGACCTTCCCGAAATGAACCCCGATTCCCACACGGACGGGAGGCAGGCCGCGCTCAACCCGCGCCTCCGACCAGTCGGAGACGCGCCGCGCGATCCCTGCGGCGCAAACGAGGGCGGCGGCCGGGGCGCGGTCCATCGGATGGATCGCGCCGAAGCTGGCCATCACCTCGTCGCCGATGAACTTGTTTAGCGTCCCTCGATTGGCGAACACCTCCGCGGTAGCCAGCGCGTGGAATTCGCGAAGGAAGGCGATCGTCTCTTCCGGCGTCATCGCCTCCGCGAGCCGCGTGAAGCCGAAGATGTCGGCGAAGAGGATTGTCGCCTCCCGCACCTTCAATTCCTCCAGCCCGGCGGCGCCCTGCGTCAGCTCCGCGGCGAGATCGGGGGAGAAGTAGCGCGCCAGCGTCGCCCGCTCCCGCGCCGCGCCGATCTGCCGAAGCGCCTGCCGCCGCCCGCGCCAGACGGCGGAGGCGATGACGGCGCCGACGAGCAGCAGCAGCAGCGCCTCCTGCGCGGCCGCAATCACCGAGACGTAATTGGGGTCGAGCAACGTGGCGATGATCGCGTCGATCTCCATCGCCGCGAAATCCCCGGCGCCGCGGGTGAAGCTCTCTCCTTCCCCGAGAATCCACATCACGCCAAAGAGCCATGCGCCCCCAGCCGCGAAGCCGGCCCAGAGCGCGAGGCCGGGAGAATAGGTCAGCCCGGAAAAGGCGAGGAACAGGAACAGAAACCCGACATTGCCGAGCCGAAGCTGCATCGCGTGGGGCCACGCCTCCGGCGTCCCCGGCGCAGGGACGATCAGCGCCGCCGTGATGATCGCCATGTCCGCGGCGACCAGCGTGAAGCGCGCCCAGCGCATCGTGCGCCGCCATGCGGACCAGCGCGTGCGAGTGGACTGGTAGAAGAGCCATCCCGTCAGAACGAGCAGGCCGAGCATCCCGAGATAGAAGGCCAGCGCCTCCCCCGAGGCCCGGAGAAGCAGCGTCAGCCCGATAACGAGGCAGCCGAGCGCCCGCACACGGAACGCAAGGAGCGCCCCCGCCTTCTGCTCACGGCTGAAGGCGCGGGCGTCCGCATTCCCCTCCTGCGGCATGGCGAAGCCGAACCGCATCCTCACCTCGCTCCCGATCCCTTTCGCAGAGCCGAGACCATATCAGGCGCAGCGAGTCGAGGGGGTGCGCCTCACCCCGGGGGCGTGCGAATGACGAGGTTGCGGATCTCCGTCATGTCCTCCATGGCGAAGCGGATTCCCTCCCGGCCGAGGCCGGAATCTTTCACGCCGCCATAGGGCATGTTGTCGACCCGGTAGGAGGGCACGTCGCCGACCACCACGCCGCCCACGTCCATCTCATCCCAGGCCTGCTGAACCTTGTAGAAATCGCGCGTGAAGATGCCCGCCTGGAGCCCGAACTTCGAGTCGTTCACCATACGGATGGCTTCATCCCAGCTCGTGAACTTCTGGAGCACGGCAGCGGGGCCAAAGGCCTCCTCGGTGCAGAGCGCCTGATCAAGCGGCACATTCTCCATAAGCGTCGCCTCCAGCATCGCGCCCTCGCGATGCCCGCCGCAGAGGATCGTCCCGCCCGCCTTCTCCGCATCGAGAATCCAGCCGTGGAGCCGCTTCGCCTCGCTCTCCGAGATCATCGGTCCGATGAAGGTCTTCCGGTCATGCGGGTTCCCTGCGATCAGCGTCTTCGTCTTGGCGACGAGCTTCTCCCGCATCACGCCATAGATGTCGGCGTGGATCAGGATGCGCTGCACGCCAATGCAAGACTGCCCCGATTGGTAGAAAGCCCCGAAGATGATCCGGCCCACCGCGTCGTCGAGATCGCGCGTATCCGAATCCACCACCACGGCGGCGTTGCCGCCGAGCTCCAGCACGATCTTCTTCTTCCCGCATTTCGCCTTCAGGTCCCAGCCGACGCCGGGCGAGCCGGTGAAGGAGAGGAGCTTCAGCCGCTCGTCCACGGTGAAGAGGTCCGCCCCGTCGCGCGAGCAGGGGAGGATGGAGAAGGCGCCCTTCGGCAGGTCCGTCTCCGCCAGCACCTCCCCCATGATGATCGCGCCGAGCGGGGTGCGGGAGGCGGGCTTCATCACGAAGGGGCAGCCGACGGCAAGCGCCGGCGCCACCTTGTGCGCCGCGAGGTTCAGCGGAAAGTTGAACGGCGAGATGAAGGAGCAGGGTCCGATTGGCACCCGCTTCCACATGCCGCGATATCCCTTCGCGCGCGGCGAGATGTCGAGCGCCTGAAGTTCGCCATGGGTCCGGGTCGCCTCCTCCGAGGCGATCTCGAACGTGTCGATCAGGCGCATGACCTCGCCCTCCGCGTCGTTGATCGGCTTGCCCGCCTCGACGCAGAGCGAATAGGCAAGCTCGTCGAACCGCTCGCGGAAGCGGGAGACGCAGTGCTTAAGGATCTTCTTCTTCTCGAAGGCGGGCATCTTCGCCATCGCCTCGGCGGCCTCCACCGCCCCGGCGATCCCGGCGTCGATCGCCTTGGCGTCGGCGAGGGCCACGCGCGTCGCCACCTCGCCGGTGTACTTGTCGGTCACCTCGAGGTCTTCGTTGGCGAAGACGGCCTCGTTGTTGAGGTAATAGGGGTATCTCGCCTTCAGTTCAGGCATGTCTCTCTCCCGATGCGGCGGGGGCGCGGCGCGGCGCCCCCGCTTAGTTTCAGAGCGCGGCGGAGCGCTTCTTGATGTCGATGTTGAGGATCTGGTCGTTCTCGGAATAATCGACCGGGCAGTCGATCAGATGCACGCCGGGCGTGTTGAGCGCGGTGTGGAGGATCGACGGCAGCTCCCCGGCGGAAGAGACGCGGTGGCCGATGGCGCCGTAGCTCTCCGCATATTTCACGAAATCCGGGTTGTTGTACTGCAGTCCCCAGTCCTTGAAGCCCATGTTCGCCTGCTTCCAGCGGATCATGCCGTAGGAATTGTCGTTCAGGATCAGGACGGCGATGTTCATCTTGAGCCGCACCGCTGTCTCCAGCTCCTGGGAGTTCATCATGAACCCGCCGTCGCCGCAGATCGCGAGCACCTTCCGGTCCGGATAGACGAGATGCGAGGCCATGGCCGATGGCAGGCCCGCGCCCATCGTCGCCAAAGCGTTGTCGAGCAGCACGGTGTTGGGCATCCGCGCGCGATAGTTCCGCGCGAACCAGATCTTGTAGACGCCGTTGTCGAGGCAGATCATCCCGTCATCCGGCATCGCCTCGCGGATCTTGGCGACCGCGTGCTGCGGATAGACGGGGAAGCGCATGTCGTCCGCGCCCTCTAGAATCTGCGCGTCATGGTGCTTGCGGATCTCCATCATGCGGGAGAAGTCCCACCCCGCCTCCTCCGGCTTCTTCACGCCGTTCTTCAGCTGCCAGATCGCGTTGCCGATATCCCCGATCACCTCGACCTGCGGGAAATAGACCGGGTCCACCATCGCGGTGTTGTAGGAGACGTGGATCACCTCCGTCCCGCCCGGCTTCATGAAGAAGGGGGGCTTTTCGATCACGTCGTGGCCGACATTGATGATTAGGTCCGCCGCCTCGATGGCGCGGTGGACATAGTCGCCGGCCGAAAGCGCGGCGCAGCCCATGAAGAGCGGGCTCCGCTCGTCGATCACGCCCTTGCCGAGCTGCGTCGTGACGAAGGGCATGCCCGTCTTCTCGACGAACTTCGTGAGCATCTTCGAGGTCATCTTGCGGTTGCCGCCGGCGCCGATGACGAGGATCGGGGATTTCGCGGCGTGGATCTTCTCCAGCGCCTGGATGATCGACTTCTCCTCCGGCACGGGGCGCCGCACGGCGGAGCGCGGGATCGGCCGTTCCGCGGTATGCTCGTCCGCGATGTCCTCGGGGAGCTCGATATGCGTCGCGCCCGGCTTTTCCTCCTCCGCGATGCGATAGGCCTCGCGGATGCGGGAAGGGATATTGTCCGAGGCGACGACCTGGACGGCGTATTTCGTGATCGGCCCCATCATCTCGACCACGTCGAGAATCTGGAACCGGCCCTGCTTCGACTTCTTCACCGGCTTCTGGCCGGTGACCATCAGCATCGGCATGCCGCCGAGCTGCGCATAGGCGGCGGAAGTGGTGAAGTTCGTCGCGCCGGGTCCGAGCGTAGAGACGCAGACGCCGGTCTTGCCCGTGAGGCGGCCGTAGACGGCGGCCATGAAGCCTGCGCCCTGTTCATGACGCGTCAGCACCAGCTGGATTTTCTCCGAGCGGGACAGCGAGTCGAGAAAGTCGAGATTCTCCTCGCCCGGGATTCCGAAGACATATTCGCAACCCTCGGCCTCGAGGCATTCGACGAAGAGATCGGATGCTTTTTTCATGGCGTTCCCCCTTTTTCCGGTTTCCCGGCCCCGGTCTCCCGATTTCGCGCCGGCTTTGGTGGCGACACCTTAGCCGATAATTCCCGCTTGCGTAGCCATTCCTGCGACATATTCGCCTCTGCCGTGCCGAAGCTCACAGACGGCGGAGGAGCGGGCGAAGCGCGAGCACGCCGAAGAGAGGGCCGAGCGCCATCGCCGCCAGGACCTCCGGCCAGCCGAAGGCCGCGGCGGCGACGGGGGCGAGTTGCACCGTCAGGATCGTGAGCGCGAAGCCGAGCGCGGTCTGCATCGCCATGAGCGAACCCGCCAGCGCGGGCGGCGCCGCGTCCGCGATCAGGGCGGAGAATTGCGCGCTGTCGGGGATCACCAGCGCGCCCCAGAGGAGAATGAGGAGGAAGGAGAGCCAGACAGGCCCGCCATGCGCCGCGGCGACGGCGAGGGCGCAGGCGCCCGATCCGACCATCGCGCCGGCCGCGACGCGCGCCTTGCCGACCCTATCCGCCAGCCAGCCCGCGGGCGCGCAGGTCAGCGCGCCGATCCCTATGGCGAGGAAGGCGGTCAGCGCCGCCAGCCGCGCCGCCTCCGCGCCCTCCATATGCGCGGCAAAGCCCGCGGCGGCGGCGACGGCGACCCAGCCCCACATCGCGTAGAGCTCCCACATGTGGCCGAGATAGCCGCCGGTCGCGGCGCGGATGCGCCGGTCGGTCCACATCAGGAGGATCGCGCGCGGCTGGAAAGCGGGCGAGCGGGCGTGATGCGGGCCGAGCGCGACGAAGGGCGCCAGCAGCGCGCAGAGAAGCGAGGCGAGCGCGGCCGCGCCGATCACCACGCGCCACTCCGCCCCGCCGAGCCAGGCGGCGAGATGCGGCGTCGCCGAACCGAGGGTCAGCGCGCCGACCAGCGCGCCCACAAGGAGGCCCCTGTCCTTGGTCCCCCATCCAACGGCGATCTTCATGCCGACGGGATAGATGCCGGCGAAGCCCGCGCCGGTGAGGAAGCGGAGAAGAACCGCAAGGTCCGACCCCGGCGAAAGCAGGAGCAGCCCGCCCGTCAACGCCGCGTTGAGCCCCGCCGCAACCGCCAGCGTGCGGCGCGGGTCGAACCGGTCCGGCAGGCCGAGGATCGCGGCGCCGAGCGCGCCGAAGACGAACCCGGCCTGCACGGCGGAGGACATGAGCGCCGCCCGCGCCGGCCCGAAGCCCCCCTCCGCCATCATCGAGCCCATCGCCGCCGCGGCGGCGAACCACGGGGCCATTCCGGCGACGACGGCGAGGGAGAGGAGAACGAGCGCGGCGGGTTTCGACATACGCCGAGAGGGTCACGCGATGCGCGGGAAGTCCAGAGCGCGTGTCGATCCGCACGTCCCGGGTCGCGGCGGACTCCGCGGATGTGATGCTTTGTGGTAGAAAGTTGGCGGAGCTTCCAATCGGGGGTTGAGACATGAACGAGCACCGGGCGATCTCCGCCGCCCCGACGGCGGCCGACGGCGACGAGACGCCAGCCTCGCAATGGCCCGGCGGCTACCGGGCGAAGCGGTTCTGGCGCTGGCTTTCGCTGGCCTTGCCCAACGTCTCCTCCGTCATGTTCCGGCAGAAGATGACCGGCCTCGCCGTGAGCCGGATGCTCGCCCCCGGCCCGGACGGCAAGCCGGACCGGGCGCGGCTGGAGATGCGGATCGCCTATCTGAGGCAGAAGGCCGACCGGCCGGAGAACAAGGGCGAGTGGCGGATCGTCAACGAGATCGAGCTGCTGATGGTCGGCCTCTTCGACCTGCCCGCGCTCCGGCTCGAGGCGCAGCGCACCCTGCTGGAGGCGAAGGCCATCGACCTGCCCTGCCTCGCCGAATACGCCAAGCTCGTCGAGCAGCACCATGACGACGAACCCGCCCTCAGGGAGACGCTCTTCAGGCTCGCGCTGGATGTGCAGGACAAGTTCCGCAAGCGATACCTGCTCCGCGAGTTCATCGCCGCCTACACCGCGCGGGTGAGCCTGATCTTCAGCCTCGCGACGACCTTCTTCATCCTCCTCGTCATCGCGCTGGCCTGGATCGCGCAGGATCATCTGGCGGCGATCTTCCGGATGCCGGAGGGGATTGAGGGGCCGCCGGCGCCGCCCGTCGGGCCGGAGGGCGGGATGCGGGCCTTCGCCAGCTTCTACGTCGCGCTCGCCGCCGGGCTCTTCGGCGCCGCCTTCTCGATGATGTCGCAGACGAAGAAGCGTGTGGAGGCGGCGACGCTGGAGGACATGCGTACGAACGCCCGCTTCGCCATGCTGCTCTTCCGGCTCGGCGTCGGCATCGGGGCGGCGATGATCCTCTATTTCGTGTTCGACACCGGGCTCCTCGGGGACGGGACGCTGACGCCGAAGCTGCGCGAGGCGGGGTTCGACGCCTCCCTCGCCTCCACCGCGCTCTTCACCTCGATCGGCGGCCTCTCCCCGAACAAGGACCTCTCGCTGCTGATGCTCTGGTCCTTCGTCGCGGGCTTTTCGGAGGTGCTGGTGCCCACGATGCTGCGGCAGGCGGAGGGCAAGGCGAAGGCCGGGTGAGGGCCCCCGGCGGGGCTCCGGGACGGAGATATCCATGGATATCGGCCTCGGAGCCTTGATTCCAAAGGATTTTTTAAAATTTCGAAATTTTTCCGCCGCCGAGCGCATCTCGCGCGCCCGGCGGCTTTCCCTGTTTGGCGGCGCGCCGGCGAAGCCGGCGCCGCCGCTCAGAACAGCACCACGCTCCGGATGCTTTCGCCCTTCCGCATGAGGTCGAAGCCGTGGTTGATCTTCTCCAGCGGCATGGTGTGGGTGATCATCGGGTCGATCTCGATCTTCCCGTCCATGTACCAGTCGACGATCTTCGGCACGTCGGTGCGCCCGCGCGCGCCGCCGAAGGCGGTGCCCTTCCAGGTGCGGCCCGTCACCAGCTGGAACGGGCGCGTCGAGATTTCCGCCCCCGCGGGCGCGACGCCGATGACGACGGAGACGCCCCAGCCGCGATGGGCGCATTCGAGCGCGGCGCGCATCACCTTCACGTTGCCCGTGCAGTCGAACGTGTAGTCTGCGCCGCCGATCTGGTCCGCGCCCTTCTTCGTCATGTTGACGATGTGGGGCACGATCTCGTCGCCGACTTCGGCGGCGTTGACGAAATGGGTCATGCCGAACTTCTCGCCCCATTCCTTGCGGCCTGGGTTGATGTCCACGCCGATGATCATGTCGGCGCCGGCGAGGCGGAGGCCCTGGATCACGTTGAGGCCGATCCCGCCGAGGCCGAAGACGACCGCCTTCGCCCCCTGCTCCACGCCCGCCGTGTTCAGCACGGCGCCGACGCCGGTGGTGACGCCGCAGCCGATATAGCAGATCTTGTCGAAGGGCGCGTCCTCCCGCACCTTCGCCAGCGCGATTTCCGGCATGACGGTGAAGTTGGAGAAGGTGGAGCAGCCCATGTAGTGGAACACCGGGTCGCCATCGAGCGTCCTGAACCGTGAGGTCCCGTCCGGCATCAGGCCTTGGCCTTGAGTGCCGCGGATCGCGGTGCAGAGATTGGTCTTGCGGGAGAGGCAGGAGGGGCATTCGCGGCATTCGGGCGTGTAAAGCGGGATTACGTGATCCCCCTTCTTCACCGACTTCACCCCCGGCCCGACATCGACGACCACGCCTGCGCCCTCATGTCCGAGGACGGCGGGGAAGATCCCCTCCGGGTCGGCGCCGGAGAGGGTGAAATCGTCGGTATGGCAGATGCCGGTCGCCTTCACCTCGACGAGAACCTCGCCCTCGCGCGGGCCTTCGAGCTCCAGATCGACGATTTCGAGGTCCTGTCCGGCCTTCACGGCCAGGGCTGCGCGGGTTCTCATCTCTTGCTCCCCCTTCAGGTTTCGGCGGCGACTTTCGGCGGATTCGCCCCTTCGGGCAAGGGCGCGCGCCGCGCGCCGAGGCGCGGATGCAGCCGCCCGGCGATGAGGAATCCGATGAAGAGCGCCCCCGCCGTCGCCGCGAAGACGCCGGGAAGGGGCGCGACGGCGAGCACCAGCCGCACGGCGCCGGGCGTGACGATGCCCGATACGTCCCGGAAGCTCGAATAGATCGAGGCCATCTCCGTCCGCTCGTGCGGGCGCACCGCCATCAGGAAGGGGAGGCCGCCGGAGACGTCGAGCAGGATCAGGAAGAACGCCCCGGAGGCGAGGAGGCAGAGCGTCACCGCCGGGGCGGGGGCGGCGAGGGCGCCGGCGAGGAAGCAGAGCGACGCGCCGGCGAAGCCGGTCCGCACCGCCTGCCGCACGGAGCGGCGGCGCATCCAGCGGAGCATGAAGGGCGTGAGCAGCAGGAAGCCGTTGGCGAGGGAGACGAAGGCGCCGCCCCATGTCTCCCCCAATCCGCTCTCCACTGCGAAGATCGGCATGTAGACGACATAGGCCCACCAGCCGACCGAGCGGATCACCGCGAAGAGCCAGCCCGCGATCAGGCGGGGCTGGGCGAGGAAACGGGGCAGGAAGCGCAGCGGGTTCGGGCGCGGCTTTCCGGGCGCGATCAGCTTTCCGTTGCCGAGGCGCATGTACCAGAAGACGGCGAGGAGCGTCGCCGCCGACGAGGCCGCGATGAGGAAGGGCGCCGGCTCCCAGAGGCGCCAGAGCGTGACGCCGAGGACAGGGCCGATCATCCAGGCGAGGGAGGAATAAAAGAGCCGGAGCGTCTCCGACCGGCCCAGCTCCGTCCGCTCGATGAAGTCGAGAACATAGGCGTTGAAGCAGATGAAGAAGGTGACGACGCCGATATTCGTGAGCCCGAGGCCGAGCGGGGTGAAGAGCGGGCCGCCCTGCGAGGCGGTGAGCGCCCCCGTGGCGAGGAGGGTTCCGCCGAGCGTGAAGGTCCAGCGGCGGGTCAGGCGGCTGGCGATGGAGGGCACGAACATCGAGACGACGAGCGCGACGCAGCCGATCAGGAAGTAGACCTCGGAGACCCGCTCCGCATCGCCGAGCGCCTGATACATGGCGAGGGGATAGACGGAGAGCATGATCCCGCGCGCCATGGCCTCGATCGCGGCGAGCATGGCGAAGCCGCGGACGCCGGGCGTGGGCGCGTGACGGAGAAATTCGGGTATGCGCCGCTCGTGCGCCGCCATCGGACGGTCCTCTTTTCCGCCTTTTGGGCATGGGCGCGCGCGCGAGTCGAGCGGGGATGCGGCGCTTCGGCGCCGGGTTCGGCGCATTCTTCCAGGCGGCCGGAACGGGCGGGCCGAAGGGCATAACCATGGTTATCGCCCTTGGACCATTGATATTGAACGATAAAAACCGTGATCAGCCTGAAACAGTCACGAAGCGGGGGGCGCGGCTTCCGCCACCGCGCGGATGAGCGCGAGCATCCCCTGCACCTGATGCGCCGCCGTCGCCTCCCCCTTCCCCGCCGTCGCCAGCGAAGCGTCCCCCACCACGCCGGCCGGGTTGAGGTCCGACGCAATCCAGGCGCGGGCGGTCGGCCCGATTGGCGGGATCGGCGCGCCCTCCGCGGCGGAGCGGAAGATCGCGGCCTTGCCCATCTCCACGAGGTCGGGCCGGAAGGCGAGCATCAACGAGGTTTCCGCGTCGCCGCCGTGGATGCCGAAGCGGCGCTCATGTTCCGAATAGAGTTCGTCGGGGACGCCATGATCGAACCAGCTCGTCTTGACCGCCAGCATCCCGGCCTGAACGCGCATCTCCCGCGCGAGGATCGAGATGAGATCGGCGTTGCCGCCGTGGCTGTTGACGATGACGATCTTCCGCACCCCGGCGCGGGCGACGGAGAGGCCGATCTCCGTCCAGACCCTGAGGGCCGTCTCCGCGCTCAAGGTCAGCGTGCCCTTCGCCCAGAGATGCTCGTTGGACTTGCCGACCGCCTGAACGGGCAGGATGCGGAGGTCGAGATCGGGGGGGCAGGCCGTGCGGAGGCGGGCGAGCATCCCCTCCATGATGTATGTGTCGACGCCGAGCGGGAGATGCGGCCCGTGCTGCTCCACCGCCGCGGTGGGCAGAATGCACACGGTCCGCATGGCGTCGATTTCATCATAGGCGGAGGCCGGATGTTCGGCCCAGTCGAGGCGGCGGCTCATGCCCTCCTCCCGTCAAGCGCATGGGGGCGGAAGAGCCGGTCCGCCGCCGCGGAGACGCGGACGAGGTGGCGGGCGCGGCTCTCCGCCGTCGAGGAATCCATCGAGTAATGCGCGGCGAAGGCGGTGCGGCAGCGCGGATGGCAGAGGAGGCGCACGCCGCGGAGGATCGTGCGCTTGCCGGGCGCGCCGACGAAGGTCGTGAGCCGCCAGGAGGCGCCGCAGGTGGTGAAGACGGCGAGGCGGGTGATGTGGGCGAGGCCGGGCCGGATGTCCTTGTGCTGCGCGTCCGGCATCAGGAAGGCGACGCCGGGGAGCATCACACGGTCCAGCCAGCCCTTCAGCATCGCGGGGAGGCCATACCACCAGGTCGGGTAGACGAAGATCAGGCAATCGCACCAGCGGAGCGCCGCCACGTCATCCGCCACGGGGGCGATGTTCCCGGGTTCGTTCTCGTAGCCGTCGAACTCGGCGGCGGTGAGGACGGGGGCGAAGCCCTGGTCGTAGAGGTCGATCACCCGCGCCTCCGCCCCGGCTACGCGGAGGCGGGCGAGCACGACATCCCGCACCGCGGCGGTGAAGCTGCCGCCCTTCGGATGGCAATGGACGACGAGGGCGCGCATCAGAGGGCCGCCATGGAGGCGCGGGCGCGGGCGAGGAAGCGCGCGCGGTCCCCGTCCGTCGCGCGGTTCATGTCGTAGAGCGCATTGTAGGAGAGGCGGGCCTCCGGCGCGCAGACGAAGCGGACGGCGCGGGAGACGATCTTTCGCGGCGGGTCGCCGGCGAGGAAGGCGCGCATCCGCGTGCCGCCATAGGTCGTCACCGCGGCGAGGCGGCGGATGTTGGTCAGGTTCGGGCGGACCTTGCCCGCCTCCAGCCGGAAGGAGACGCCGGGGAGGAACACGCGGTCGAAAAAGCCCTTGAGGATCGCCGGGAAGCCGAAATTCCAGACGGGGAAGACCAGAACCAGCGCCTCCGCCGCCCTGAGACGCTCCACATAGGGCGCGACGGGGGAGAGGTTCGGCCCGACCTCGTGATAGCCGCGCCGCTCCTCCGCCGTGAGGACGGGGGAGAAGCCTTCGGCGTAGAGGTCGCAATCGTCCACCTCCCAGCCCTTCGCGGCGAGCGTCTCGACCACGGCGCCGTGGAGCGCGGCGGAGAAACTCTCCGCGCAGGGATGGGCGAAGAGGACGAGGGCGCGGCTCATGCGTCGGCTTCGGGCCGCTTCTGAAGGCCGGGATAGGCCCAGATGCGAGAGCGGTCCCAGGTCTCCTGCTCCCAGGAGATCATCTTGCCGGGGTTGAGGAGGCCCTTCGGGTCCGCCTCCTTCTTGAAGGCGAGCTGGCGCGCGTCCACGCTCTGCCGCCCGCCCTCCTCCAGCGTGTAGCGGTGGGGGTTCCAGACGGGGCAGCCCATCGCCTCATGCTCGCGGATGATCTCCTCCAGCCGCTCCTCGGTCGTGAACTTCACGAGGGAGAGGCCGGCCATCTGCACCTTGCCGTGGGCGCGCATGACTTCGAGATGGTGCAGCACCTCGGGCGAGAACCGGTCCCTGATCGCCCTGATCTTCTCCACATGGTCGGGGAAGTCGAAGCTCACCTGGAGATAGGTGATGGAGGGATCGACCTTCAGCGCGCGGAGGGTCGTGTGGTTCCATCCATATTCATAGACCGGCCCCGGGTCCCTGGCCCAGTCATGCGCGTCGGAGCGGTAGATGAGCCGGAGGCCGGGCCGGCGGGCGAGGAAGGTGAGGAAGGCGTCCATCGCATGGGGGGCGACCATGAGGCCGACGAGCGAGTCGGCGTCCGTCACATGCGGGCGCACGCGCTGGAAATAGGCGTGGGCCGTCGGCGCCTCGAAGACGCTGGCGAGCTTGATGAGGATTCCGTCCTCGTTCGCGAGATCGTCCGCGAAGCGGACGGTCTCCATGAAGTCCGCGCCCGCGACGAAAATCTCCACCCAGGGATAGGCGGGGGCGAGCGGCATTTCGAGTTCGGTGATGATCCCGTTCGTGCCGTAGGCGTGGGAGACGCGGGAAAGCTCCTCGCCCCGGAACTCCAGCACGCGCGGCTCCGCCTCCATCGTCACGACGCGGAGGCGGATGATGTTGCCGAGGTCGCGGAGGCTCCCCCAGCGGACGGAGCCGACGCCGCCGGAGCCGCCGGAGATGAAGCCGCCGATCGTGGCGGTCGCGAAGGTGGAGGAGAACATGCGGATCTCCTGCCCCGAATCGCGGATGCAGACCGCGTCGAGATCCTTCAGCAGGCAGCCCGGCTCCACGATCACCCGGCCAGGATGCACCGCCTTCACCTTGTCGAGATGCTTCATGTGGAGGATGCAGCCGCCGCGGAGCGGCATGGCCTGCCCGTAATTGCCGGTGCCGGCGCCGCGGACGGTGACCGGCACGTCATGGGCGTAGCACGTTTTCAGGACCTCGATCACCTCGGCCTCGGAGCGCGGCGCGACGGCGAAATCGCCGACGACGTGATCGAGCCGCTCCTTGAGCACGGGGGAATACCAGAAGAAATCCCGGCTCTTGGCCTTCACCGTCACCGGGTTCTCGTCGAGATCGAGATGGCGGAGGGCGGCTTTCGCGGCTTCGAGGGTCAAGAGGCCTCCATCAGGTGGTCAAGCTCGGCATAGTCGGGGAGCGCCGCGTCGATGGCGCGGCCGGCGCGGATCACGATCCGGTCCGATTGCGGACGGGCGAAGAGCTCCGTCCAGCTCCTTGCGCGGACGATGACGAGATCGGCGGGCGCGCCCGGCGCGAAGGAGGGGGCGGGGAGGCCCATCGCCTTCGCAGGGTTGGCGGTGAAGGCGCGCGACCAGTCCGCATCGGAATGGTCGAGATGGGCGATGCGCGTCGCCTCCCGCATCACCTCGATCATGTCGAGGTCGCCATAGGCGTAGAACGGGTCGCGCGTGTTGTCGGAGGCGAAGGAGACGTTGATCCCCCGCGCCTTCATCTCGTGGACGAGCGTGACGCCGCGCATCCGGGGGGTTCGGGCGGCGTGCCGGTCCTGCAGGTAGAGGTTGCAGAGGGGGAGGGAGACGACATCGATCCCGGCCTTGGCGACGAGGTCGAGCGTCGCCATCGCCTCGGCTTCGGGCTGCGCGGAGAGGGAGCAGCAATGGCCGACGGCGATTCGGCCGGCGAAGCCGGTCTCCCGCGCCGTCTCCGCGATGGTGCGGAGGGTGGCGGAGGCCGGGTCGAGCGTCTCGTCCACATGGAAATCGGCGTGGAGGCCGTGGCGCTCGGCCAGCGCGAAGAAGCGCAGGAGCCGCTCGCGGAGGTCGGGGACGGGATAGGTCACGCAGCCGAGGACGCCGCCGGAGGCGGCGACGGTCGCCGCCGTCTTCGCGAAGGCGCCGTCCGCGTCCACCCCGTCCACCGGGACGAGGCAGGCGGCCTGAAGCGTGATCCTGCCCGCCCAATCCTCCCGCAATTCGCGGAAGACGGGCCAGGAGATGTCGTCCTGCGGGGGGATCGAGTCGAGATGGGTGCGGATCGCCGACGTGCCGTGCGCGAAGGCGCAGCGGAGCGCGAAATCGGCGCGGGCGCGCACATCCTCCGCCCGCCAGCGCGCCTCCCGGTCCGCCGCCACGGCGCCAAGGGCGCCCATGAACGTGCCGTCCGGGTTCGGGCTCCGGGGCCAGATATGGCCCTTGTCGAGATGCGTGTGCATGTCGGTGAAGGCGGGGAAGGCGATGGCGCCCTTCATGTCGACCGTCTGGCCGGAGCCCTGCGTGATGATCCCGTCCTCGATGGAGAGGTCGAGCGGGGCGAGGCTCTCCGGGCGCCCGAGGAGCCATCCGGGGGCCTTCAGGTTGGCGAGGGTGAGACGGTGCGCGGCGGGGAGGGTGAGGAAGGCGGTCATGTCTCTCTCTTCAACGCGCTTTCGTGCCACTTCCGCAAGAGGAGATGCGAGAGCAGCGAGAGCGCGGCGAAGATCACCACGCCGATGGCGGAGATGAGGAGCAGCGCGGCGTAGAGGCGCGGGATGTTGAGCCGGTAGGAGGCTTCGAGGATGCGGCTGGCGAGGCCGTAGGACTGCCCCGCCGTCCCCACCACGAACTCCGCCACGACCGCTCCGATCAGCGAGAGCCCGCCGGCGATGCGGAGCCCGCCGAGGAAATAGGGGAGCGCGGCCGGAAGCTGGAGATAGCGCAGCTTCTGCCAGCGCGTCGCGCCGTAGATGCGGAAAAGGTCGCGCAGGTTGTGGTCCGCCGAGTTGAGGCCGAGCGTGGTGTTGGAGAGGATCGGGAAGAAGGCCACGATCCAGGCGCAGAGGATCAGCACGCCGTAGACGCTGTCGATATAGATGCGGAGAAGCGGCGCGATGGCGATGATCGGCGTCACCTGGAGGATGACGGCGTAGGGGTAGAACGAGAGTTCGAAGAGCCGCGACTGGGTGAAGAACACCGCGAGCCCGACCCCGCCCACCACGGCGGCGAGGAGGGCGAGGCCGGTGATCTGGATCGTCGCCCAGGCGGCGGGGCCGAGGATCGCCCAGTCCGCCACCAGCGTCTCCGCCACCCGGCTCGGCGCGGGCAGGATGTAATGGGCGATGTCGTTCCAGACGACGATCCTGTCCCACAGCACCAGAGTCAGCGCCATGACGATGACGGGGAGCGCCCATTTCGCGATGCGGTCGCGGCGAGCGGCGCGGAGCCGCGCCTCCTCCTCCGCGTCGAGCGGGGCGGGGGCCTCGATCGCGGTCACGCCGCCTCGCCCATCGCGGCATGGAGCGCGGCGGAGGCCTCGCGGCAGAGCGCGGCGTATTCCGGCGAGGTGCGGAAGGCCTCGTCCCGCGGATAGGGCTCGCCCACCGCCACCTCCCGCTCCACGCGCCCAGGGCGGGCGGCCATGACGACGATCCGGTCGGAGAGAAAGACGCTCTCGAACACCGAATGGGTGACGAAGATGACGGTGCAGCCGATCTTCGCCTTCAGGCTCAGGAGGTCGTTGTTGAGCCTGAAGCGCGTGATCTCGTCCAGCGCGGCGAAGGGCTCGTCCATCAGGATCAGCTTCGGGCGGGTGACGAGGGCGCGGGCGATGGAGACGCGCATCTTCATGCCGCCCGAAAGCTCGCGCGGATAGGCGCCGGCGAAGGCGTCGAGCCCGACGAGGCGCAGCGCCTCCCGCACCTCGTCCTTCACGGCGGAATAGCTCTGGCCGCGGAGGCGGAAGGGGAGCCATGCGTTCTCCGCCACTGTCGCCCAGGGCATCAGCGTCGGCTCCTGGAAGACGACGCCGATATCGCCACGCTCCCGCGCTTCGGCCCAGCGAATCGAGCCCGCGGTCGGGTGGCTGAGGCCGGCGATGAGCCGGAGCGCGGTGGACTTGCCGCAGCCCGAGGGGCCGAGGAGGGAGATGAAATCCCCCTCCCGCACCTCGAGGCTCATGCCGCGGAGCGCGACAACGTCGCCGGCGAAGGTCTTGCCCACGCCGGAGAGGGTGAGGAGCGGCCGGCGCGGCGGCATCGCGCTCAGTTCGGCTTCAGGTCCATGCCGACCTTCTGGTTGACGAAGGCGGTCGAGAAGCTCTTGGACCAGTCGATGTCGCCCGAGACGACCCCGGCGGAGACCATCTTGCCGAAGAAATCCTCGACCTTCTCCGGGTTGATCGCGCCGATGCCGAGTTCGAGCGCGGCGCCGCTCTCCACGATGCCCTCGGACTTCATCTTCTCGATGGCGTATTCGATCTTGTCGGGCGTGATGTCCGGGTTGTCGGCCATGATCATCGCGTCGGCGGCCGCGCGGTCCCCGTAGAGGTAGTTGTACCAGCCCTTGATGGAGCCCTCGACGAAGCACTTCACCTGCTCGGGCTTCGTGTCGATCGTCTCCTGCATCGTCTCTATCGTGGTGGAATAATCGGTGTAGCCGGCGTCAGCGATCAGGAACACCTTGGGGGTGAAGCCGCCCTCCTTCTGGATCAGGTAGGGCTCGGAGGAGAGATAGCCCTGCATCCCCTTGTTCTCGTCCGCGAGGAAGGGCGCGGGGTTGAAGGTGTAGGGCTCGCGCTGTTCGGCGGTGAAGCCCTTCGCCTTGATCATCCACTGGTAATAGGACTGGAAGCCGTTGTCGCCGATCAGGAGGGTGAGGTTCTTCAGGTCGTCGAAGGTCTCGGCCTTGCCGGGATGGGCGATGATGACCTGCGGATCCTTCTGGAAGATCGCCGCGACGGCGACGACGGGGATGCCCTCGGCCACCGCGTTGAAGGCCTGCAGCATGTTGCCGCCCATGTGATAGTCGATCCGCCCGGCGAGGAGCAGCGCGCGGTTGTTCACCTGCGGCCCGCCCTGGACGATGGAGACGTCGAGCCCGCAGGCCGCATAGGTCCCGTCGGCGACGGACTGGTAGAAGCCGCCATGCTCCGCCTGGGCGAGCCAGTTGGTGCCGAAGACGACCTTTTCGAGCGCCGCGGCGCCGGAAGGGAGGGAGAGGGCGAGCGCGGCGGCCGCGGCTGCGCCGGAGAGGCGGAAAGCAGACATGGAAGGCTCCTCTGTCGGGGCGATTTTTCGCGAATTATGGCGCGCGCCGCGGGTTTGGCGAATCCTAGCCGAGGGAGGGCCGGGATTTCCAGCCCCGGCGCCGCCGGCTTGGTCATTTCGCGGACGCCGCGCCGCATTTCCGGGCGCCGCGCCGAAGCCTTGCGCGGCGGCGCGGAGGGTGCTGTTCTCCGGCTCCGACCAGAACGAGGAAACGCCCATGGCCTTCTACGAACTCCGCCAATACGTCATCCGCCCCGGCTGCATGGCCGAATGGGTGAAGATGTTCGACTCCGTGATCGTGCCCTTCCAGGTGGCCCGGGGTCATGTCGTCGGCGGCTCCTTCCGCGGGGAGACGGACGAGAGCGTCTTCGTCTGGCTCCGCCGGTTCGAGAGCGAGGCGGAGCGGGAGCGGCTCTACAAGGCGGTCTATGAAGACCCGGAATGGACCGGCGTGATCTCCCCCAAGGTCGGCGCGCTGATCGAGCGGGAGACGATCAAGGTCCAGCGGCTGACGCCGACGGGCTCCTCCGTCCTCCGCTAGGCCGCCGCCGCCGCCCAGCTTTCCGACCGCATCTCCGCGAGGCGGGAGGCCGTGCGCTCGAACTCGAAGGCGCCCTTGCCCTCGGGGTAGAGCGCCTCCGGCTCCGCCTCGGCGGAGATAATGAGACGCGTCTTCGCCTCGTAGAGCGCGTCGATGAGGGTGACGAAGCGCTTCGCCTCGTTGGCGTTGTGGACGCCGAGCCGCGGCGTCCGGTCCAGCAGCAGGGTGCGCGCGGCGCCGGCGATGGCGAGATAGTCGCCGGCGCCGAGCGGGCGCTCGCAGAGATCGGCGAAACTCGCCCGCGCCACGCCGTTGCGGAAGCGGGGGATCGTCACTTCCCGGCCCGTCACCGTCAGCGTTAGCGGCTCGCCGGGCAGGCCGCCGGTCAGCTCGTCCCAGGTCTCGTCCATCGCCGCGTCGGCCTCGGGGCCGAGGGGCGTGTGATAGACGGGGCGGCCCGTCAGCCGCTCCCGCCGGTAATCCTTCGGGCTTTCGAGGAGGTGAAGGTCCAGCTTCTCCTTGATGAGCGCGATGAAGGGGAGGAAGACCTGCCGGTTCAGCCCGTCCTTGTAGAGATCGTCGGGCGGGCGGTTCGAGGTGGTGACGATCACCGTTCCGCGCTTGAAGAGCTTCTCGAAGAGGCGGCCGACGATCATCGCGTCGGTGATGTCGGTGATCTGCATCTCGTCGAAACAGAGGAGGATGGTGTCGGCGGCGATGGCCTTCGCGACCGTCTTGATCGGGTCCTCGTCCCCCTTCTGGCGGGCCTCGTGGATGGCGCGGTGCGCTTCCTGCATGAAGGCGTGGAAGTGCACGCGGCGCTTCTTTTCCACCGGCGCGGCCTCGAAGAAGAGGTCCATCAGCATGGACTTGCCGCGCCCGACGCCGCCGTAGATGTAGAGGCCGTTGAGGTCCGCATCCTTCTTCGCGGCCTCGCGCCCCCAGCCGAAGAAGCCGCGGGCGACGCGCTTGCCCTTCCAGGGGTCGTAATCCTTCAGCCGGCCGTGGAGGAGCTGGAGTTTCTCCAGCGCGAGGCGCTGCGCGACGTCGTCATTCACCGCGCCCGAGGCGATCAGTTCGCGATAGCGCCCGAGCGGCCCCTCCGGCATCCGCGCCTCCCTTCCCGCAGCGTTCCCCGGCGCGGATATGATCGGAAGGGGCGGCGCCTGTCCAGCGCCGGCGCCCCTCGCAAGGCGGGTGGGGCCGCGCTAACAAGGCGGGCAATGGAGCGGATTACGGGATATCAGGAGGGCGCGCGCGGCCTCGCCGACGAGGCGGAGACGGCGCGCGCGGGCGCGGCGCTGGGGCGCGCGCTGCTTGCGGGGGATGTGGTGTTTCTCTCCGGCGGGCTCGGCGCGGGGAAGACGGCGCTGGCCCGCGCCGCCATCGCCGCGCGGCTGGAGGCGGCGGGGCGCCCGGCGGAGGAGATCCCCTCCCCCACCTTCACGCTCGTCCAGGTCTATGAGGCGGATGCGCCGCTCTGGCACGCCGATCTCTACCGGCTTTCGGGGCCGGAGGAGGCGCGGGAGCTGGGGCTCGACGCGGCGGCGGAGGACGGGGCGATCCTGCTTGTCGAATGGCCGGACCGGCTCGGCGCGCTCGCCCCGGCGCGGCGGCTGGAGATTTCGCTGGAGAGCCCGGAGGCGGGCGGGCGGCTCCTCCGCTGGCGGGGGGCTGGCGGCCTCTGGGATCATGTGGCGGAGGCGCTGGCGTGAGCGACGGGCGGGCCGAGGCGAAGCGGGCCTTCCTCGCCGAAGCGGGCTGGGGCGGGGCCGCGCTTTCCCCCCTCGCCGGGGACGCCTCGAACCGGCGCTACGAGCGGGCGGATTCGGGGCGGCTTCGCGCCGTGCTGATGGACGCGCCGGCGGAGCGGGGGGAGGATCTCGGGCGCTTCCTCGCGATCACGGGCGAATTGCGGCGAAGGGGCCTCAGCGCGCCGGAGGTGTTCCATGCGGACGAGGCGGCGGGCTTCGCGCTGATCGAGGATCTCGGCGACGCGCTCTTCGCCCGGGTCGCGGCGGCGGAGCCGGGGCTGGAGACGGCGATCTACGAGGCGGCGGTCGACCTCCTGCCGCTGCTCGAAGGGCCGCCGGCCTTCGCGGAGGGGGCCGGCGCGCGGGCGGACATTCCGCCCTATGACGAGGCCGTGCTGGTGCGCGAGGCGATGCTGGCGCTCGACTGGTGGGCGGCGGGCGCGGGGCGCGCGGCTTCGGACGACGCGAAGGCGGAGTTCGCGGCGCTCGTCTCCGCCGCCTGCGCGGCCCCGGCGCTTTCGCGCCGGGCGCTCGTGCTGCGGGACTATCATGCGGAGAACCTGCTCTGGCTGCCGGAGCGGCGGGGCCATGCCCGCGTCGGCCTGCTCGACTATCAGGACGCGCTGGCGGGGCATGCCGCCTATGACCTCATCTCGCTGACCGAGGATGCGCGGCGGGACGTGCCGGCGCCGCTCCGCGAGGGGCTGCTCGCCCGGCGCATCGCGGCGACGGGGGAGGACCGCGATGCGTTCGAGGCGGCGGCGGCGGCGCTGGCGGCGCAGCGGAACCTCAAGATCGTCGGCATCTTCGCGCGGCTCCGGCTCAGGGACGGGAAGGGCGCCTATCTCGCGCTCATCCCCCGCGTCTGGGCGCATCTGATGCGGGACCTCGCGCACCCGGCGCTCGCGCCGCTCGCCGCCTTCGTCTCCGCCCATGTGCCGCCGCCGGAGCCGGCGGCGCTGGCGCGCGTGGGGGCGGGCGGGTGAGCGGGCCCGCCGTCGCCATGCTCCTCGCCGCCGGGCGGGGGACGCGGATGGGGGCGCTGACGGCGGCGCGGCCGAAGCCGCTGATCGAGGTCGGCGGGCGGGCGCTGATCGACCATGCGCTGGACCGGCTGGAGGCGGCGGGGGTCCGGCGGGCGGTGGTCAACCTCCATTATCTCGGCGGCATGATCCGCGCGCATCTTGCCGGGCGGGCGGCGCCGGAAATCGTCTTTTCGGAGGAGGAGGCGCTGCTGGAGACGGGCGGGGGGATGCGGCTGGCGCGCCCGCTCCTCGGCGGGGAGCCTGTCTTCGCGCTGAACGCGGACGCGATCTGGGCGGGGGCGGACCCGCTCGCGGCGCTCGCCGGGGCGTGGGACGGGGCGCGGATGGGCGCGCTCCTCCATCTCGCGCGGCGGGAGGATGCGCTCGGCCACAAGGGGGCGGGCGATTTCTTCAGGGACGGAGAGGGGCGGCTGACGCGGCGGGGGGCGGCGGAGGCGGCGCCTTTCGTCTTCACCGGGGCGGAGATCATCGACCCGGGCGCGCTTGAGGGGACGCCGGAGGGCCCCTTCTCCCTCAACCTCGTCTGGGACCGGCTGATCGCGGAGGGGCGGCTTTTCGGCGTCGTCCATGAGGGGCGCTGGGCGGATGTCGGGAGCCCGGAGGGGATCGGGCTGGCGGAAGGGTTGCTCCGGTGAGGCCGATCTTCGAAGAGCCCGGGCCCCGAGTTTTCGGCCTTCCGCCGGGCGCGGATTTCGCGGCGGCGCTGGCGCGGGGGCTCCGCGCGCGGCTGACAGGCGCACCGCCGGAGGCGCTGGGGCGGGTCACGGTGACGCTCGCGACGGGGCGGGCGATCCGGGCGGTGGAGCGGGCCTTCGAGGCGGGGAACGAGGCGTGCTTCCTGCCGCGGCTCTTGCCTGTCGCCGCGCTCGGCGCCGGGATGGCGGAAGCGCCGCCCGCCATCGGCGCGCTGGAGCGGCGGCTGACCTTGACGCGGCTCGTCTCCGCCTTCCTCGCCGCCTCGCCCGAGAGCGGCGCGCCCGTGGCGGCGCCCGGCCTCGCCGCGGCGCTGGCCGATCTTCTCGACGAGATGCAGCGCGAGGAGGTTCCGCCCGCGCGGCTCGACGAGGCGGCGGAGACGGACCCGGCGGAGCACTGGCTGCGGACGCTCCAGTTCCTCGCCATCCTTCGGGAGAAATGGCCGGAGCATCTGGCGTCGCTCGATCTTTCCGACCGGGAGGCGCTGCGGCGGATGGACGTCGCGGCGCTCCTCTCCGAATGGGCCGCGGCGCCGCCCGAAGCGCCGCTGCTCGCCGCCGGCTCGACCGGCTCGACCCGGACGACGCAGGACCTGCTGGCGGCCGTGGCCATGCTTCCGCAGGGCGCGGTGCTGCTCCCCGGCTTCGACTTCACGCTCGACGCGGCGGGCTGGAAGGGGATGAACCCGGATCATCCGCAATACGGCGCCCATCTGCTCCTCAGGCGGCTCGGGATGGAGCCCACGGAGGTGCGCCGCTGGGAGCCGGAGGCTGAGCCGACGCCGCGCGCGCGGCTCCTTTCCCACGCGCTCCGCCCCGCCCCGGCGACGGACGGCTGGCTAAAGGCGCTGGACGAGATCAAGGGCTACGCCGCCGCGGCGACCGAGGGGCTGACGCTCATCGAGGCGGAGAGCCCGGCGCGGGAGGCGGAGGCCATCGCCCTCCTGACGCGGGAGGCGCTGGAGCGGGGGGAGCCGCGCGTCGCGCTCACGACGCCGGATATCCGGCTCGCCCGGCGGGTCGCGGCGCAGCTTTCCCGCTGGGGGATCGCGCCTGACATGGCGGCGGGGCGACCGCTCGGGCTCACGCCGGCGGGGGTTTTCGCGCGGCTCGTCGCGCGGCTCCTCTCGCGCCCCTTCGAGCAGGCGGCGCTGCTCGCGCTGCTGAAGCATCCGCTCGCCGGGGCGGGGGACGAGCGGGGCGCGCTCCGCGCGGCCGTCTCCCGGCTCGAACTGAAGGGGCTGCGCCGCCGGCAGGTCGCGCTCAGGCTCCGCTCCGTCGCCGCCGTCGCGGCGGAGATGGTGAAGGAGGGCGAGGGGGAGGCGCCGCTCGCGGCGCCGGCGCTCCTCCCCGTCCTCGCCGCGCTGGAGCCGATGCCGGAGGCGGCGCCGCTCTCCGCCCTCGTCGCGCGGCACCGGGCGGCGGCGGAGGCGATCGCGGGGGCGGCCTTGTTCGAGAAGGCGGACGGCGCCGCGCTCCTCGCCGCGTTCGAGCGGTTCGGGGCGGCGGCGCCGGCGCTCGGCCCGGAGGCGAGGGCGGCGGACTACGCCGACCTCTTCGAGGCCGCGCTGGAGGATGGCGGGGAGGTGCGGGACCCGGCGGCGGGGGCGGACCCGCGGATCGTCATCGAGGGCCAGCGCGAGGCGCGGATCGGCGGGGCGGGGCTCGTGATCCTCGGCGGGCTCAACGAGGGGACATGGCCGGCGGCGCCGCCGGTGGACCCGTGGCTCTCCCGCCCGATGCGGGCGCGGATCGGGCTGCCGCCGCCGGAGCGGCGGATCGGCCTTTCGGCGCATGATTTCCTCTCCGCCGCCTCGGCGCCCCGCGCCGTCCTCACCCGCTCGGGGAAGGCGGAGGGGGCGCCGACCACGCCCTCGCGCTGGCTCTCTCGCCTCGTCGCGCTGCTCTCCGCGGTCGAGGGCGGCGCGCCGCTCGCCGCGATGCGGGCGCGGGGGCGGGCGGCGCTGGCGCGGGCGGAGGCGCTCCGCCGCGCGCCGCCGCCGCCGGAGCCGGAG
>JAUIDE010000048.1 GCA_030429105.1 Alphaproteobacteria bacterium
GAGGAGGAGGCCATCGGGCGCATCCTCGTCGATTTTCCGAGGCTCGAACGGCTGCTGGACCGGGAAGGCGGCGCGCTTTCCGGCGGCGAGCAGCAGCTCCTCGCCCTCGCGCGCTGCCTCATCTCCGAGCCCGACCTGATCCTCCTCGACGAGCCGACAGAGGGCATCCAGCCCTCGATCCTGGACGAGATCGTCGACACGCTGAAGGCGCTGAACAGGCGCACCGGCGTCGCCGTCGTTCTGGTGGAGCAGAATCTCGACTTCATCACCGCGCTTTCGGACAGGGTTCTCCTGATCCAGAAGGGCGCGATCATCGGCGAAGTCTCCGGCGAGGACGCTGCGGGCGCCGCGCTGATCGAGGAATTCACCGGCTTCGGCGGCGGCAAGGCCGGCGCCGCGCCGGCGCCCTCCGCCTTCTCCGCGCCTGCCGCGAAGCCGGCCCCGGGCGCGCCCAAGGTGGCCGCCCCCGCGGCCTCCGCGCCGATTCAGGAAAGGATCGCCTACATGACCGTCCAGCGCCCCACGCTTTCGCAGATGAAGGCCATCGTGGCGGAGCTCGGCATGAATATGTCCGATGCGCGCGTCCAGGAATTCCTCGACGTGATGCAGGGCACGCTCGACGCCTACGACATTGTCGATTCCCTGCCGGACTATCTGCCGCCGGTGCTCTATCCGCGCACCTCGGGCTATCGCCCGACGCCGGAGGAGAACCCGATGAACGCCTGGTATGTGAAGACCGAGATCAAGGGCGCCCCGCGCGGCCCGCTCCTCGGCAGGACCGTGGCGATCAAGGACAATGTCTGCGTCGCCGGGGTTCCGATGATGAACGGCGCCTCCACGCTGAAGGGCTACACGCCGGATATCGACGCGACGGTCGTCACCCGGCTGCTGGAGGCGGGCGCGACGATCACCGGCAAGGCGCATTGTGAATATTTCTGCCTCTCGGGCGGCAGCCATACGAACGCGACCGGGCCGGTCCACAACCCGCACAAGCACGGCTACAGCGCCGGCGGCTCCTCCTCCGGCTCGGGCGCGCTCGTGGCCGCCGGACTGGTGGACATGGCCATCGGCGGGGACCAGGGCGGCTCCGTCCGGATGCCGGCCTCATTCTGCGGCTGTTACGGGATGAAGCCGACGCATGGCCTCGTGCCCTATACCGGCGCCATGCCGATCGAGGCGACGATCGACCATCTCGGCCCGATGACCGGGAACGTGGCCGACAATGCGCTGATGCTCGAAGTCATCGCCGGGCCGGACGGTCTCGATCCGCGGCAATACGACGTGAAGACCGACCGCTACACCGCCGCCGTGAGTCGCGGCGTCTCCGGTCTCCGGATCGGGGTCGTGAAGGAGGGCTTCGGGCGCCCGGAGAGCGAGCGCGACGTCGACGCGAAGAACCGGGCGGCGGCGGAGACGCTCCGCAGCCTCGGCGCCTCCGTGGATGAAATCTCAATCCCCTGGCACAACCACGGCTCGGCGATCTGGACGCCCATCGCCCTCGAAGGCCTGATGAACCAGATGATGACCGGGAACGGCATGGGCACCGGCTGGGAGGGGCTCTACACTACCTCCCTCCTCGACTATCACGCCAACTGGCGCGCGCGGGCGGACGAGCTTTCCGAATCCCTCAAGATCTCGATGATGGTCGGGCAGTATCACCTGAAGCACAATCGCGGGCATTATTACGCCAAGGCGCAGAACCTTTCGCGGCAGCTCCGCGCCGAATACGACAAGGCGCTCACGGCCTATGATCTTCTCCTGATGCCGACGACGCCCATGAAGGCGACGCCCCTGCCGCCGAAGGATGCGCCGCTCGCGCTCTACATCCAGCGCGCCTTCGAGATGCTGGCGAACACCGCCCCGTTCGACTCTTCCGGCCACCCGGCGATGGCGATACCCTGCGGCATGTCGGATGGATTGCCCGTCTCCATGATGCTCGTCGGGCGGCGCTTCGAGGAGGCGACGATCTACCGCGCCGCCGGCGCCTTCGAGCGGGCGGGGGACTGGCGACGGATGTGAGGAGCGGGCGATGGGCGTGGAACCGGGCGTGCGGCCGATCAGGGGCCTCTCCCATGTCAGGGGCTCCACCGAGCGACCGCTGATCGAGGCGACGATCCCCGCCTTCCTCGCCGAGGTCGTGCGCCGCCACGGGGAACGCCCCGCCGCCGTGTTCCGCGCCGAAGGCGTCCGCTGGACCTATCGGGAGTTAGCCGCGGAGGTGGACCGTCTCGCAGCGGGGCTCCTTTCGCTTGGCGTCTACAAGGGCGAGCGGGTCGGCGTCTGGTCCCCCAACCGCTCCGAATGGCTGCTGGCGCAATTCGCGACGGCGCGGATCGGCGCGGTGCTGGTGAACGTGAATCCGGCCTATCGGACGCATGAACTGGAATACGCGCTGAACAAGGTCGGCGTGAAGGCGCTGCTCGTCGCGCCCGAATTCCGCGGCTCCGACTACATGGCGATGATCGCGGAGCTTGCGCCCGAAATGGCGGCCTCGGCGCCCGGCGCGCTCGAAGCGGCGCGGCTCCCCGACTTGCGCGCCGTCGTGCAGTTCGGGCCGGACCCGGCGCCCGGCGCGCTCTCCTTCGCGGAGGTCATGGCGCGGGGCGGCGCCGGAGGGCTCGCCCGGCTCGACGCGATCTCCGCTTCGCTGAAGCCGGACGATGCGATCAACGTCCAGTTCACCTCGGGCACGACCGGGGCGCCGAAAGGCGCGACGCTGACCCATCGCAACATCGTCAATAACGGCGTCTCCGTCGCCCGCGCGATGCGGCTCCAGCCCGGAGAGGCGCTCTGCATCCCTGTGCCCTTCTACCATTGCTTCGGCATGGTGCTCGGCAACCTCGCCGCCTGCGCCTATGGCGTGAAGATGGTCTTTCCGGGCGAGGGGTTCGAGCCGCGGGCGACGCTGGAGGCGGTGGAGGCGGAGCGCTGCAACGGCCTTCACGGCGTGCCGACCATGTTCGCGGCGATGCTGGACCATCCGGATTTCGAGCGCTTCGATCTTCGCTCGCTCCGCACGGGCATCATGGCCGGGGCGCCCTGCCCGGAGCCGCTGATGCGCAAGGTCATGGACAGGATGCACCTTTCCGAGATCACCATCGCCTATGGCATGACGGAGACGAGCCCCGTCTCCTTCCAGTCGGCGGTGGACGACCCGGTGGCGCGGCGCGTCTCCACGGTCGGACGCATCCAGCCGCATGTCGAATGCAAGGTCGTCGGCGAGGATGGCAAGACGCTCCCGGTCGGGGAGAAGGGCGAGCTCTGGACGCGCGGCTATCTCGTGATGAAGGGCTACTGGGGCGACCCCGAGCGGACGGCCGAGAGCATCGAGGACGGCTGGATGAAGACCGGCGACCTCGCCGTCATCGACGAGGAGGGCTATTGCCGGATCGACGGGCGGATCAAGGACATGCTGATCCGCGGCGGCGAGAACGTCTATCCCGTCGAGGTCGAGAACTTCCTGATGACGCATCCGGACATCCAGCAGGCGCAGGTTTTCGGCGTCCCCGACGAGCGCCTCGGCGAGGAGGTCGCGGCCTGGATCATTCTCCGCCCCGGCGCGAAGCTGGAGGCGGAGGCGCTTCGCGCCTGGTGCAAGGGAAAGATCGCGGGCTACAAGATCCCGCGCCATATTCGCTTCGTCGCCGAATATCCGCTCACGGCGACGGGCAAGCCGCAGAAATTCCGCATGCAGGAGGAGATGGCGAGGCCATGACGGCGACTCTCACCGCAATCATCCGCGCGAAACCCGGGGCTGAGGACAGGGTCCGCGCCGCGCTTCTCAAGGTCGGCGACTTCGTGCGCGCCCACGAACCCGGAACGCTCGACTATTTCGTGGCGCAGGACCCGGCGGACCTGGCCCGCTTCACGACCTATGAGCGCTTCGCCGATGCGGCGGCGATGGCTGCGCATAATGAAGGGGAGGGTTCGAAAGCCTTCTTCGCGGAGGCGGGCGGGCTCCTCGACGGGCCGGTCACGATCGTGACGGCCGAGGAGATATTCTCCCGTTGAAGTTGCAGTTTCGCAACTATCCGAAGAATTAGTGGCAAATTTGCGCCATTGCTATGGTGTTGGCGCCGGTTCGGCTCCATGTGCGCGCCGCGTCGGAGCGAAAGCCGCCACAGACGCCCAACGAACGGACCCCGCCCATGACCAGCATCCTGCGCCTCGTCGAGGCGTCGCCGTCAACGCCTTGCCCTGAGGACGCCGCGCCCGTCCTGAGCGTCGCAGCGGCGATGGAAGCTTTTCGCGCTGCGGATTCCCGCCTTGTCGCGATCTACGGCCGGGCGGACGATCTCCGCCGCGTCGGGAAGCACGATGCGGCGGAGCGGATGGAAAGCGGCGCAATCGCCGAGGCGCACGAAGCCCGTGAGGCGGCCGAACGGGCGCTGTTTGCGGCGCCCGTCCGCTCGCTCGAGGATCTCGCCATGAAGATTGTCGTCGCTGCGGAGGCCGATTTCGAATGCGGCGAGACGAACGAGGCGCTGCTGAGGGACGCCGAGGCCATTCTGCGCGCCGCCCGCCTCTCAGTGTAGCTTGAGCCGCGGGCGCACGATCTGGTTCACATGGCCGACCGCGATGAGCGCCGTTCCGCGGACCCAGCCGTGGATCGCGATCAGGTGGAGCCGGTAGAGCGAGAGATAGGCCAGCCGCGCCAGCCGCCCCTCGATCGCCATGCGCCCGCCGACGAGATTGCCCATAAGGCTGCCGACCGTCGAATAGCGGGACAGCGAGACGAGGGAGCCCTTGTCCCGATAGACGAAATCCGCGAGCGGCCGGCCGCTCATCGCATGGCCGAGATTGGCGAAGACGGCGCTCGCCATCTGGTGCGCGGACTGGGCCCGCGGCGGGATCGGTCGCTCGGAGCCCGGCAGGATGCAGGAGCAGCAATCGCCGATGGCGAAGACGCGGTCGTCCTTCGTCGTCTGCAAGGTGGGGCGGACGACGATCTGGTTGAGCCGGTTGAGTTCGAGATCGGAAAGGCCGGGCACGAAATCCGCCCCTTTCACCCCCGCCGCCCAGACGATCAGGTCCGCCGGGATTTCCCCGCTCGCCTTCGTGCGCACGGAACCCTCGGCGATCTCCGTGACCTGGGTCGATTGCAGGACGCGAACCCCGAGAGCGCGCAATTCTTCCGTCACCGTTTCCGAGAGCTCCTCGTCGAGCGCCGGGAGGATTCGCGGCCCGGCCTCCAGCAGCGTCACCTCGAGCTTCGACTCGTCGAAGACTTCGAGCCCGTAGTTCCGCAGGCCCTTCGCGGCGTTGTAGAGTTCGGCGGAAAGCTCCACGCCCGTCGCCCCGCCGCCGACAATGGCGATGCGCACGCGGCTCTCGTGATCTCCCTGTTCGTGGCGATAGTTCGCGCGGAGGCACACGTTGAGGAGCCGGGTGCGAAAGGAATCCGCCTGGTCCCGGTTCTCCAGAAAGAGCGCGTGCTCGCGCACGCCGGGGACGCCGAAATCGTTGGAGACGCCCCCGAAGGCGAGCACCAGCCAGTCATAGCGGATCTCGTGCCTACCGATGATCTCCCGCCCCTCCTCGTCCAGCATCGGCGCGCAGATCACGCGCCGGCGCTCACGGTCGATCCGCTCGACGGAGCCGTTGAAGAAGCGGTAGCCCCAGCGCGCGGCGTGGCCGCCATACCCGACCTCGTCCATGTTCGCGTCGAGCGAGCCGGCGGCGACCTCATGGAGAAGCGGCTTCCAGATATGGGTCCGGTTGCGATCGATCAGGATCACGTCGTGGTTCGCGCGGCCGTAGCGGGCGCCGAGCTTGCGGGCGAGCTCCAGCCCGCCGGCGCCGCCGCCGACGATCACGATCTGCGTCTTCTTCGGCCCGCCCGGCATCGATGGAGCCCCCCTCAGGGTCCTGACTTTGGGTCTAGAGTTGCACGCCCTTCGTCAACGCCCCGTCTATCACGAGATTCGTGCCTGTGGTGAAGCTCGAAGCGGGCGAGGAGAGGAAGACGATGCCGCGGGCGATCTCCTCCGCCGTCGCCATCCGCCCGGTCGGGTTGAGGCCGAGGGCGGTCTTGAAGAGGTCCGGATTGCCCGTCTCGATCTGCTGCCAGATGCCGCCGGGGAAATAGGTGTTGCCCGGGGAGACGGTGTTGGCCCGGATGCCCTTGCCGGCGAGCTTGTAGGCGAGACCCTGCGCATAATGCACCAGCGCGGCCTTGAAGGCGCCGTAGGCCGGCCCGGTGAAGTCGATCTCCCGCCCCGAAACCGAGGAGACGAGCACGATCGAAGCCGCCTTCGACTTTTCGAGCCAGGGCATGGCGGCGTTCACGAGCCGGACGGAATGCATCATGTCCGTCTCGAATCCGGCCTTCCACGCCGCCTCGTCATCCGCGACGGCGAGGGCGGAGACGTTGGCCACCACGATATCGATCCCGCCCATCGCGTTCGCCGCCTCGCCGACGAAGCTTTCGAGCGCGGCCTTCTTCGAGACGTCCACCGCCTGCCCGAAGGCCGGCGTGCCGCCCTTCATCAGGGCGGAGACGGTATCTCGCACCTCGCCCTCGTTCCGCGCGCAGAGCGCGACGCGCGCGCCCTCGGCGACGAAAATCTCCGCCGCCGCGCGCCCGATCCCCTTCGTGCCGCCGGTGATGACGGCGCGCAGACCTTTCAGACCCAGATCCATCTTCAGGCTCCCAGCCAGGATTTCTTCATCGACGCGCCGAGCGTGTATTTCGGGTCGACCATGTTGCCGACGCGCATCTTCCCCGCCTGCGTGCAGAGGAAATAGGCCTCGGATTCCTCGAAGCCGTAATCGTCCACCAGCCAGCGCACGAGATCGCGATAGGCCATCCGCGCCGCATCCTCCATCGGGCGGGCGGAGCCGACGGACATGATGAAGTCCTCCGTCTCCAGCCGCACGCCGGGGATCGTCCAGCCCTTGATGAGGTCGATCTGCACGGTGACGGTCGCGTTGATCTCCACCGCGACGCCGCAAAGCTCGCCGTCGCCCTGCCGCCCGTGGCAGTCGCCGATGAAGAAATGCGCGTCCTTGCGGTTCACGGGGAAGTAGATGACGGAGCCCGGCGCGACGTCCGGCAGGTCCATGTTCCCGCCCCAATAGTCGGGCTGGAGCGAGGAGACCGCCTCGATCTCGGGGGAGACGCCCATCGTGCCGACGAAGGGCTCGTAGGGCAGCGTGATCCGGTCGGAGAATTTCACGCCGGCCGGCGTCACCTCCATCTTCTTTACCCGCTCGGGGATCGGCTTGTTGAGCATGGTGAGGCCGGTGGAGACGAGGCCGCCGAAATCCGGGATCAGCGCCGTCGTCCCCGCCGGCTGCGGCCCGCGCGGGAGGAGGGAGTGGATATAGACCGCGAGCGTGTCGCCCTTCTCCGCACCTTCGACGGCGATGGGGCCGTTCTGCGGGTTCACGAAGGGCATGTTGAGGACGGCGGAGGGCATGTCCGCTTCGGACTTGATGGCGCCGCCGAAGGCGTCCAGCGTCTCCACCTCCACCACGTCGCCGGGGCGGATGCGCATCACGGGCTCGGAATAGGGGCCGTAGACGTAATGGAACGTCCCCTGCGCCTCCTCCGTCAGCACATGCTTCGCCCCCGCCGCGCCCTTCGCGACGCCGCGCTTCGCCATCACCGAGTCGCTCAACCAGCTCATGGAACCCTCCCGCCTGTCCGGACAGGGAGGATGGCATGTCCGCCGCTTCGGTCAAGCGCCGTGACGAAGGCTCACCCCGTGATCAGCCCCATGCTCTCCAGCTTCAGCATCACGTCCGCCGCGCAATCGTCCGGCGTCGTGTTCACCGTCTCGACGCGGAGTTCGGGCTTTTCCGGCGCCTCGTAGGGGTCGGAGATGCCGGTGAATTCCTTGATCTTGCCTTCCCGCGCCAGCTTGTAGAGCCCCTTCCGGTCCCGCCGCTCGCATTCCTCGACGCTGGTCGCGACATGGACCTCGAGGAAGGCGCCGTATTGCTCGATCATCTCGCGCACCGCACGCCGCGTCGCCGTGTAGGGCGCAATCGGGGCGCAGATCGCGATGCCGCCGTTCTTGGTGATCTCGGAGGCGACATAGCCGATGCGGCGGATGTTGATGTCCCGGTGCTCCTTGGAGAAGCCGAGTTCGGAGGAGAGGTGCTTCCTCACCACGTCGCCGTCCAGCAGCGTCACCGGGCGGCCGCCCAGCTCCATCAGCTTCACCATCAGTGCGTTGGCGATGGTGGACTTGCCGGAGCCGGAAAGGCCGGTGAAGAACACCGTGAAGCCCTGCTTCGCCCGCGGCGGCTTCGTGCGGCGCAGCTCCGCCACCACGTCGGGGAAGGAGAACCAGTCGGGGATCTCGATCCCCTCCTGCAGGCGGCGGCGGAGCTCCGTGCCGGAGATGTCGAGCACGGTGGAGCCCGCTGGCACCTCGTCCGCCGGCATGTATTCGGCGCGCTCCTGCACGTAGGACATCTGCTTGAACGGCACCATCTCGATGCCGATCTCGCCGGCGTACTGCGTCACCAGCTCCTGCGCGTCATAAGGGCCGTAGAAGTCCTTGCCCTGGCTGTTCTTGCCCGGCCCGGCATGATCGCGCCCGACGATGAAATGCGTGCAGCCGTGGTTCTTCCGGATCAGGGCGTGCCAAAGCGCCTCGCGCGGGCCGGCCATGCGCATGGCGAGGTTGAGGAGCGACATGTGCGTCGTGGAGGCGGGATACTGGCCCAGCACCGCCTCATAGCAGCGGACGCGGGTGAAATGGTCGATATCGCCCGGCTTCGTCATGCCGACGACGGGATGGATAAGGAGGTTGGCCTGCGCCTCCTTCGCGGCGCGGAAGGTCAGCTCCTGATGCGCGCGGTGGAGGGGGTTCCGCGTCTGGAAGGCGACGACGCGGCGCCAGCCGAGCTTGCGGAAGAAGGCGCGCAGCTCGTTCGGCGTGTCCCGCCGAGCCTTGAAATCGTAGTGGACCGGCGGCTGGATGCCGGTGATCGGCCCGCCGAGATAAACCTTCCCGGCCGTGTTGTGGAGGTAGTTGACCGCGGGATGGGCGAGATCGTCCGCCCCGTAGACCTTCTCCGCCTCGCGGGCCTTGTTCGGGGCCCACCTGTCGGTGATCGACATGATCGCGAGGATCACGCCCTCCTGGTCGCGGAGCGCGATGTCCGTCTCCGGCCCGACCTTCTCCGCGAAGGCCTCGGACACGTCGAGCGTGATCGGGATCGGCCAGAGCGTCGCGTCGGCGAGGCGCATCGTCTCGACGACGGAATTGTAGTCGGCTTCGCCCAGAAAGCCCTTCAGCGGATGGAAGCCGCCGTTCATCAGAAGCTCGAGGTCGCAGATCTGGCGCGGCGTGAGATCCCAGGAGAGAAGCGCGCCCGCCTCCGCCTTCAGCTTCGCGGCGCTTTCGCCGGAGACGTAGAGTTCGGGGATCGGTGCGGTGTTCGTGGACATGAAGACGGTCCTGATCTGATCTTCGCGGCGATTGGCGCCGGGGCCGGGTTTGCGCGCCTCTTGCGCCGGAAGGTGTGAAAATTCAATGGCGGAGGACGACCGAAACGACGTCAACGCCGCCAAATCCTTGCATCCGCCCCTCAAGGGTTCGATTCGGTTGCGCCAGACTTGTGACGGAGACAGGTTCGATCCGGGGGAGAACGGGATGAAAGCGATCCGTTCCGTCATGATTCCCGCCCTGCGCAGCTTGCCTGCCGAGCGCCGAAGGCGGTTTCCGCGAATCGAACATCCGGAAGATCAGACGTCGAATGCCTCGAATGCGTCACTGCGGTCGAATGCTGGTTCACTGGCGGCGAGAGGAGATTCCACGCTCGTGGCGGGCGGCGGACAAGGGCGCCGACTTGCCCCGGGCCCGGAGCCGGATCATGGTGCCGTCTCACGCAGGCGCTTCGCCGCGCGGAAGATCATGAACTCCGAGGAAATCGCCAATGCAGCTCTTTCACGCCGGCCCTTCGCCCTATGTCCGCAAGGTCATGGCGGTGCTCGAAATCGCGGGCAAGACGGGCGATGTGGCCCTGATCGACGGGGCCACGGCGCCGAGCGCGCCGAATCCGGCCGTCGTCGCCGCCAACCCGATCGGCAAGATCCCCTGCCTCGTGCGGGAGGACGGCCCCGCTCTCTATGACAGCCGAGTCATCACCCGCTATCTGGACGCCAAGTATGGAACGGGCCTCTACCCTTCGGGCGATGCGATCTGGACGACGCTGACGCTCGAGGCGCATGCCGACGGGATGCTCGATGCGGCGCTGCTCTGCGTCTATGAGGTCCGGATGCGGGAGGAGGCCCGGCGCTCGGCGGAGTGGGTCTCGGGCCAGCGGGCGAAGATCGGTCGCGGGCTCGACGCGCTGGAGGCGCGCTGGCTCGCGCATCTCGCCGGACCGCTCGACATGGGAACGGTCGCTGTCGGCTGCGCGCTCGGCTATCTCGATTTCCGGCTGGAAATGGGCGGCTGGGGAGACTGGCGGGACGGGCGACCCGGTCTCGCCGCCTGGGGGGCGAAGTTCGCTGAACAGCCGTGGATGCGCGCGACGAATCCCTGAACGGAATGAACGGCGCGCAAGCCCCCCTGCGCGCCGTTCCCGATCGCCCGAGAGGCCCCGGTCAGGCGATCAGCTGGTCGCCGAGGCCGCCGACATAGGCGGTCACGGCAAGGTCGTCGTCGAGGATCGAGGCCGCGCCGTCGCCGGAAGACGTTTCCATCTGTGCGATGAGCGGGGAGCCCGCGCCCGCGGCGTCGAGAAGCAGCGCATCGAGCGTCGCGTCGAAGCCGCGAAGCTCCGCGAGTTCCGCCGCGAGCGCAGGGTTCCCGCCCGCCGTCCAGTTGAGGCCCGTTCCATCCGTCAACAGGAAGACGAGATTGACGGTCGACGCCGCGTCGTTCGCCGTGGTCTCGGCGAAGAAGTCGTTCGCCCCGTCGATGGCCGTGTTGTAGAAGGCGAAACCGCTCCCGCCCGTTCCGAGGAAGGAAGAGGAAAGATCGGCGCCCGCGGCGAAGATCTGGTCTCCGTCCGTATCCGTGAGCCGCTCGACCGGCGCGTTGGGCGTTCCGAAGCCGAGCTCCGAGTCGAAGGTCGCGATGCCGATCTCGACATCGCCGAGGCCGAGCGCGCCAAGCTGGGAGACGAGTTTCTGCGTGATGAGCAGCGAGGCGTCGAATTCGGAGTTGAAGACGCCGTCGCCGTTCAGGTCGAGCACTTGCTGCTGCCCGTTCTCGTCCGCGCCGATGATCGCGGCGCCGGCGCCGGAGGAGCCGACGAGCGATGCGGAGGCGTCGAGCAGGAAGATGATGTTGTAGCTCACCGTCGGCGCGACCTGGCCTTCGCCGTTGATCGTGATCGTCAGCGTGGCGTCGTCTTCCCCGCCCTTTCCGTCCGTCGCCGTGTAGGCGAGGGTCAGGCTGTCGGTCTCGCCCTCGTTGAGGCCGTCGAACGCGCCGGCTGTGGCGAAGGAGACGGCGCCGTCCGCCGCGATCATGACGTCCACGACGCGGCCGCCCGCGGTCGTCGCGGTGACGATCGCTGAGCCGCCTTCGAGCGCGACGCCTTCCACCGAGGCGACGCTGAGCGCGTCCCCGTTCGGGTCGTCGTCATTGTCGAGGAGATTGAGCGCGAAGGCGCCAGCGCCGCCGATCTCGTCCGATTCGCCGATGGAGATCGCGTCATCGAGAGCGACCGGAGGCTCGTTCAGCCCTTCGATCACTACCGTGATCGTCGCCGTCGCCCCGGCCCCCTCGCTGTCGGCGGCGGTATAGCCGAGCGTGAAACTGTCCGATGCGCCGAGCGGCAGGTCGTCGAAGAGCCCGGCCGTATCGAAGCGAAGGTCGCCGTTCGCATCGAGGACGACGGAGACGTCGACGCCGTTCGCCGTCCTCACCGTCAGCGGCGCGCCGACCGTTCCGCCCTCGACCGCCGAGACGGTCAGCGGCCCGTTCTCCGGGTCGCTGTCATTCGCGAGGACGTTGAGGGCGGAGGCCGCATCGGGCGCAATGACGCCGTCCTCGTCGATCGTGATCGCGTCATCGAGGGCGACCGGCGGCGCGTTCGGGTCGTCGACGCCCTCGACGATGATGGTTACGGTCGCGGTGTCTTCCGCGATCACCGTCTCCACGCCCGGAAGCGTGTAGACGAGATTGTCGATCGCGCCGGAGCCGGCGAGCGTCACTTCCATCCGCGCGACGCCCGACACGTTGAAATGGGAGACGCCCTGGCCGTTATCCGCCGTCACCGGCCCGTGGATCGTGGCGATCAGGGAGCCGCCCTCGTCAAAGAAGCGCATGACGGGGACGGGCTCCTCGGTGTCGAGGAAGGTCAGCGACGTGACCTGCGCGGGGCGGTCGAAGGTGAAGATGAAGGTCCCGCCGCCGGCATTGTCGTCCGGATTGGTCGTGCTTCCGTTCTCTGAGATGATCAGGACCTTGCCGAGATTCGAGGTCGCAAGGTCCCAGTCGCCGCCGGTCGGGTTCGCGGTGTCGAAGATCATCACCGGCTTGGAGGGGTTCGCGCTCGTCACCGTCAGCCCGGCTGAAGCGAACTGGTTCGTGACAATCGTTCCGCGGGCCAGGTGATTGAAATCGAGGCACTGATAGACCGGCGGCGCCGTCTCGATCTCGGCGATCGTGTAGGTGAGCGTGACGGTGGCGGACTCGCCGGCGTTGAGGGCGTCGAAATCGCCATCTGCGTCGAAGTCCAGCTCCCCGTTCGCATCGAGCCGGACGCGCCCGCCGCCTGCGAGGTCGATCCACTGGCCGACCGCGGCGGTCTGGCCGTCGACCTTCAGGACGGGGCCGGCCGGCCCGAAATCATCGATGTCGTTGGCCAGAACGTTCAGGTTCGCCGCGCCGGCGCCTTCCGTCTCCAGCACGACAAGCGTGTCGTCCACCGCGTCGAGAACGAGGACGCGCGCGACGCCCGCATCGATGTTGCAGAGATGCGCGCCCGCGGAGAGATGGAAGAGATCGGTGAGGCCGGACGCATCGGCGTCGGAGTCGATCCCCGGCCCGCCGATGTCCTTCCGGACGAACTCGAAGCCTTCGGGCGAAAAGAACTTCACGCGATAGTCGCCGGCGCGGACGCCGTCGAACCGGTAGCCTCCATCGGCATCCGTCGTGGTTGTCGCAACCACGGAGCCCGAAGCGTCGATCAGGCGGACCTCGGCGTTCGCGACGCCCGCTTCCCAGGCGCCGGTCACCGCGTTCCATTCGGTGTCGTCGCCGTCGGCGTCGAGGAAGAAACGGCCCTGGATCGAACCGAGGTCCATCTTCACGCCCGCGTCGATATTGGTCTTCGTCTGGCCAGCAGCGACGTGGAAGAGATCCGTGACGCCGTTCGCATTGGCGTCGGAATCCTCGCTCCAGGAGCCGACGTCCTTCTGCACGAACTCGTATCCGTCCGGCGAGAAGAACTTCACCCGGTAGTCGCCCGGCGCGACGCCAAGAAAGGCGTAGCCGCCATCGGCGTTGGTCGTCGTCGTCGCGACGACTGCGCCCGACGCGTCGAGAAGCTGGACCACGGCTCCCGAAACCCCCGGCTCCCAGCCGCCCGCATCCCCGTTCCATTCCGTGGCGTCATGGTCCTCATCGAAGAAGAACCGGCCGTGGATCGCGCCCGGGGGCGCTGGCGGAGCCGGCGGGTCGCCGCCGTCGAGGTCGCAATATTGCAGCCAGTCGCCACAGACGTTGCAGGCCCCGTGCACCGTGAGGACGGCGCCCGCGGGCGGAACGGAATAGCAGCCGCCGGTATAGAAGGTGAAATAGTCGTTCAGGCCGCCGCTGACGCCTTCCTGCTCGATCTCGATCAGCACATACCAGTTGCCGTGCTGGTCAGAGACCCAGTGGTAGCTTTCGGCGTAGATCTGCCGCCCGTTGCCGAGTTCGGCGCCGTTCCCGTCCCTGATGGAGGCGGTTTGCTCCGAGGTGTCGTTGGCGTTCTCGTCATGCAGGTTGTCGCCCGAGAGGGTCGAGTCATTGTCCCGGACGACGAAGAGAGTCGTCGCGTCCGCCGGCATCGTGAAGACGTCCCCTTGCCCGAGCGAGCTGTCGCCGGCCCGGAGCAGATCCTCGGCTGCGAAGGCCGTGAACGTGTAGGTGCGGGTGGTGGTCACTTTGCAAACTCCCCGGAAACGGACGCGAAACAAGGCTCTGGCGCGAACGGAGCGCCGGATGCGCCACGAGACGTATTCAGGAGCGTGGCGGCTCCGCAGTTCGGATTGACGCCGGCTGTCCCGCGCGATGCGCGGCTTGCGCCGGGGCCGAGTGAAGCGATGTGGAGAAGATCGAGGCGTGGCGCACAGACGGCGGCGCCCCCGCGCCGCCGCCTGGCCCCGCCAAATCGTTTCCGCCCGGTCGGCCGGGATTCTCCCCCGAGAACCCCGGCTCCAGCGCGCGCTTCGCCCCAAACACGACGCCGAGCGTCAGAAGGCGCAGCTGCGACCTGCGGAAACGCGACACACTCAACATCACCCCTCCACACACAGCAGGTTCGAGATCGTCGACTTCCTTGGATGCGACCTCGCTCCCATCCCCGAAATCGACATTTGCGCATTTTCCGCCGGTGGGGAAGCGAAAACCGATCGCTCGGCTCCTGCATCATGAAAGATTCGCGAGTGGAGGGCTCATTTCGGCGCTCTGTGCATGAATGGAGACTGTTTCGCATGAACGGATACAACCTTGGGGCGAAAATCGCCGCTATGGCCGCCTTTGAGCGAGAATTCGGCGCTCACGCATTGCATGCATCCATTCGCTACCTACCGAATCTCGCGAAGAATCATGCCATCCATGAGGCATCCCGGCGGCTGATCACACCATTCGCGTCCAATGATTCGGTCTAGCGATCGGTGTCCGCCGTCGCCGAGGAAGATGAATGAGCCCGACGCCTGAACGATGTGACGTCCGCTTGAGCCATCAGATGCTCGCGACGTCCATAGAGGAGACAAGACCTCGCCGCGCTCCGGAGCATGCAGAGTGGGGAACACGGGAGACACCCTGGAGCTGGCGTTGAGCGGGCGCGCTGTCCGCTTATGCAAAATGAAAGGGGCTGCGCCTCCCGGCGCAGCCCCCTTGCCCTGCCTCTGTAAGGCGAGGGTCAGTAGCGATAATGCTCCGGCTTGAACGGGCCTTCCGCCGCGACGCCGATATAGTCCGCCTGGTCGGGCCGCAGCTCGGTGAGTCTGACGCCGATGCGCGCCAGGTGAAGGCGGGCGACCTTCTCGTCCAGATGCTTCGGCAGGACGAAGACCTCGTTGGCGTACTGGTCGCCCTTGGTCCAGAGCTCGATCTGCGCGAGCACCTGGTTGGTGAAGCTTGCCGACATGACGAAGGAGGGATGCCCCGTCGCATTGCCGAGATTGAGGAGACGACCCTGCGACAGGAGAATGATGCGGGAGCCCGAGGGCATCTCGATCATGTCCACCTGATCCTTGATGTTCGTCCACTTATGGTTCTTGAGGGCGGCGACCTGAATCTCGTTGTCGAAATGGCCGATATTGCCGACGATCGCCATGTCCTTCATCTCGCGCATGTGCTCGATGCGGATCACGTCCTTGTTGCCCGTCGTGGTGATGAAGATGTCGGCGGTCTTCACCGCATCCTCGAGCGTGACGACCTCATAACCGTCCATCGCCGCCTGAAGCGCGCAGATCGGGTCGATCTCCGTCACCTTCACGCGCGCGCCGGCGCCGCGGAGGCTGGCCGCGGAGCCCTTGCCGACATCGCCGTAGCCGCAGACGACCGCGGTCTTGCCCGCCATCATCGTGTCGGTCGCGCGGCGGATGCCGTCCACGAGCGATTCCTTGCAGCCGTACTTGTTGTCGAACTTCGACTTGGTGACGCTGTCGTTCACGTTGATCGCCGGGAAGGGCAGGTGCCCCTTCTCCATCAGCTTGTAGAGCCGGTGAACGCCGGTCGTCGTCTCCTCGGAGACGCCCTTGATCATGTGGCGCTGCTTCACGAACCAGCCCGGCTCCTCCGCCATACGCTTCCGGATCTGCGCGAAGAAGTATTCCTCCTCCTCCGAGGTCGGCGTCTCGATCAGGCTCGTCTCGCCTTCCTCGACCCGCGCGCCGATCAGGACGTACATCGTCGCGTCGCCGCCATCGTCGAGGATCATGTTCGCGCCGCCCTCGGCGAAGCGGAAGATCTTGTCGGTATAGGCCCAGTACTCTTCGAGCGACTCGCCCTTCACGGCGAAGACGGGCGTGCCGCCGGCCGCGATGGCGGCGGCCGCATGGTCCTGCGTCGAGTAGATGTTGCAGGAGGCCCAGCGCACATCCGCGCCGAGCTCCACCAGCGTCTCGATCAGCACCGCGGTCTGGATCGTCATGTGGAGGGAGCCGGCCACGCGGGCGCCCTTCAGCGGCTTCGCCGCGCCGAACTCCTCGCGCAGCGCCATGAGCCCCGGCATCTCGGTCTCGGCGATCGCGATTTCCTTGCGCCCGAATTCGGCGAGGCCGATGTCCCTGACGATGTAATCCTGCATCTGTGGCTCCTTGTGCGCACGGCGCGCTGGTCTCCGGTCGGCGGGCGCTATAACAGCGAAGCCGGCGACGGGCAACGCGCGCGGGCGTCGCGGGGATCGGACGGGGATCGGGATGGCGGAGAGGCGAGCCTGGCAGAGGATGCTGTCGGGCCGGCGGCTCGACCTGATCGACCCCTCCCCGCTCGACGTGGAGATCGAAGACATCGCCCACGGCCTCGCCCGAGTGGCGCGGTGGAACGGGCAGACGAAGGGCGAATGGCCCTTTTCGGTCGCGGAGCATTCGCTACTCGTCGAGCGGCTCTTCGGCGCGGCGCGACCGGCGCCGGACAATCCCGAACAACTGGCGGCGCTGCTGCACGACGCGCCGGAATATGTGATCGGAGACATGATCTCCCCGTTCAAGGCCGCGCTCGGGCTCGATTACCGCGCTTTCGAGGATCGGCTGGAGGCCGCGATCCATCTCCGCTTCGGCCTCCCCGCGAAGACGCCTGCGGCGCTGAAGGCCCGGATCAAGCGGGCGGACCGGGCGGCGGCGTGGATCGAGGCCGTGCAGCTCGCCGGGTTCGACGCGGCGGAGGCGAACCGGCTGTTCGCGCGGCCGAAGGTGGAAGGCTGGGAGGCGATCCGCCTCCGGCCGCTTCCCCCGCAGGAGGCGGCGCGGGCGTTTCTCGCGCGGTTCGCCGAACTCAGCGGCTGAACAGGAAATGCATCACGTCGCCGTCGGCGACAACATAGCCCTTGCCCTCGGCGCGGAGCTTGCCCGCCTCCCGCGCCTTCTGCTCGCCGCCGAGGCGGACGTAATCCTCATAGGCGACGGTTTCCGCCCGGATGAACCCTTTCTCGAAGTCCCCGTGAATCACGCCGGCCGCCTTCGGCGCGGTCCAGCCGCGCTGGATCGTCCAGGCCCGCGTCTCCTTCGGGCCGCAGGTGAAATAGGTGACGAGGCCCAGAAGGTCGTATCCCGCGCGGATAAGCCGGTCGAGCCCGGCCTCCGAAAGGCCGAGCTCCTCGAGAAACGCCTCGCGCTCTTCCGGGTCGAGCTGCGCGATCTCCTCCTCGATGGCGGCGGAAATGGTGACGCAACCGGCGCCCTCGGCCTCCGCCAGAGCGGCGATCTTGCGCGTCCAGTCATTGCCCGTCGCCGCCTCCGCCTCCGCGACGTTGCAGACATAGAGGACGGGCTTGGCGGTCAGGAGCTGGAGCCCGCGCCATGCCTTCGCATCCTCCTCCGCGATCTCGACGGAGCGCGCCGGGCGGCCAGCCTCCAGCGCCGCTTTCGCCGCTTCGAGGAGACGCGCCTGCTGTTGCGCCTCCCGGTCCCCGCCCTTCAGCTTCCGCTGCAGGTTCTGCACGCGCCGCTCGACGCTTTCGAGGTCCGCGATCATCAGCTCGGTGTCGATCGTCTCCGCATCCGCGACCGGGTCGATCCGTCCCTCGACATGGGTGATGTCATCATCCTCGAAACAGCGGAGAACATGGGCGATGGCGTCCACCTCGCGGATATTGGCGAGGAACTGGTTGCCGAGCCCCTCACCCTTGGAGGCGCCGCGGACGAGGCCGGCGATGTCCACGAAGGTGAAGCGCGCCGGGATGATCTCCTTCGAGGCGGCGATGGACGCGAGCTTTCCGATCCTTTCGTCGGGGACGGAAACCTCCCCGACATTGGGCTCGATCGTGCAGAAGGGGAAGTTCGCCGCCTGCGCCGCCGCGGTGCGCGTGAGGGCGTTGAACAAGGTGGACTTGCCGACATTCGGCAGCCCGACGATCCCGCATCTGAAGCCCATGGCCGCACCCCTCCGTTCCGACGGGCGCCTGATTAGTCCGGTTGCGGAGGCGCGGCAATGCGATAGGTTCGCCGCGCGATGACACGTCTGCGCTGCGCACTGTTTCTCCTTTTCGTCCCGGTCGCCGCGGCGAGGGCGGAGCCCGTGGACTTCGTGATCGAGAACGCCTCGTCGATCCCCGAGCCGCTGGCCGAGTGGATCGGCGGGCCCGGCCCCGGCGCCGCCCTCTGGCGCGAGGCGGGCTGCGCCGGGTGCCATGAGACGGGCCGCGCCCCGACGCTCGAGGGCGCGGGCTCCCGGCTGACGGCGGGCGAGGTGCGGCTGATGATCGTGGAGCCCCGCGTCGTCTATCCCGAGACGGAGATGCCCGCCTATTACACGCCTGGCCTCGCGGGAGAGGTCGAGGAGGCGCTTGTGGGCCGCACCCGGCTCTCCGCGCTCGAGATCGAGCAGCTTGTCGCCTTCGTCTTGTCCGGCGCGGCGAATTGAAACACTCGCTGATGCGATTGTGAGGCGACGGGGCGGCGCGGCTCCGCTAATCCGGCAAGCGACGGAGACCGGACAATGCTCGAATTCATCACCGCCTTTGCGGGCGGCGTGCTCAGCTTCCTCTCGCCCTGCGTGCTGCCGCTGGCGCCGCCCTATCTCGCCTTCATCGCCGGCGCGACGCTCGACCAGCTGACGGACGACGACGGGGTGGATGACGCGCTGGCGCGGCGAGTCTTCATCTCCTCGCTATTCTTCGTGCTCGGGCTCGCCACGGTGTTCGTCGCCCTCGGCGCGACGGCCTCCGCAATCGGGCAGGTCCTGCTCCAGAACAAGATCCTCTTCGGGCAGATCGCCGGCGGAATCATCGCCTTGGTCGGCCTCCACTTCCTCGGCGTGATCCGGATCCCGTTCCTCTATCGCGAGGCGCGGCTGGACGCGGGGCGCGCGGCGGGGAGCTATGCCGGCGCCTATGTGATCGGCCTCGCCTTCGCCTTCGGCTGGACGCCCTGCATCGGTCCGATTCTCGGGACGATCCTCGTCCTCGCCGGGCAGGAGGAGACGATCGGGCGCGGCGTCGCCATGCTCGCGGTCTATGCGGCGGGCCTCGGCCTCCCCTTCATCCTCGCGGCGCTCTTCATCCGGCCCTTCATGCGGTGGATGCGCGGCTTCCGCCGCCATCTGCCGACGGTGGAGAAGGCGATGGGCCTGCTCCTCATCGTGGTCGGCGTCGCCATGGCGACGGGGCAGTTCGAGCGGGCGGCCTTCTGGCTCCTGGACACGTTCCCGGCGCTCGCGACCATCGGTTGAACGGGCCGGGCTTGAGCGCGCGGGATTTCGCCGGATAGTGGTCGCCAGCGGCCAGCATCGCCGCCGGAGGGCGCGCATGGCGGAGGCGGACGGGCGGGGACGGGTCACGCGGCGGCGCGTCTTCTTCGTCTCGGGGTTCGATCCGAACGGGCCGCGCCGGTACCACGCGCTCTACCGGGCGGAGGCGGCGCGGCAAGGCGGGATCGACGGCAACCCGATAGAGGTCGGCCCGCTTCGCCTCTCGCCCGGCGCCGCGCGCTGGAGCGTCTCGCGGGAGGGGGGGGAGGCGGCGTTCGAGATGCTCCGCTGGGACGATATCGCCCGCTCACGGATGCGAAGGCCGCTCCCGGCGCTCTATCTTCTCATGGCGCGAACCTTCGCCGCCTATGTCTTCACCGGCGCCTTCTTCCGGCTCAGCCGCCTTCGTCTGGTGTCGACGCTCGTGGGCCTCTATCCGCCTCTGATGATGCTGCTCTATCTCGCCGGCGCCTGTCTCGCGGGCGCGCTGGTCCATGGTGCGGCGGCCGGCCTCGGCGCGCCGCTCTGGCTCTCCGCCCCGTCCGCTGCGGCGACGGCCTGGGGCGTCATGCGGCTCTCGAAACGGGCGGACGGCGCGACGCTTGTCTACTATCTAATGGCCGATCTCGGCTTCACCGCCGATCACGCCGCAGGGCGCGCGCCGGAGATGGAGGCGCGGATCGACGCCTTTGCCCATCGCATCGGCGAGGCGATGGCGGAGGATTGGGACGAAGTCCTGCTCGTCGGCCATTCCTCCGGCGCGGCCTATGCCGCGAGCGCCGCGGCGCGGGCGCTCTCCGCCGCCCGGCCGGGCGCCGCGCTCTCGCTTCTGACGCTCGGGCAGACCATCCCGATGCTGAGCTTCCTTCCCGGCGCGAAGCGGCTCCGGGCGGAGCTCGCCGCGCTCGCTGCGGAGCCGCGGCTCGACTGGGTGGATGTCTCCTCCCCCGCCGATGGCGGCTGCTATGCGCTTTCCGACGCTGCGGCGGTGAGCGGCGGGCCGCCCGGGCGGAATCCGAAGGTGATCTCCGCCCGGTTCGCCGACGGGCTCGCGCCCGAGACGCGAAGGGCGCTCCGCGGGCGGTGGTTCCGAAAGCACATACAATATCTCTGCGCCTTCGAGCGGCCCGCGGGCTTCGATTATTTCGCCGTGACGGCCGGGCCGGAGCGGCTCGGCCCGCGCTTCGCCGGGCGCCGCGACTCGCCGCGTGCGGACCGGCGCAACCGTTTCGGGGCCGGCTGACATGGCCCGCTTTCTCGCCCCGCGCCCGCCGCACCGGCCCGAGGGCGTATCCGTCCTCGGCCGGTGGCGGCGCGCGCGGCGCGATCTCTTTTCCGCGCTCAAGCCCGGCCTCTATCGCGCGTGGATGGCGGAGGTCCGCACCCCGCTTCGCGACGCCTATCTCGTCAACCAGCCGGATCTCGTCCGTCTCGCCCTCGTCGGCCGACCTCAGGACTTCCCCAAGGCGGGCGCCATCGCCACCGCCCTCGCGGACCTTCTGGGCGAGAGCGTCTTCGTCACGAACGGCCCGCAATGGGAGCGCCAGCGGCGGATCATCGACCCGGCCTTCGAGGGCGGAAAGCTTCAGGCGATCTTTCCGTCGATGCTGGAGGCGGCGGAGGCGGCGGCGGAACGGCTCGCGGCCCGGGCGGGCGAAGAGCCGTTGGAGATCGAGGCGGAGGCGAGCCGCCTCGCCGCCGACATCATCTTCCGCGCGCTTTTTTCCGCGCCGATCGGGGCGGCGGAGGCGGCGGCCGTCTTCGATGCCTTCAGCCGTTACCAGGCGGCGGGGCCGGTGGTCTCCCTCCTCGATGTGATCGGCGCCCCGCGCTGGGCCCCGCGGCTCAGGCGCGGGCGGCGGGAGGCGCGGGCGATCCGCGCGCTCGTCGGCGCCCTCGTCGCGCGCCGTGCGGAGAAGATCGCCGCGGGAACCGCGCCGGACGATCTCGCAACCCGCATCATGACGACGCCCGACCCCGAGACGGGCGCCGTTTTCGGCCCCGCGGAGATGCTGGACCAGGTGATGATCTTCTTCCTCGCCGGGCACGAGACTTCGGCCAGCGCGCTGGCCTGGGCGCTCTGGCTCCTCGCCAATGACGGCGAGGCGCAGGCCCGGGCGCAGGCCGAGATCGACGCGGCGGGCAAGCCCGAATTCGCGATGCTGCGCCGGCTCCCCTTCACGCGGGACGTGTTTCGCGAAGCGCTCCGGCTCTATCCGCCGGTGCCGATGCTGGTGCGGGAGACGTCGCAGCCCGAGCATCTCCGCAAGCGCGACATAAGGCGCGGCTCCTTCTTCATTCTCTCGCCCTGGCATCTCCACAGGCACGAGCGCATCTGGCCCGATCCCGACAGGTTCGATCCCGACAGATGGAGCCGGCCGGAGGAGGCCGCGCCGCGGCGGGAGGCCTATATCCCGTTCAGCGCCGGCCCGCGCGTCTGCCCCGGCGCCGGCTTCGCGATGATGGAGGGCGTTCTTTCGCTCGCGGTCCTGCTCGCGCGATTCTCGTTCGCTCCGGCGGAGGAACCGCGGCCCGTCGCGCGGCTCACCCTCCGCTCCGCGAACGGAATCCGGTTGCTCGTCACGCCGCGATAGAGGTCATTCGGCGGCGAAGCGCTCCGGCGCCTTCAACGCCTCCTCGAGGACATAGACGCGGATGGCCGAGGCGAGGCCAACACCCTGCGGCCGCGTCGCGTCGATCCGTGCGGCCAGCGCATTGACCGAGACGCCTTCGACCCGCGCCGCAACCTGAAACGCGCGCCAGAACGGCTCTTCCAGAGTGACGCTGGTGCGGTGGCCGCAGAGCGTGAGGGATCGTTTCGCCGGGCGCGTATAACTTGGCATGCAGGCTCGTCCCCTCCTTCCGCGGCCCCGATCCGGGCGGCGGAAGGAGGGGGGCAAATCATGGCGAAAACGTGTCTCCTGTCGGGCGAAAACCGGCCCGATCGACCGCGAAGCGCTCATCCCTCGACCAAGCCGCGAAGCGCCCCGCCGCCCTCGCCGCGCGGTTGCGCAGCGGCGCCGTTCAGTCCTTCGGACCGAGCATGTCCTTCGGCTGCACGACCCGGTCGAAGGTCTCCGCATCGACGAAGCCGAGGGCGATGGCCTCCTGCTTCAGCGTGGTGCGGTTCTTGTGCGCCGTCTTGGCGACCTTCGTGGCGTTGTCGTAGCCGATCTCGGGCGCCAGCGCGGTGACGAGCATCAGGCTCTCCCACATCAGCTTCGAGATACGCTCCTCGTCCGCGCTGATCCCGTCCACGCAATTGTCGGTGAAGGCGGCGGCGGCGTCGCCGAGGAGCTGCATCGACTGCAGGAGGTTGTAGGACATCATCGGCTTGTAGACGTTCAGCTCGAAATGGCCCTGGCTGCCGGCGAAGCCGATCGCCGCGTCATTGCCGAAGACATGGGCGCAGACCATCGTGAGCGCCTCGCACTGGGTCGGGTTGACCTTGCCGGGCATGATGGAGGAGCCGGGCTCGTTCTCCGGCAGGATCAGCTCGCCGAGGCCGCAGCGCGGGCCCGAACCAAGGAGGCGGATGTCGTTCGCGATCTTGAAGAGCGAGGCGGCGACGGTCTTCACCGCGCCGGAAGCCTCCACCACCGCGTCATGCGCGGCCAGCGCCTCGAACTTGTTGGGAGCCGTGACGAAGGGAAGGCCAGTGATTCGCGCCACCGCTTCGGCGACCTTCTCGGCGAAGCCGGTCTTCGTGTTGAGCCCGGTGCCGACGGCGGTGCCGCCCTGGGCGAGCGCGTAGAGATTGGGGAGGCTCGCCTCCACCCGGCGAATGCCCTGCTCGACCTGATAGGCGTAGCCGCCGAATTCCTGCCCGAGGGTCAGCGGCGTCGCGTCCTGCGTGTGGGTGCGGCCGATCTTGATGATGTCGGAAAACGCCTCCGCCTTCTCCGCCAGCGCCGCATGCAGCTTGCGAAGGCCGGGCAGCAGGACGTCATGCGCCGTCATCGCGGCGGAGACATGCATCGCGGTCGGGAAGGTGTCGTTCGAGGATTGCGACATGTTCACGTGGTCGTTCGGGTGAACCGGGCTCTTGGAGCCCATCACGCCGCCCAGCATCTCGATCGCGCGGTTCGAGATGACCTCGTTCGCGTTCATGTTGCTCTGCGTGCCGGAGCCGGTCTGCCAGACGACGAGGGGGAAGTGATCGTCCAGCCGCCCCTCCCGCACTTCGGTCGCGGCGGCGACGATGGCGGCCCCGATCTTCGGGTCGAGCTTGCCCTGCGCCATGTTCACCTCGGCGCAGGCCTGCTTGATGATCCCGAGCGCGCGGACCACCGCGACCGGCTGCTTTTCCCATCCGATCGGGAAGTTCTTGATGCTGCGCTGGGTCTGCGCGCCCCAATAGCGGTCGGACGGGACTTCGAGCGGTCCGAAACTGTCGGTCTCGGTGCGGGTCGTGGTCATGGTCGCGGCTCCTCGCGCGGGTGGGTCGCCCCGCTATAGCGGGGCCCGCGAGGCTGCGTCAATTTGGCATTCTCCGCCCCGTCATGCGGGCACGGAGCGGAAGACGGACGCGATCAGCGCCTCCAGCGCCGCGTCGCCCGTGGCGGGCGCGATCTCGCCCCGGCGCGCGATGGCGCGGACCTCCGCCGCCGCCGGATGATCCGGCGGGCAGGCGCGCCACGCCATCGACCAGTCCGGAAACATCCGCTCCGGCACGTCTCGGTCCAGCAGCTTGATGACGAAGGAGTGGCGCGCATCCCTGCGGATGATCTCGAACCGGCGGGAGACGGCGCCGGCCTCGCCCTCGAGAACCTGAAGAAAGGAGCCATCGACGAAGGCGAGCAACCCGGTGATTCCCTCCGCCGCATTGTTCCGGCGCGCCGCGGCGAGGATCGCGGCGATCTCCTTCGGCTCGTCCCGGCTCGGGCTGGAGCTGATATAGACGATCTGTCGAACCATACGTCGCTCCGGCGTCCGCGCCGACCTCTCTCGCCGCAGGAGATTTCGCTGCGGTTAATTCAGGCGCGGCGCGGCTATGGCTTGCGGAACTGGTCGAGGCTGACGACGTCCGCCGAACCGCGGGGCCTTTCCTCCGGCTCGGGCTCTTCGGCGGCCTCCGGCTCCGCCTCCGTCGCCTCGAACTTCAGGCCGAACTCGACCGACGGATCGACGAAGGTGAGCACGGCGTCGAACGGCACATAGATCTCTGCGGGGCGGCCGGAGAAGCTGAGGCCGACGCGGAACCCTTCCGGGGTCACTTCGAGGCCGTCGAATTCGTGCTGGAGCACGATGGTCATCTGCTCGCTGAACTGCTCGCGTAGCCAGGTCGGGAGCCTGACCGCGCCATGCCCGGTCGCGAAGGTGATGTAGAAGTGATGCTCGCCCGGAAGGCCGAACTCCGCCACGCGCGACAAGGCCTGGGCCATCACGCCGCGCAGCGCCCGCTCCATCATCTGGCCGTAATTCAAGCCCTCGCGCATCGACACTTCCCTGTCCGCCTCCCGGAACATATCCGATTCGCAGGACGAAGATAGACCGCGGCTTCTACGGGGCTCCAATTTCCGGGGGGATGGGTGCAGGCTTCTGTTGCCAGGCGCCTGCGAGCCCCGCCCCTGACGGCTAAGCCAGGGGACTTAGTTTCGGTTTGGGCGCCGCTTACGCGGCGACGGCCACCGGAGCACGGTTGTCATTGGCAACTGTACTGTTTGCACCGATAACGGTGGTGGCTCACCGAGCGAAAGCATACACCTTTAGACGTCCGTCGATCCTGTTTCGGCCCCTCGCCCGCCAATGAACGGGTGGTGGTGGAGCCGCCGGGTACCGCCCCCGGGTCCGATCCGTGTATTACGTGCGCGTTTATCGCCATAGTCCCCGAGAGGACAGCTTACATGTAGCGAGCCGGGGGCCGCTTGTGAAGCCCGGCGTCACGGCGAGAGCAGGCCGATGAATTGCGGCGGTTCGATTTCCTTAAGGAGCTTGCCGATCAGCAGGTCAGGATAGTCCCTGAATCCGTTGCGCGCGACCATGAGGAAGGCGCCGGGCCCGCCGATCACCTCCGTGCGGTAGTATTCCTCCGGGTCCGGATCGGCCCCCTTGATGACCAGCCCGTTAACCGTCACCCGCCCCAGCCCGCCCATGCCGCGGACGGTGCGGGGCGAGAGATCGTCATTGTTCACGCCGTCGCCCGAGACGTCGATCACCTGCCGCGCGCAGGGGACCGGCAAGCGCGCGAACTGCGCCTCGCCCCATGAGAGCGCGCGGCCGATGGCGGTGGAGAAGTCCACATAGCTCCGCCGCCGCGCCTCGACCCGCGCCGCGAGCCGGTCGATGTCCTCCGGCCCGGCGATCAGCGTCCAGTCGGCGATCAGGTCCTGTTGCTGCCAGCCCGACCATTCATAGACGAGGATGCGGACGGAGCCGGGCGCGGCGAGGAGCGCGGCGCGCACTTCCGGGTCCCGCATGGCGCGGACGAGCCCGCCCTTCTGGATCTCGTATTCGTCCGCATTGACGGAGGAGGAGATGTCGAGCGCGAGGGCGAGGGCCAGCGCGCAATCAGCCGCCCGCGCCGGCTGGGACGAGGCCGCAAGGGCGACGAAAAGGGCCGCCGCCGCGGCTCGGCGCGCGCCCATCATTCCGACAGCATCGAAAGCGCAGGCGCCAGCTCCCGCAGGAGCTTCAGCCGGATCGCGCGGGCGTAATCCTCGAAATCCGCCGCCGTCTCGACGAAGGCGCCGGGCCCGGCGATCACTTCGTCGAGATAGTGCTGCTTCGGGTCCGGCGTCGCGCCGAGGATCACGAGGCCGTTGACCGTCACGCCGGCGGGAAGCGCGTCCCGCACGAGGTTCGGCCGCGGGCCGTCATTCGAGACGCCGTCGCCCGAAATGTCGATTACCTGACGGCGGCAACGCTGCGGCGCCGCTTCGAGAAGCGCGGCGGCATGGGCCATCGCGGCGCCAAGGCCGGTCAGCGTGAAGCCGAAATAGCGCTGCGTCGCCGCGACGCTGTCGGCGAAGGCCAGCGTCTCCTCCCCGCCGAGGAGGAGCGCCCAGTCCGTCGTCTGGCGCTGCTGCGTCCGGTCGCCCCAGATCGTGACGGTGGCGAGGACGCCGCCCTGCTGCGCGCGGATCGTCTCCAGCACCTCCTCGTCGCGAAAGGCCGCGGCGAGGCCGTCCATCTGCAGGCGGTACTCGCGGGAGGAGACGGAGCGCGAAACGTCCATGGCGAGGACGAGCGCGACGGCGCAGGGCTCCTGCGCCGCCGCCGGTTCGGGCGCGAGGCCGGGGAGCAGAAGCGCCCCGGCGAAGGCGAGCGCCCGGATCATCCCGCGCTCACCAGTGGCCGGTATTGCCCATGCTCGCCCAGGGCTCCTTCGGCGGCTGCGCGCCGCCGGCGTTGAGAAGCTCGATCGAGATCCCGTCCGGCGAGCGGACGAAGGCCATCCGCCCGTCCCGCGGCGGGCGGTTGATGGTCACGCCGGCGTCCATCAGCTTCTGGCAGAGCGCGTAGACGTCCTCCACCTCATAGGCGAGATGGCCGAAATTCCGCCCCTCGCCATAGGCCTCTTCGGAGCCCCAGTTATAGGTGAGCTCGACCTGCGCCTCGGTCTGCCCCGGCGGCGCGAGGAAGACGAGCGTGAACTTCCCCGCCTCGTTGTCGATCCGGCGGATCTCCTCGAGCCCGAGAAGGTCGCAATAGAAGCGCTTCGAGGCGTCGATGTCCTTCACCCGGACCATCGTGTGCAGATACTTTATCTTCATTGCGCGCTCCTCATGCTGCGTTCGCTTCGGTCTCCGGCCAGCCCATGCGGCGCCGCAAGGTTCGCAGCGCCTCGGCGTAGGCGTCCCGGTTCACATAGGCTTCGTGCCGCGGCGAAGGGACCATTCGCAAGCCTTTCCGCAGATCGTAGCGGTTCGCGGCGATCTCCGCCCTGAGTTTCGCGTGATCGGCCCCGCCCTCCTGCGCCGCCCGTATCGCGCGCGCCACGATCCACGACATTTCCCCGAAAAGGGTGATGGAGGAGCCGGCGGCCTTGATGAAGCTCATGAAGAAGAGATCGTCCCGCGCCGGCGAGAAGACGCAGAGCGGCAGCTGCGCCTTGCCTTCGGCAAAGGGGTTCTCGGCGTTCGCGAGATAGGGGAGCGACCAGTTGTAGCCGGTGGCGAGCACCACGTCGTCGAACGGCTCGCGCGTCCCGTCGCGGAACACGACCTCATCGCCCTCGAATCGCGCCACGTCCGGCCGCACGACAAGGTCGCCGTGGCGGAGATGGTGCAGCACCTGATCGTTCATCAGCGGATGCGTCTCCAGCAATTCGTGGTCCGGCTCCGGCAGGCCGAGCCGCGCCATGTCCCCGATCATCCGCCGGAGCCGGCGTTTCAGCACGAACTGACGGAGCCGGAGCGGAACCTTCGGCTGCCGCGCGGCGTAGACGTCGGTCGGCATTCCCGCGAAATGCTTCGGGATGAACCAGTAGCCGCGGCGGAGGGAGATCGCGGCGAAGGCCCCCCGCTGCGCCGCGTCGCAGGCGATGTCCGCCCCCGAATTGCCGCAGCCGACGACAAGGACGCGCCGGCCCGCGAACTCCTCGGCGCCCTGATAGTCCCGCGCATGGCGGAGCCGACCGGCGAATGCGCCGGGGATCGGGGGCGCGGCGGCGTCCCATGTCGCGCCGCTCGCGCAGATCAGGAAGCGGTAGGTCTCCGCGCGCCCGTCCGTCGTTTCGACCCGCCATCCCCCGGGCGCGGGCCGGGCCGAGGCGACGGCGGCGCCGAACCGGGCATGGTCATAGAGCCCGAAGGCGCGGGCGAAGCTGCGGACATAATCGAGGATCAGGTCGTGGCGCGGATAATCCGGCCAGTGCTCCGGCATCGGGAAGCCGTCGAAGGCGGACATGGTGCGCGAGGAGATGAAGTGCGCGCTGTCATAGATCGGGGAAAGCGGCCAGTCCCGGTTCCAGAGCCCGCCGAAATCCGCATTCCCCTCTATGATGTCGAATGGCAGGCCCAGCGCCTTCAGCGCCCGCCCCGCGGCGAGGCCGGCCGGGCCGCCTCCGACGATCGCGGTTTTGTCGCTCATGCCCTTGCCCCGTCAGAATCGCCTGTTACGCTCCGACCGGAGCAAGGGACGCGGGTCAGCCCGCGCCGGGGGACAGGATATGCCGCTCTCCGCGGAACAACAGGCCGAAATCGAACGCGCCCGCGCGGAAAGGCGCGAGACGCGGCGCGCCGTGTCGGAGGGGATCGAGGCGCGCCTCTACGAGGCGGTTCCGGTTCTCGACCACGGCTTCGTCCGCGTCATCGACTATATGGGGGACGACGCCGCCATCGTTCAGGCCGCCCGCGTCTCCTACGGCGCCGGCACCCGCCAGGCGCGGGACGACCGCGGGCTCATCCGCTATCTCATGCGCCACCGCCATTCGACGCCGTTCGAGATGTGCGAGATCAAGCTGCATGTGAAGCTGCCGATCTTCGTCGCCCGGCAGTGGATCCGCCACCGCACGGCGAACGTGAACGAATATTCCGCCCGCTACTCGGTGATGGACCGGGAATTCTACATCCCCGCGCCGGATCAGCTCGCCGCGCAATCCTCCGCCAACCGGCAGGGCCGCGGGGAGACGTTGGAGGGCGAGGAGGCGGCAGAGGTGCTGCGGCTTCTGCGCGGGGACGCGGCGCAGACCTACGATAACTATCAGCGCATGCTGAACCAGACCTTCGAGGGCGAGACGATCGAGGAAGGCCGGCGCGGCCTCGCGCGCGAGCTGGCGCGCATGAACCTCACCGCGAACGTCTATACGCAATGGTACTGGAAGACGGACCTCCACAACCTCTTCCACTTCCTCTCCCTCCGCGCCGACCCGCACGCGCAATACGAGATCCGCGTCTACGCAGAGGCGATCGGGGCGCTGACGAAGGCCTGGGTGCCCGCCGCCTGGGAGGCGTTCGAGGATTACCGGCTCGGCGGCGCGCATCTCTCCCGCGCGGGGCTGGAGGCGGTGAAACGCATGATCGCCGGGGAGTCGCTCGACGCCGCGGCCGCCGGCATGAGCCCGGGCGAGTGGCGCGAGCTGATGGCGGCCCTCGGCAAATGAGCGAATGGGACGAGGAAGACGAGGACGATATCGACCTAGAGCGTTTTCTCGCCCAGCAGGACGAGCGCGTCAGCGGCGCAAGGGTAAGCCACTACGAGCAGGCGGTCGCCGAGCTTTCCGCCGGCCGGAAGGAGAGCCACTGGATGTGGTTCATCTTCCCCCAGTGCGACGGCGTGCCGGAGTGGAGCGGCTTCATGCCCTCCGAGATGACGCTCTGGTTCGGAATCGCCGGTCTGGCCGAGGCGGAGGCCTATCTTGCCGATCCGGTCCTCGGCGCCCGGCTCGTGCGCTGCTTCCGCCTCTGTCTGGACTCGGGCGTCGACGACGCCGCGGCGATCTTCGGTCCGACCGATGCGGGAAAGCTCCATTCCTGCGCCACGCTCTTCTCCCGCGTGAAGGGGGCGGACCCGGTGTTCGGTGAGGCGCTCGAGCGCTTCTTCGAGGGGAAGCCCTGCCCGGCCACGGTCGCCCTGACCGGCGGCTGAACAAGCGCCGACCCGGATTCGCGGGGCGACTCGCCCCCGTTCGTGAGTCGCCCACAACATGTTGCGGTTCGGCGGTTCGAGAGGCGGATAGGACCCCGGGATTCGGCTTCGATTCCGTCTCGTCCAACGCAGGCTGACGCTCCGTAAACCCGGAATTTCAAGCTTGAAGGGCCTGTCAGATGACATCTAACCCATTGTGAAAAATTGATAATCGCAAAAATATGACGGGGCCGCAAAAAATCCGCCAAAAAGCTATTGCGGCGTTTCGGGATTGTCTCTAGATACCCGCTCACCGGCGGCGGGGAGCCAACAACTCCCGCCGCCGGCGGCTTCTCAGGAGGCCGCGCTCTTTGAAATCGCTGAAGAAATGAAGGGATATGTGGGCGGTCCGGTCGGAAACGACGTATAGGACACGCACACGTATCACCGGGGAGACGGAGGCTTTCGGGCTGAAGTCGATGAACCGGTCACACATGTGCGGGGTCTTATCTCGTCAAGGAAACCAGCAATGGTTTCAACTTGAGAGTTTGATCCTGGCTCAGAACGAACGCTGGCGGTATGCCTAACACATGCAAGTCGAGCGATGCCTTCGGGCATAGCGGCGGACGGGTGAGTAACGCGTGGGAACATACCCAGAGGTACGGAACAACAGTTGGAAACGACTGCTAATACCGTATACGCCCTACGGGGGAAAGAATTTCGCCTTTGGATTGGCCCGCGTTGGATTAGGTAGTTGGTGGGGTAATGGCCTACCAAGCCTACGATCCATAGCTGGTTTGAGAGGATGATCAGCCACACTGGGACTGAGACACGGCCCAGACTCCTACGGGAGGCAGCAGTGGGGAATCTTAGACAATGGGCGAAAGCCTGATCTAGCCATACCGCGTGAGCGATGAAGGCCTTAGGGTTGTAAA